>NZ_JAMYQP010000055.1:0-31956 GCF_040320945.1 Mesorhizobium sp. M0587
CCCCGCCGCCGCCCGGGGGGTGGTGGGGGGGGGGGCGCCGGGCCCCGGGGGCGGGCCCCCCCCCGCGACTGCTCGCCAGAAACACCGGATTGCCTGCTCTTTGGGTTATGCCCGACTTTCGGCGGCTGCGTCTTGCCGGACCGGCTTCCCCCACTCCGTCGCTGCTTCGCAGCGCCACCTCTCCCCCCTCCGGAGGGAGAGGAAAGCAGCCTGGAGTTCGCGTGCTTTCCTTTCCCCCGTCGATCGGGGGAGAGGTTTCGAGCGAAGCTCGACGGAGTGGGGGTCGATCAGCCGTCAAGATTGAGCTCTTATCGTCGAATGCCTCGCCCAAGACTACTCCGCCGCTTCCAGCGGCGCGATGCGGCGGCTGTTGCGCGCCTGCTCGTCATAATCGCGTTGCCATTCCGACGGTCCGTTGGACGCGCCGACCTGCACCGCGGTCACCTTGTATTCCGGGCAATTGGTCGCCCAGTCGGAGAAGTCGGTGGTGATGACGTTGGCCTGCGTATCGGGATGATGGAAGGTCGTATAGACCACACCCGGCGACACGCGATCCGTGATCAGCGCGCGCAGCGTCGTCTCGCCCGAGCGGCTGGTCAGCCGCACCCAATCGCCGTCGCGCAAGCCACGATTCTCAGCGTCGTGCGGATGGATTTCCAGCCGGTCCTCGCTATGCCACATCAGATTGTCGGTGCGCCTGGTCTGCGCCCCGACATTGTACTGGCTGAGGATGCGGCCGGTGGTCAGCAGCAGCGGGAAGCGTGGTCCCGTCCTTTCGTCCGTCGCCACATATTCGGTACGGATGAACTTGCCCTTGCCGCGCACGAAGCCATCGACATGCATGATCGGCGTGCCGAGCGGCGCCTTCTCGTTGCAGGGCCATTGCACCGATCCGACACGGTCGAGCAGATCGAAGGAGACGCCGGCAAAGCTCGGCGTCGTCTTGGCGATCTCGTCCATGATCTCGGCGGGATGCCGATAGTTCCAGTCCAGCCCGATCGCGCGGGCAAGCTCCTGCGTCGCCTCCCAATCGGCATAACGCGCCTTCGGCTCCAGGACCTTGCGCACCATGTTGATGCGGCGCTCGGCATTGGTGAACGTGCCGTCCTTCTCGAGGAAGGTCGAGCCCGGCAGGAAGACATGCGCGTAGTTCGCCGTCTCGTTGAGGAAGAGGTCGTGCACGACGACGCATTCCATTGCCGCCAGGCCGGCGGCGACATGCTTGGTGTCGGGATCGGACTGCAGAATGTCCTCGCCCTGGATATAAATGCCCTTGAAGCTGCCGTCGACGGCGGCATCAAGCATGTTGGGAATGCGCAGGCCCGGTTCGTCGTCCAGCTTTACGCCCCACAGGCTCTCATAGATGTCGCGCACGGCCTCGCCGGAGATGTGGCGATAGCCGGGCAGTTCGTGCGGGAAGGAGCCCATGTCGCATGAGCCCTGCACGTTGTTCTGGCCGCGCAGCGGGTTCACGCCGACGCCCGGCCGGCCGATATTGCCGGTGGCCATGGCAAGGTTGGCGATCGCCATCACCGTGGTCGAACCCTGGCTGTGTTCCGTCACGCCCAGGCCGTAATAGATCGCGCCATTGCCGCCGGTGGCGTAAAGGCGCGCCGCGCCGCGGATCAGTTCGGGATCGACGCCGGACAACCTGCCGACGGTTTCGGGGCTGTTTTCGGGCAAGGCGACGAAAGACGCCCAGTCCTGGAACTCCGTCCAGTCGCAGCGTTCGCGGATGAAGGCTTCGTCGAACAGGCCTTCGGTGACGATGACATGCGCCAGCGCGGTCAGCACGGCCACGTTGGTGCCGGGCTTCAGCGGCAAATGATAGTCCGCTTCCACATGGGCCGACTTGACCATCTCGGTACGGCGCGGATCGAGCACGATCAGCTTGGCGCCCTGGCGCAGCCGCTTCTTGAGCCGTGAGGCGAACACCGGATGGGCGGTAGCAGGATTGGCGCCGATGATGACGGCGACGTCGGTGTAATCGACCGAATCGAAGTCCTGCGTGCCGGCCGAAGTGCCATAGGTCTGGCCGAGCCCGTATCCCGTAGGCGAGTGGCAGACGCGCGCGCAAGTGTCGACATTGTTGTTGCGGAAGCCCTGCCGAACCATCTTCTGGACGAGGTAGGTTTCCTCATTGGTGCAGCGCGACGAGGTGATACCGCCGATAGCGGTGCGTCCGTACTGGTACTGGATGCGGCGGAATTCCTTGGCCGTATGGGCGATCGCCTCTTCCCAGCTCACCTCCCGCCAGGGATCGCTGACCTTTTCCCGGATCATCGGCGACAGGATACGGTCCTTGTGAGTGGCATAACCATAAGCGAAACGGCCCTTCACGCAGGAATGGCCGTGATTGGCCTTGCCCTCCTTGTAGGGCATCATGCGAACGACCTCGTCGTCCTTCACTTCGGCCTTGAACGAGCAACCGACGCCGCAATAGGCGCAGGTGGTGACAACCGAGCGTTCCGGCAGGCCCTTGGCCAGCACTGTCTTCTCGCGTAGCGCGTCGGTCGGACAGGCCTGCACGCAGGCGCCGCAGGACACGCATTCGGAGGTGATGAAATCCTCGTGCATGCCGGCGACCATGCGCGATTCGAAACCTCGGCCCTCGATGGTCAGGGCGAACGTGCCCTGCACCTCCTCGCAGGCCCGCACGCAACGCGAACAGACGATGCATTGCGCGGCATCATAGGCGAAATAGGGATTGGATTCATCGCGGGCGATGTAGTCGACCGCCAGCGAGCCATGGCCGGGTGCCACGCCGTCTTCCTGCTTGACATGGTTGCGCCCATTGACGCCGTAGCGGTTCTCGGTCAGGCCGATCGACTTCGCAACGGCGTCGAACTCGCTGGCGCCGGTCCCGGCCTTCTCGTTCCAGCCGGTCGGATGGTCGGAGACATAAAGTTCCATGACGCCGCGGCGGATGGCATCGAGCCGTTCGGACTGCGTGCGCACCATCATGCCTTCGCCAACCGGCGTGGTGCAGGAGGCCGGCGTGCCGCCGCGCCCCTCGATCTCGACGAGGCAGACGCGGCACGAACCGAACGAGTCCAGCATGTCGGTGGCGCAGAGTTTCGGGATCTCGACCCCGCCTTCCATCGCCGCACGCATGATCGACGTGCCTTCCGGCACGGTGATGCTGCGGCCGTCGACCGTCAGGGTGACCTGCTTTTGCGACTTCGATTGCGGGGTTCCGTAGTCGAGCTCTTCGACGAGTGATGGGAAGTCGGCCTTGATGTTCATCTGCCAGCTCCTATTCAGCAGCCACGCGCGCCGGCGCAGGCTTGAAATCCTCGGGGAAATGCGTGATCGAGCTCATCACCGGGTAGGGCGTGAAGCCGCCCAGCGCACACAGCGATCCGAACTTCATCGTGTTGCAGAGGTCCGTGACCAGCGCGAGGTTCTTCTCCGGTTCGATGCCGGCGGCGAGCCTGTCGATGGTCTCGACCCCGCGCGTCGAGCCGATGCGGCAGGGCGTGCACTTGCCGCAGCTTTCGATGGCGCAGAATTCCATGGCGAAGCGTGCCTGCTTCAGCATGTCGGCGGTGTCGTCGAACACGGTGAGGCCGGCATGGCCGATCAGCCCGTCCTTGGCGGCGAAGGCTTCGTAGTCGAACGGCGTGTCGAACAAAGCGCGCGGGAAATAGGCGCCGAGCGGCCCACCGACCTGCACCGCCTTCACCGGC
The DNA here is from genome assembly GCF_040320945.1 of Mesorhizobium sp. M0587. Taxonomy (NCBI): domain Bacteria; kingdom Pseudomonadati; phylum Pseudomonadota; class Alphaproteobacteria; order Hyphomicrobiales; family Phyllobacteriaceae; genus Mesorhizobium; species Mesorhizobium sp. M0587. The sequence goes on from NZ_JAMYQP010000055.1 coordinate 3,690, forward strand.
CGTCCGGTCGCGGTGCCGCCGCCGATCTCGTCGACGATCTCGCCCAGCGTCATGCCGAAAGCCGCCTCGAACAGCCCTGCATGCTTGACGTTGCCTGCGATCTGGATCGGGATGGTACCGCGCGAGCGGCCCATGCCGAAATCCTTGTAGAAGGCGGCACCCTTGTCCATGATGATCGGAACGGACGCCAGCGAGATGACGTTGTTGATCACCGTCGGCTTGCCGAACAAGCCTTGGATCGCCGGCAGCGGCGGCTTGGCGCGAACCACCCCACGCTTGCCTTCCAGGCTGTTCAAGAGCGAGGTTTCCTCGCCGCAGACATAGGCGCCGGCGCCGACGCGGATCTCCATGTCGAACGCATTGGGCGAACCCAGCACGTTGACGCCGAGCACGCCGGCCTTGCGGGCGACCTCGACCGCCTTGTTCATGACAGCCACAGCATGCGGATATTCCGAGCGGATATAGACGAAACCCTTGGTCGCGCCCGTTGCGATGCCGGCGATCGCCATGCCTTCGATCAGCACGAACGGGTCGCCTTCCATGATCATGCGGTCGGCGAAGGTGGCGCTGTCGCCCTCATCGGCGTTGCAGACGATGTATTTGCGCTCGGAGGTGGTGTCGAGCACCGTCTTCCATTTGATCCCGGTCGGGAAGCCGGCGCCGCCACGGCCGCGCAGCCCTGATTCCGTGACTTGGCTGACGATGTCGGCCGGCGCCATCGCCACCGCGTTCTGCAGGCCCTTCAGCCCGCCCAGCGATTTGTAGGCGTCGAGCGACAGCGGGTCGTTGATGCCGCAGCGGGCGAAGGTCAGCCGCGTCTGTTTGGCCAGGAAGGGGATCTTGTCGGGCGCGCCGAGCCAGCGCTTGTGATGGCCGCCGGTGAGGAAGCCGCTGTCGAACAGGCTCTTGACGTCGGAGGGTTTCACCGGCCCGTAGGCGACGCGGCCATTGGCGGTCGCCACCTCGACCATTGGCTCTAGGAAATAGGCGCCGCGCGAGCCATTGCGCACGATCTTGGCCTCGATCCCGCGCTCGGCGAGTTCATTTGCGATCGCCTTGGCAACCTTTTCCGCACCCAGCGCCAGCGCGCCGGAATCACCGGGAATGTAGATGCGCGGGATCATGAGCGCACCTCGGCGACAATGTCTTCGATCTTCTCGTCATCGATACGCCCGATCACCACACCGTCCAGCATCGCCGACGGCGAACAGGCGCAAAGCCCGAGGCAATAGACCGGCTCCAGCGTCACCGATCCGTCACGGGTGGTCTCGTGAAAACCGATGCCGAGCAACTGCTTGATCTTGGCGGCGACCGCGTCCGAGCCCATCGACTGGCAGGCTTCCGCCTGGCAGAGCTTGAGCACGTGCCGGCCGGCCGGCCGGGCGCGGAAATCATGATAGAAGGTGACGACGCCGTGTACCTCCGCCCTGGAGAGGTTCAGCCCATCGGCAATGACCGGCAGGGCGTCATGCGGCACATGGCCGAACTCTTCCTGGATGCCGTGCAGGATCGGCAGCAACGGGCCTTCAAGGCCCTTCATCTCTTGCACGATCGCCGCCGTGCGCGATGCGATCTCGGTACTTGCAGGCTGCATCGTCACGCAGCGCCCTCCCTGGTCGATGGAATTCATCGCTAAGTGTTTATGAAATCAGAGGAAACCACCGAAATCAATAAAGCCGTTTCGTTGCGTGATAGAAAATTTCTATCGAGGCCTCGGCTTACATTGTCTATCCTAGCGATGGGCGCGGAAATCGTCTGCCAGCGCCATTGCCTCGTCCAGCAGCGCCTGCACCAGCGGCGTGTGCGGTTCGCGCGGCGCGGCAACCAAGCCGACCGTATGGCTGGCGTCCGGGTCGACGATCGGAATGGCCCGGATAGGCTCGGAAAAGCCGAATGTTTCCGCGAGGTTGAGCGGCATGATCGATGACCATTTGCCGGTCCGGATGTGGGAAAACAGCACGATCATCGAATTGGATTCCAGCGTCGGCCGCACCTGCTCGCCGGCCTCGGCCAGGTGCTGGTCGATGATGCGGCGGTTCTGCATGTCCGGCGTCAAGAGGCAGAGCGGCAACTGGCTGATCTCGACCCATGTCACTTTGTCGCGGTCGGAGTAGGGGTTTCCGACAGCGGTGATCAGCTGATAGCGCTCGTCATAGAGCGGTACGCTCGTCACCCGCCCCAGCGGCTCGTTGTCGAGATAGGTGATGCCGGCGTCGACCTCGAAATTACCAAGCAGCGACAGCACTTCGATCGAGGTGCGCGACAGCACCGAGAAGGTGACGCCCGGATGTTTCTCGCGGAAAGGCGTCGTCAGCCGCGCTACCATGGCCAGGGCCGTCGGGATGGCGGCGATGCGGATGCGGCCAGACAGGCCGTGACGCGCCGCCCGCATCTCTTCTCTCATGGTGCGGGTGTCGCCGACGATGCGGCGCGCCCATGTCAGCACCTGCTTGCCTTCCGGTGTCAGCCCCTGGAAGCGCGAGCCGCGCAGCACCAGCATCACCCCGAGCTGGCCCTCAAGTTGCTTTATGCCGGCCGACAGCGTCGGTTGGGTGACGCCGCACAGCTCGGCCGCCCGGCCGAAATGCTCCTCCTTGGCCAGTGCGATGAAGAATTCCAGCTTGTCGATCATGCCATTCGTCCGGTCGTCGCGTGCAAGGTCGGGGAAATTTCCTTTCGCCGCAAGCGCTATGCGTAATCGCCCTGCATCCACATCTTTCAGCCGGCTTACTGTTTGCCGAGGCGCCTGGCGGCGCTATGTCAAGGAAAGGGTCGTGAACTGGGCGCGATGGGAGATCAAGATGCTGGGCTGGTTCCGCAAGCTGCTGCCGCGCGAAGATCGTTTCTTCGACTTGTTCGAGCGCCATTCGCGCACTGTGGTCGGCGGCGCCGAGGCGCTGGAGCAGCTTCTCCAGGGCAAGGATATCGATCGCTGGGGCCAGAAGATCGTCGATCTCGAGGACGAGGCCGACCATATCACCGCGGAAGTCCTGCTTGCCGTGCGGCGCTCCTTCATCACGCCTTTCGATCGCGGCGACATCAAGGACCTGATTCAGTCGATGGATGACGCCATCGACATGATGCACAAGACGGTCAAGACGGTGAGGCTGTTCGAGATGAAGGAATTCGACCCGCTGATGCAGGAGATGGGCGGCGTCATCGTTGACACCGCCAAGCTGGTCGCGGAAGCGATTCCGCTTCTCAGCAAGGTCGGCGCCAACAGCGCGCGTCTCAACGCCATCGCCGAGGAAGTCATGCGCGCCGAAGGCCGGGCCGACGATCTGCATGAGCAAGGTCTGAAGGACCTGTTCAAGCGGCATGGCCGCGGCGACGCGATGGCCTATCTGATCGGCAGCGAGATCTATGGCCAGCTGGAGAAGGTGGTAGATCGATTCGAGGACGTCGCCAACGAGATCAGCGGCGTCGTCATCGAGAACGTATAGGCGATGGAAGCCACGATCGCCTTTCCCTTGCTGGTCGGCCTCGTCGCCGTCGCGCTGTTCTTCGATTTTCTCAACGGTCTGCACGATGCGGCCAACTCCATCGCCACCATCGTCTCCACGCGCGTGCTGCGCCCGCATTATGCGGTCGTCTGGGCGGCCTTCTTCAACTTCATCGCCTTCATGTTCTTCGGCCTCCATGTCGCCGAGACCGTCGGAAAAGGCATTGTCGACGTCAACATCGTCACGCCGGCGGTGATCTTCGCCGCGCTCGTCGGCGCCATCGTCTGGAACATCGTCACCTGGATTGCCGGGCTCCCGTCGAGCAGTTCGCACGCGCTGATCGGCGGGCTGGTCGGCGCCGGCGTTGCCAAGGCGGGCGTCGGCGCCATCGTCTGGTCGGGGCTGGGCAAGACGGTCGCCGCGATCGTCCTATCGCCGGCAACCGGCTTCGTCCTGGCGCTTGTCCTCGTGGTCGTGGTTTCGTGGCTGTTCGTGCGCCAGACGCCGTTCGCCGTCGACAGCACTTTCCGTGTCATGCAGTTCTTTTCCGCCTCGCTCTATTCGCTCGGCCACGGCGGCAACGACGCCCAGAAGACCATGGGCATCATCGCGGTGCTGTTGTATTCGCAAGGCATGCTCGGCGGGACATTCTACGTGCCGCTATGGGTCGTCCTGACCTGCCAGTCGGCGCTGGCGCTGGGCACGCTGCTCGGCGGCTGGCGCATCGTCCACACGATGGGCTCCAAGATCACCCGGCTGAATCCGATGCAAGGCTTCTGCGCCGAGACCGGCGGCGCCATCACGCTGTTCGCCGCCACCTGGCTCGGCATTCCCGTTTCGACGACGCACACGATTACCGGTGCCATCATCGGCGTTGGCGCCGCCCGCCGCATCTCGGCCGTGCGCTGGGGTGTCGCCGGCAACATCGTCATCGCCTGGATCGTCACCTTGCCGGCGACGGCCGTGATTTCGGCGCTCACCTATCTCGCCGTCGGTCTGGCGGGATGAGGTGAGCGTCGCGGCGCCTGGAGCGCCGGCAATCGCGATATTGTCTACCGGTTCACAAGGTTCAGGATGTTGCCGTCCGGATCCTTGAACCACGCGACCTTCATGCCCTGGTCGCCGACATGGACGTCGCCCTCGATCGTCAGGCCGGGCATTTCGTAGTGTTCGAACCCAACGCCTTTCGATTTCAGCGATTGGACGACACTGTCGATCTGATCGCCAACCGTCCAGGTTACCGCCGTCGCCTTGTTGGTTCCGGCGAACTGGGACCGATAGACATTGATGGTGGTGTCACCGCTTTTGTAGACGATCAGTTCGTCGCCCATATGGTCCACCGGCTTGAGGCCCAGCGTTCCTTCATAAAACGCCTTTGCTCTCGCCATGTCCTTCACCGCGAGATTGGCCGTTGCGTTGCTGTTTGCAAGCATGATTTCTCCTTCCCTGGCTGTTCCTGATGCTGTTCATTGAAATAGGCCACGTGCCCCGTTCGGCGACCGGCATCTTGCGAAGTTCGTTTGCAGAAGCCGGCCTCGTGCTGGGTGCGTCGAGGCGGCGGCTTGGTTCTGCTCGAAAACTACATTATCTGAGGTGCCGAACGCCGAGGAAAAAATCATGCCCGTCACCAAAGACGCCGTCATCGAACGCCTGAAAACGGTCAACGGCCCGGATTTCACCGGCAATATCGTCGACCTCGGCATGGTGTCCGAGATATTCATCGCCGATTCCAAGGTGTTCTTCTCCATCACGGTTCCCGCCGCCCGTGCGCAGGAAATGGAGCCACTGCGCGCCGCCGCCGAACGCGTCGTCAAGGCGATCCCCGGTGTCGCCGGCGCCGTTGTCGCGCTGACGGCGGAAAAGAAGGGCGGCGGCATGGAGGCGCCTGTTCCATCGCGCCCCGCACCCAGGCCAGCTCCGCCCGCCGCCGCACCGCGCGCGGCCCCGCACGCCCCGGCTTCGCACAGTCACGGCAAGCGCGGCGTGCCTGGCATCGAGGCGATCATCGCCGTCGCCTCGGGCAAGGGCGGTGTCGGCAAGTCGACGACGGCGGTGAACCTCGCGCTTGGCCTCGCCGCCAACGGTTTGCGCGTCGGCGTGCTCGACGCAGACATCTATGGCCCGTCCATGCCGAGGCTGCTCAACATCCATGGCCGGCCGCAGACGGTCGACGGCAAGATCCTGAAGCCCATGGAGAATTACGGCCTCAAGGTGATGTCGATGGGCTTCCTCGTCGATGAGGAGACGCCGATGATCTGGCGCGGCCCGATGGTGATGTCGGCCCTGACGCAGATGCTGCGCGAGGTCGAATGGGGCGCGCTCGACGTGCTTGTCGTCGACATGCCGCCGGGCACCGGCGATGCGCAATTGACCATGGCCCAGCAGGTGCCGCTGGCCGGTGCCGTCATCGTGTCGACGCCGCAGGACTTGGCCCTCATCGATGCCCGCAAGGGACTGAACATGTTCAGGAAAGTCGATGTGCCGCTGCTCGGCATCGTTGAGAACATGAGCTACTTCCTCGCACCCGATACCGGCAAGCGCTACGACATTTTCGGTCATGGCGGCGCGCGCCGCGAGGCCGAACGCCTGGGCGTCACCTTCCTCGGCGAGGTGCCGCTGGAGATGGGCATCCGCGAGAGCTCGGACGCGGGCACGCCGGTCGTCGTCTCGAAGCCCGACGGTGCAGAGGCGAAAATTTATCGCGATATCGCCTCGAAAGTCTGGGATCGCGTCAATGAGGAGCGCGGCGCGGCCGAAGCGTCGGTGCCGAGCATCGTGTTCGAGTAACTTTCGTCCGGTGGGCGCCGCCCCTCATCCGCCTGCCGGCACCTTCTCCCCGTATAGAAATCGTCGCACACGGCGTCTTTCTCCCCGTCACTATACGGGGAGAAATGTCCGGCAGGACAATGAGGGGCAGCGCCGACGCTGGATAAACCAGGCACCGTTCAAACAAGGCGCAATCCTAAGCCGCGCCTACCTTCTCACCAAACGTCGAAAAAAACTGACCGGCCAGTTTCTTCGACGTCGATTCGATCAGCCGGCTGCCAAGCTGGGCGATCTTGCCGCCCACATCGGCCTTTGCCGCGTACTTCAACACCGTGGCGTCCGGCCCATCCGCAGTCAGCGTCACGTCGGCGCCCCCCTTGGCGAAGCCGGCGATGCCGCCCTTGCCTTCGCCCTGAATTGTGTAGGCATGCGGCGGCTTGAGGTTTTTCAGCATTACCTCGCCGTTGAAGGTCGCCTTGATCGGCCCGATCTTCAGCACGACCGTCGCCGCCATTTCGGTCGCCGACTTCATCTCCAGGCTTTGGCAGCCGGGAATGCTTTCCTTTAGCACCGCCGGGTCGTTCAGAGCTTCCCATACTTTCTGTATGGATGCGGCGATGCGTTCCTCGCCCTCGATCACCAAGGCCATCAAAATCTCCCCGATCACAATGTCGGATTGGTCCTAGCGCGCGGCTCGATACATGTCTATCGCACCAAAGTCCGGTTCGGATCGCGCGTGCCCCTTGCCTGTATCTGCGCGTTGTCATATCGATTTGTCATACAAATACGGAGACCATGATGGCCGGCGCCCCCACAGGAAAGAAGAAATTTCGCTCTCAGGAGTGGTTCGATAACCCCGACAATCCGGGAATGACGGCGCTCTACCTGGAACGCTATCTCAATTACGGGCTGACGCGCGCCGAGCTGATGTCGGGCAAACCCTTGATCGGCATCGCCCAGACAGGCTCGGATCTTTCGCCCTGCAACCGGCACCACCTCGAGCTTGCCAAGCGCGTGCGTGAAGGCATCGTTTCGATGGGCGGCATTCCTTTCGAGTTTCCCTGCCATCCGATTCAGGAAACCGGCAAGCGCCCGACCGCGGCGCTGGACCGTAATCTCGCCTATCTCAGCCTTGTCGAGGTGCTTTACGGCTATCCGCTCGACGGCGTGGTGCTGACCATCGGCTGCGACAAGACGACGCCGGCACTGCTGATGGCGGCGGCCACCGTCAACATTCCGGCCATCGCGCTGTCGGTCGGCCCGATGCTCAATGGCTGGCACAAGGGCAAGCGCACGGGCTCCGGCACCATCGTCTGGGAATCACGCCAGCGCCTGTCGGCCGGCGAAATCGGCTATGATGAATTCATGGACATCGTCGCCTCGTCGGCGCCGTCCACCGGCTATTGCAACACCATGGGCACCGCCACCACGATGAATTCGTTGGCCGAGGCGCTGGGTATGCAGCTGCCGGGCTCGGCCGCCATTCCGGCTCCCTACCGGGAGCGCGGACAAATTTCCTACGAGACCGGAAAACGCATCGTCGAGATGGTGCATGAGGATTTGAAACCGTCCGACATCATGACGCGAGGAGCCTTCGAGAATGCCATCGTCGTCAATTCGGCGATCGGCGGCTCGACCAACGCGCCGATCCATCTCAACGCCATCGCCCGCCATCTCGGCGTGCCGCTCGACAATGACGACTGGCAGACGATCGGCCTCAACGTGCCGCTCCTCGTCAATCTGCAGCCGACGGGCGAGTATCTCGGCGAGGATTATCATCACGCCGGCGGCGTACCGGCCGTCGTGGCCGAACTGATGAAGGGCGGGCTGTTGCCGCATCCCGATGCCTTGACCGCCAACGGCAAGTCGATCGGCGACAACTGCAAGGGAGCGGTGGTCGAGGATGCCGACGTCATCCGCAGCGCCGACAAGCCGCTGAAGGCCAATGCCGGCTTCATCAATCTCAGGGGCAATCTGTTCGATTCGGCGATCATGAAGACCAGCGGCATCTCGCCTGAATTCCGCGAGCGCTATCTGTCCAACCCCAGGGATCCCGAGGCATTCGAAGGCAATGCCATGGTCTTTGACGGGCCTGAGGATTACCACGCCCGCATCGACGATCCGGCGCAAGGCATCGACGAGCACACGATCCTGTTCATGCGCGGCGCCGGCCCGGTCGGTTATCCCGGCGGCGCTGAGGTCGTCAACATGCAGCCGCCGGCCTATCTCATCAAGAAGGGCATCCACGCGCTGGCCTGCATCGGCGACGGCCGCCAGTCCGGCACGTCGGGCTCGCCGTCGATCCTGAACGCCTCGCCTGAAGCCGCCATCGGCGGCGGACTGGCCTTGCTCAAGACGGGTGATCGCGTCCGCATCGACCTCAGGAAAGGCACCGCCGACATCCTCGTCAGCGACGACGAGATCACCCGGCGCCGCGCCGAGCTGCAGAACAATGGCGGCTATCATTATCCCAAGCACCAGACGCCCTGGCAGGAAATTCAACGCGCCATGGTCGACCAGTTCTCCGAAGGAATGGTGCTGAAGCCGGCGGTGAAATACCAGGACGTCGCGCACACCAGCGGTATCCCCCGGGACAATCATTGATTATTCCTCGGAACGATCATTAATTATTCCAGGGACAATCACCGAGCATTTGTTCGCAGATGCCGGCATGCACGACAAACGGCGGCTTGATACGGATCGAGCCGCCGCTCGTCCTTGACAAGCGCGCGCAACAAATCCACCATCATGGCAAGGGGTGCATCGCGACGACCCCGTGAGGCGTCAGCCCAACGTTCGCGTCCAAGCTCTTACAGGGAGGTGGACGCCATGCCGTCAACAACCGCTATCACCGTACTGCAATTATCCCGTCTGGTCGCTCTGCCGGGCGCACCGGTAATCATCGACGTTCGCACCGACGAGGACTTCGACGCCGATCCGCGCCTGCTGCCGGCCTCGGTCCGGCGCAATTTCAAAACCGTTTCGACCTGGGCACCAACGTTCGCCGGCCAATCGGTGGCCATCGTCTGCCAGAAAGGGCAAAAGCTCTCGCAAGGCGTCGCCGCTTGGCTGCGGCACGAGGGAATTCCTGCCGAATCCCTCGAAGGCGGGTTCGAGGCCTGGCGCGATGCAAAGGGGCTTTTGGTCCGTACCGGCAAATTGCCCCCACGCGACGAAAAGGGCCGCACGGTCTGGGTGACGCGAGCCCGTCCGAAGGTCGATCGCATTGCTTGCCCATGGCTGATCCGACGCTTCGTCGATCCCGGCGCGGTGTTTCTGTTCGTCGAACCGGCGGAAGTCCTGGCTGTCGCCGACCGCTTTCAGGCCGTGCCCTTCGATATCGACACTGTGTTCTGGAGCCACCGCGGCGAACGCTGTACCTTCGACACCATGATCGAGGAGTTCGGGCTGGAATCCGATGCGCTCGATCGCCTTGCCGCGATCGTGCGCGCGGCTGACACCGCAAACCTCGATCTGGTACCCCAGGCCGCCGGATTTCTGGCCGCCTCGCTGGGCCTGTCGCGGATGTTCCGCGACGATCTCGAACAGTTGGAAGCCGGCATGCTGCTCTACGACGCTTTCTTCAGGTGGTGCCGCGATGCCACGGACGAAACTCACAACTGGCCGTCCGGAGGCAAGGTGGCATGAACGCAGTGGTCTCGAAGGGGAAGGGCGAAGTTGTCCGGGAGCCGGCCGCGCCGAGTTTCAACGAGGCGCTGCGCCTCTGGGCGAAAATCGGATTGCTGAGCTTCGGCGGGCCGGCCGGCCAGATAGCGCTCATGCACAAGGAACTGGTCGAGGATCGTCGCTGGATCGGCGAACAGCGTTTCCTGCATGCCTTGAACTACTGCATGCTCTTGCCCGGCCCGGAAGCCCAGCAACTCGCCATCTATATTGGCTGGCTGCTGCACAAGACGCTCGGAGGCCTCGTCGCCGGTATCCTGTTCATCGTTCCGGGTGTGCTTGTCATGCTGACCCTGAGCATCCTCTATGCGCTATATGGCGACGTGCCGCTGGTCGCGGCGCTGTTTTTCGGAGTGAAGGCGGCAGTGCTTGCCATTGTCATCGAGGCGGTGATCAAGATCGGACGGCGTGCCCTGAAGAACCGGATCATGGTGTCGATCGCAGTCTTGGCCTTCATTGCGATCTACGCGTTGAGGGTTCCGTTCCCGCTGATCATCCTTGGCGCCGGATTGATAGGCCTGGCCGGAAACCGATTGGCGCCTGCGTTCTTTTCGGGCCAGGCCCGTGGCGGGGACAACGTTCCCGACATCAAGGGCGCGGTGGACGTGATGTTCGAGCGCGGCGAACTGACCCATGTCGAACCGACGAAATGGCACGCGCCGCGCACCGTCGCGATCTGGCTGCCGATCTGGCTCGGACCCGTTCTTGTGATCTGGTGGTTGACCGGATCCGCAAGCGTTTGGACCGAGATAGGCCGGTTTTTCAGCCTGATGGCCGTGGTTACATTCGGCGGCGCCTACGCGGCCCTTGCCTATGTCGCGCAGGCAGCCGTCCAGTCCTTCGGCTGGCTCGCCCCGGGTGAAATGGTCGACGGGCTTGGGCTTGCCGAAACCACGCCGGGGCCGCTCATTCTGGTGTTGCAGTTCGTCGGCTTCCTGGCCGCGTTCCGTCACTCCGGGTCGCCGGACCCGCTCCTTGCCGGATCGCTCGGGGCCTTGCTCACTCTATGGGTCACGTTCACTCCCTGCTTTTTCTGGATATTCCTCGGTGCGCCCTACATCGAGGCGCTGCGCGGCAACAAGGCACTGTCGGCGGCGTTGGGCGCGATCACCGCCGCCGTGGTCGGCGTCATCATGAACCTCGCTCTGTGGTTCGCCTTGCACGTCATCTTCGGTGAGGTGCGCAGTATCGGGCCCGGTCTGAACGTGCCTGTTCTTTCGTCGGTCGACTGGCGCGCGGCACTGCTTTCCTGTGCAGCCATGATCGCTATCCTGAAGTTGAAACTCGGCATGCTGCCGACACTTGCCGGATCCGCTCTGGCCGGTGTCTTGCTGTCGGCGGTAAGTTGGCAGTTGGCGTAGGGGCAACCCGGAGGAGACAATGGAAACTGTAAGTGTCCGCTACATTGTGAATGACGTCGACGAGGCCATCGCTTTCTACAGCGGGCATCTTGGCTTTGCCGTCGCGATGCATCCGGCGCCGTCCTTTGCCATGCTCGCGAAGGGCAATCTGCGGCTCTTGCTCAACGCGGCCGGGGGACCGGGCGGCGCATCGCAACCGATGCCCGACGGAAGTCTGCCTGAGCCCGGCGGCTGGAACCGCATTCAGATCGAGGTCGAGGATCTGGAAGCTCTCGTTCGCGCGCTGAAGAATGCGGGCCAAAGTTTCAAAAACGATATCGTCAAGGGAATGGGCGGCAGCCAGATCCTGCTGCAGGATCCCTCTGGCAATCTGGTGGAACTGTTCGAGCCGGCGCGCCGGTAGTTTCGGCCGATACAAGGCTGCTTCTGGTTTTCCGGCTGTCTTTGTGTTCCGCTTGCGAACCGCCTGACGCATGTCGTGGTGCCGAAACGGCCACTTTTGAGCGACGTGCACATACCAGTTGGTTGAAAACGGATTGGAAACTTCATGGCGGGACGGCGCTCATCCCTCGGCTTCCTCGGACTATTCGGCCGCTCGGGCGACTTGAGGCAGCTCGATACCGTATTGCGCGGCGCCGACCTTCATCCCGCGCTCGTGCCGGAGGGCGTGAAACTCACCATCGTCAATCTGATGAAGGACCGCTGGCCCGATGAGCCGCCTCCGGGCACCTATGCGTCGGTGGCACAATTGTGCGGCTATTGCATCGCGGGTCGCGAAACCTTCGAACAGGCCAATGGCCAGGAGCGGACGCTGGAAGTCGAGCGTCGCATCGAGGCAGCACTGGAAGCCGGCGACAGCTTCGACGCACAGATCGTGCTGATGACGCTGCATGCCAAGCTAATCAACGCCGAAATCGTCGACCGATATCGGCTCAGCGCGGAATGACGCGAAAGGCAAGGTCCGCCTGATCCGCCCGCGGCAGCCGAGCCGATCAAGCCCGGCTGATCTCCTCGAGATACCAGCCGATGTAGCGTAGTTCGTTGTATTCCATCGGCGCGATCGGTCCGGGCACGAAGTAGTGCGAGCGCACGCCGCGCGCGGTGTGCTCGATGATTTTTTTGTCCTCTTCGGTGGTGACTTTCCACAACCACGTCAGCTTCTCCAGCTCGTAGTCCTGGCCTTCGACGGCGTCGCCGCGCACCAGCCAGATCAGTTCCATCTCGCAGGTATCAGCCGTTTTCGGGATGAAGCGGTAGACCATGCCGTGATCGGGATAGCAGACGAGGAAGGTCGTGCCGCCGAGATGGATGGAGGTGACGCCGCCGTCATAGTCGGTGAAGCGGCCCATCAGCGGGGCCACCGGCGAGCCATCCTCGCTGCCGCTCGAAACGCCGTCATAGAGAGCGTAGCGGAAGGTGTCGATTGCTTCCTGACCGGCCGCCGAGTTCTGCCAGCGGTTGGCGCTGCCAATCTCGATGCCGAGTGCGCAGGTGCGCTGCTCCATCGCCGCATTGAGCTGCTCGATCATCTCGGCTGGCTTCTCCAGCGCATGCGTCTGCGAGTATTCCGGATGCGCCGGCCCGCAATGGTAGCATTCGACATAGTTCTCGACGGCGAGCTTCCAATTGGCGTCGAGCGGATAGGATTGGCGATACGCCACCTTGGCGTCGCCCCAGCCATACTGGCCGCAACTCGTGCGCAGCGACTGTTCGATCGGATCGAAATCGAGCGGCGTCTCGGCGAAGGAAATGAACACCAGCCCAGAGGCGACGCGGACATGAAGCTTCTTCAGCCCGTACGCCGTGCGGTCGAAATCCTTCGGCATCAGGCGGGCGGCGCGCAACGATCCGTCATTGGAATAGGCCCAGGCGTGATAGGGGCACACGAACATCTTCGCGTTGCCCTTCTCCTTGGTACAGACCTCGGCGCCGCGGTGGCGGCAGACATTGAGCATGGCATGTACGGTGCCATCCATGCCGCGCGTCAGGATGACCGCCTCGTCACCGAGTTTGAACAGCTCGAAGTCGCCGGGGTTCGGGATGACGCTGGCATGAGCCAGGCAGTGCCAATGGCGGCGAAAGACACGTTCCATGTCCCGCTCGAAGATCGCCGGGTCGTGATAGAAGGCGCGGACCAGGCCGTGGCCGGGCCGGTGAGATGCCACCAGCCGATCGATCGCGTCGCCGTCCGTTTGGGCTTGCTGGATAGGATGCACACTCATTTGTCGTTCTGCCCGATGGTTGGTCCTGGAGCAATTCCAGGAAAAGTGTGAAGCGGTTTTCCGTCCGGAATTGCGTCAAAACAAAGAGATAGAGCTGTTTGCCGTTTCCGTGAAACGGTGAACTGCTCTGGGTGATGGCTGTGTGGCTGCACGAACTCGTCTCCGGTCAGCCGCCCATGTGCGTGCGCGGCAGGTGGATCAGGCTGCCGAAGCGGGCACGCAATCTGTCGTCGACCTGTTTTGGCACGTGGCGCGGAAAACGTTCGGCAAGAATGCGTTTCTTCTCGGCGATCGCACGCAGCACTATATCAGGCCGGCCTTTTTCGTTCCATTCCTTCGGCGAAGAACGATCGCCTAAGGCAGGATAGAAATGCTCCGTCTGCATCAGCTTGAGCGTTTGTTCGCTGTTGAGGTAGTGGCCTGGGCCTTTGAGGCAGACCTCGGCGATGCTGTCGATCGACAGGGCCTCGTCGGTCACGTCGATGCCACGCGCGCAGCCCAGGCAATGACCGAGCATGTCGTTGTCGATGACCAGGCTTTCCAGGCAGAAGCCGAGCAGCGAGGCATGCATGCCGGCCGCCTCGTAGACCAGGTTGAGGCCGGAGAGGCCGGCCATCACATTGGTGATGCCTTTTTCGTAGCCGGACTGAATGTCGGGCAGTTTCGAATCCGTCATGCCGGCGGCCGAGCCGCCGGGCAGGTCGTAGAATTGCGCCATCTGGGCGCAGGCCGCCGTTGCCACCGACTGCTCGGCCGATCCGCCGGCCATGGCGCCGGTGCGCAGGTCCGACATGAATGGCCAGGCGCCGAAGATCGCCGGATGGCCCGGCTTGAGCGCGTTGACATAGACGAGGCCGGCCAGCACCTCGGCCACCGCTTGCACGACGGCGCCGGCCATCGCCGCCGGTGCCGTCGTGCCGGACTGGCCGGTCGACAGCAGCAGGATCGGGATGCCGCCTTCGACGCAGGCCTCGAGCACGCCGCAAGCATCCTCGGCGAACTTCATCGGCGGCACGACGAATGAGTTGGAGTTGGAAACGAAAGGCCGGGCGCGGAAATTCTCCTCGCCGCCGGCGATGGCATAGAGCATTTCCAGCGCCGGCTTCACGTTCTCACGCACGGTGAAGGACGTTCCGACATGCTTCGATGTCCCCATCACGCAGGCATAGAGCGTGTTGAGATCCATCTCGAGCGGATCGGCGATGTCGCGCGCCACCATCGGCCGCTGGAAGAAATGGATATTGTCCAGCCCATCGACGATGCGGGCGGCATCATAAATGTCCCGCAACTTGGATTCGCGGTATTCGCGCTTCTCCAGATCCACCAGGTGCACGGCGATACCCGCCGTGCCGTAGTGCACACGCTTGCCCTGGACCACCATGTCGTGCCTGGCGTCCTGGCCATGAAGTGTGAAATGGCGTGCCGCCCGCTTGATCGTGTCGAGCACGAGCCTGCGCGGAAAGCGGACACGGCCATCGTCGCCATGGACCGCCCCAGCCCTAGTCAGCACCTTTATGCAGGAGGGGATGGCATTGGCGAAGCCGACTGCTTCCAGGAGCGTCAGCACGCCCTCGTGGATGCGCTCGCAGTCATCCCCGCGCAGCGGCCCGTAGCTGCCGCCCTCGATGGCCTGGATCTGTGGTCCGGTATCCTCCATCAGAGGAGCTGATCGCATGGCATGTCCTGTTTCGCGAAGACCGGAGCGCTGTGGACGACGGTTCGCCGGCGTGTCTTGTTGTTCGACAACCACTGGCATGGAAGCACTCCACCTTCGTCGGCAGGAACTCGTGGCGGTTGGTCCACCATCGGCCTGCTTCTTCCCCTGACGCCGACTATGCCGCCGACACTGGCCCATCCTATGAGCCAGCTGGCCCAGTTACATGTGCCAGGACTAAAGTGACCGGGGCCGCTGCGAACGGCTCCGGTCACGAGACATGGATGATGGATCAGGCGGCGGCCGGTCTGCGTCCGGCGGCTGTGGCCAGTTCGCGGATTCCGGGCTCGATGTGCTGCAGCGCGATGGAGGAAATGCCCAGGCGCATGAAACGCGAAGGCTTTTCCGTGCGGTCGAAGAAGCGGTCGCCCGGTTCTATGATGACGCTGCGCGAGGCGGCGGCCTCGGCCAATCCGCGCGAATCGGTGCCGCGCGGCCCTTCGAGCCACAGCGACGTGCCGCCGGCCGAATCGGTCGAACGCCATTCCGGCAGGAAAGCGGAAATCGCATGGACCAGGCGCTTGCGGCGCTCGTCGAAGGCGCTCGAAAGCCGCCGCACCAGCGCCTCGTGATGGCCGAGCGACAGGAACAGCGCGACCGCGCGCTGGTTGTTGGCCGGCGGATGCCGCAGCATGAAACGGCGAAGCGCCCTGAGCTCCGAGATCAATCCAGCCGAAGCCACGATGTAGCCAAGCCGCAGGCCCGGAGCCAGCGTCTTCGACATCGAGCCGACATAGACGACGCGGCCGGAGCGGTCGAGGCTCTTCAACGCCTGCTGCGGCGCCTCGTCGAGGAGCTGGCTGTCATAGCCGTCCTCGATGATGATCTGGTTATAGCGGTTGGCGCGCGCCAGCAGGTCCTGCCGCCTTTCCGCCGACAGCGGCACCATGGTCGGGCAATGATGGCTTGGCGTGACGAAGACGAAGCCGGAATCATTGGGAATAGAGGCGGTTACGATGCCGGACTGGTCGACCGGCACCGGCTCTATGTCGGCGCCCGCCAGACGGAAGATCGAGCGTGCGTCGGGGTAGCCCGGATCTTCCATCGCCACCTTCGAGCCCTTGGTCATCAGCAGCGTCGCCAGCATGTAGAGCGCGTTCTGGGCACCCAGCGTGACGATGATCTCGTCGGGGTTGGCGAAGATACCGCGCCGCGGCAAGAGCCGAGCCTGGATTTGCTCGATCAGCAGCGGGTCGTCGCGATCGACCATGTCGGAGGCCCAGTTGCGGATCTCGAGCACGGCAAGCGCCATGCGGTTGCACTCGCGCCATTCGGCGGTCGGGAACAGGGCCGGATCGAACTGGCCGTAGACGAAGGGGTAGGACGACTTGATCCAGTTCTCGTGCTTGGCCGGCGGCGGCATGTCGCTGGCTGCGATCTGCCGGCGTGCCTTCCAGTCGATTTCGTTGGCCTGGTCGGGCGCCTTCTGGTGCGGCTTGGCGGGCGTTGCCAGCACGTCGGGATTGACGAAATGGCCGCGCCGCTCGCGCGCCACCAGGAACCCCTGGTCGACGAGCTGCTGAAAGGCCAGCACCACCGTTCCGCGCGCCACGCCGAGTTTTTCGGCCAGGATCCGGCACGAGGGAAGCGGCATCGAAGCGGCGATCTGGCGATCGAGAATGGCGGCCACGATGGCCTGGCGGATCTGAGCCTGGAGGGTCTGGCCGGATTCGGCCGAAATCCGGAACAGGCCGGACCATATGGCCGTGTCGTTGCGCTGTGGCATGGGAGATGTTCCTCGATGGCCAGCTTTTTTCGTTTGGCTGGACCAGTCGAATGTAACGGTGGCACAAGGGGTTGCGCCAATCAATTTTTCTGATCTTTGGGATTTATGCCAGTGATCCTTCCGCCGAATCCGGCGGCGCGGGAAGAACTGCCCGATCTCCGCGTGATGCATGCATCATCGCTTCGTGATGCACTGCGTCATTGCCGCGTATTGACCGGACGGAATTCGGCTCAATAGTTTTGCCGCGACGACACGCGCCGGAAACATCCGGTCTGATATGGTGCGTCGAAAACGCCAGGAGTTCCCCGCCAGTGGATCAGTCAGCCTTCCAGAAACAGCTCGCCGCCTTGCGCGACCATCGCGCCGGAGCCCCGGGCAACATGCGCCAGGCTTTCGCCGCCGATCCACAGCGGTTCGAGAAATTCTCAGCCATGGATGGGGACCTGTTGCTCGACTGGTCGAAATGCGCCGTCGACACCGTGACCATGGGTCTGCTGGAAAAGCTGGCCGGGGCCGCCGATCTGGAAGGCCGCCGCGCCGCCATGTTCGCCGGCAAGAAGATCAACGTCACCGAGGACCGCGCGGTGCTGCACACGGCGTTGCGCAATCTCAGCGGCGAGGGTGTCACGGTCGATGGCCAGGATGTCAAGGCGGATGTCATTTCCGTGCTCGACGCGATGGGTGCCTTTGCCGATGCCGTGCGGTCCGGCAAGGCGACCGGCGCCACCGGCAAGAAAATCACCGACATCGTCAACATCGGCATCGGCGGTTCCGATCTTGGTCCGGCCATGGCGACGCTGGCGCTGGCGCCCTATCATGACGGGCCCCGCGCGCACTATGTCTCCAACATCGACGGCGCCCACATCCACGACACGCTCAAGGGCCTTTCCGCCGAGACCACGCTTTTCATCGTCGCCTCCAAGACCTTCACCACGGTCGAGACGATGACCAATGCGCAGACGGCACGCAAATGGGTGCAGGACGCGCTCGGCAAGGAAGCGGTCGGCAAGCATTTCGCCGCCGTCTCGACCGCGCTCGACCTCGTCGCGAAGTTCGGCATCGCGGCGGACCGCGTCTTCGGTTTCTGGGACTGGGTCGGCGGCCGTTATTCGGTCTGGGGCGCTATCGGCCTGCCGGTGATGATCGCCGTCGGTCCGCGGAATTTCCACGCCTTCCTCGATGGCGCGCACGAGATGGACGAGCACTTTCGCACCGCGCCCTTACAGAAGAACCTGCCCGCACTGTTGGGACTGGTCGGCTGGTGGCACCGTGTGATCTGCCAATATCCGGCGCGCGCGGTCATCCCTTACGATCAGCGTCTGTCCCGCCTGCCGGCCTATCTCCAGCAGCTCGATATGGAATCGAACGGCAAGAGCGTCACGCTCGAAGGCAATGCGGTGGCAACGCCGACCGGACCGCTGGTCTGGGGCGAGCCCGGCACCAACGGCCAGCACGCCTTCTTCCAGTTGCTGCACCAGGGCACCGACTTCATCCCGGTCGAGTTCCTTGCCGCTGCCGTCGGCCATGAGCCTGACCTCAAGCATCAGCACGATCTGCTGCTCGCCAACTGCCTGGCACAGTCGGAAGCCCTGATGAAGGGCCGCACGCTGGAAGAGGCACGCGCGCAGATGCTGGCCAAGGGCATGAAGCCCGCCGATGTCGATCGCATCGCCCCGCATCGCGTCTTCTCCGGCAACCGGCCCTCGGTGACCATTCTCTACCGCAAGCTCGACCCGCGCACCTTCGGCCGGCTGGTCGCGCTTTACGAGCACCGCGTCTTCGTCGAGGGAACGCTGTTCAACATCAACTCGTTCGATCAGTGGGGCGTGGAACTTGGCAAGGAACTGGCGACGGGGCTCTTGCCTGTCGTGGAAGGCAAGGAAAGTGCCGCCAAGCGCGACGCGTCGACGGCTGGCCTTGTGGGATACATCCACCAATTGCGTGGTTCGGAGTGAAAAGTTTGGCAGACATCAAGGGCATATTGTTCGACAAGGACGGAACGCTTGTCGACTTCAACGCGACCTGGCTTGGCGTAGCCGACTTCATGGCCATGGACGCGTCCGAGGGCGATCGCTGGAAGGCGGACAGGCTGCTTGCGGCCGCCGGCTTCGATTTCGCCAACAGGCGCTTCAAGCCCGACTCCATCTTCGCCTCCGGCACCAATCTCGACGTTGTCGAATTGTGGTTTCCGCGGCTGTCCGATGAGGACCAGATGCTTGCCGTCGCCCGTTTCAACGAGATCACTTCGGTGCAGGGCTCGGCGATGGCGGTGGCGCTGCCGGGCATCGTCGACACGCTGGCGGCACTGCATAGGAAACCCTACCGGCTTGGTGTCGCCACCAATGATTCGACCAGCGGCGCGGAAAAGACCTTGGTCACGCTCGGCGTCGCCCAATTGTTCGATGCCGCCTATGGCTATGACGCGGTGGCCAACCCCAAGCCCGCGCCCGACACGATCCTTGCCTTTTGCGATCTCACCGGCCTAAAGCCGTCGGAAATCGCCATGGTCGGCGACAACCGCCATGATCTCGAAATGGCCCGTGCCGGCGGCTGCGGCCTGGCCGTGGGCGTGCTCTCCGGCACCGGCACCCGTGAATCCCTCGCCGAGATTGCCGACGTCATCCTGGATTCGGTTGCCGACCTGCCGGACTTTCTTTCGGCACGGGTCAAGGAGACGGTTTGATCGCTCCGGCAAGAACCGGGTCGGTTCGCGCTTCGAGACGAAAGACGCCGCTTGGCTTTGGCACAGCGTCTTTCGCCTCCCCGAAATCCGGCACCTTGTATTCGGCAAGCAGGCGCAGCCGCGACCGCGGCAGGTAGACCCGGCCTGGATCGCCGACCAGCACCTCGATGCCGGCGGCGAGACAGCGGTCGAGGAAAGGGACCATCCGCCGGGCGACGTCCTGCCCGTAGAACACGTCGCCGGCAAGCACCACGTCGACCACGGGTGGCGAACCCCTGGTGATATCGTCTGCGATCGCGCGGATTGCGACGCCGTTGGCCGCCGCGTTGAGGCCGAGCGCGGCGACGCCGTTGCGGTCGATCTCGGCGGCGATCACCTCGCGCGCCCCGGCCCTGGCGGCGGCGATGCCGACAAGGCCCGAGCCGGCGCCGAGGTCGAGCACGCGGCGGCCTGCCACGGTCGTCGGGTGGTCGAGGATGTGGCGCGCGAGCACGGCGCCGCCGGCCCATGCATAGGCCCAGTAGGGCGGCTGCGGGTCCGGCGCGTCCTCGTCCGCATCGTCTTCGTCATGAGGGCCGACGAGGCGCCTCAGCCTGCTGCCCGGATGGGCGGTGTAGAGCCGGATTTCGGGAAGCGAAGGTACCGGGACAAGGCGCATGTTCGCCTTGATGAATTGCGCCGGGTCGAGATGCCAGCGCCGGTCCGGCCCATCGTCGCAGGCAGGTTCATCACCCACTATTGGCGCAGTGCCCGCCGCAGGATCTTGCCGACCGGCGTCTTCGGCAATTCGGTCCTGAATTCGATGTATTTGGGCCGCTTGTAGCCGGTCAGGTTCTCGCGGCAGTAGGCGGTGATCGTTTCCGCGGTCAGGGCCGGATCCTTCTTGACGATGAACAGTTTCGGTACCTCGCCGGAATGCTCGTCCGGCACGCCGATCGCCGCCACTTCGAGCACGCCTGGATGCGATGCCACCACTTCCTCGAGCTCCGTCGGATAGACGTTGAAGCCGGAGACCAGGATCATGTCCTTCTTGCGATCGACTATCTTGGTGTAGCCGCGCTCGTCCATGAAGCCCATGTCGCCCGACTTGAAGAAGCCGTCCTCGGTCATCACCTTGGCGGTCTCGTCCGGCCGGTTCCAGTAGCCGGCCATCACCTGCGGACCCCTGATGCAGATCTCGCCGACCTCGCCGAGTGGCAAATTGTTGCCGTCATCGTCGCGGATGGCGATTTCGGTCGAGGGCAGCGGCAGGCCGATCGTGCCGGTGAAGTCGCCGGAGCTGAACTTGTTGGCCGTCGCCACCGGAGAGGTTTCCGAAAGGCCATAGCCTTCGCTGACGGGACAACCGGTAAGCGCCTTCCAGCGCTCGGCCACGCCCTTCTGCACCGCCATGCCGCCGCCCAGCGTCAGCACAAGCGGCTTGAAGTCCAGCTTGCGGAAATCCTCGTTGTTGAGCAGCGCGTTGAACAGCGTGTTGAGGCCCGGAAAGATATGGATCGGATATTTTCCCATCTCCTTGACGAAGCCGGGAATGTCGCGCGGATTGGGGATCAGTATGTTCTGGCCGCCCATTTGCATGCCCATCAGCGCATTCACCGTCAGCGCGAAGATATGGTAGAGCGGCAGCGCGCAGATGAGGTTGAGATGCGCCGGCTTGGGCTTGATCGTGTAGGCATCTTCGACCCACAGCGAATTCTGCGCGACATTGGCCAGCACATTGCTGTGCAGCAGTGTCGCGCCTTTCGATATGCCTGTGGTGCCGCCGGTATATTGCAGGAAGGCGACATCGTCGGCCGCCACCTTGGCGGGCCTGAAGTTCATGCCGCGGCCAGCCTTCAGAGCCGCGTTGAACTGGATATGGCCCGGCAATGACCAGGCCGGCACCATTTTCTTGACGCGGCGCACGACCAGGTTGACGATCGTGCCTTTCAGGCCGCCAAGCATGTCGCCCATGGCCGCGACCACGACATGCTTGATCGATGTCCTGCCGATCACCGCCTGCAAGGTGCTGGCGAAGTTCTCGAGGATGACGATGGCCTGCGCCCCGGAATCCTTGAGCTGATGTTCCAGTTCGCGCGGCGTATAGAGCGGATTGACGTTCACCACCGTGTAGCCGGCGCGGGCCACCGCCATCATCGCCACCGGGTATTGCAGCACATTGGGCATCATCAGGGCCACGCGCGCGCCCTGCTGCAGTCCGATCGATTGCAGATAGGCTGCGAATGCCGCCGAAAGCCGCTCGAGCTCGGCATAGGTGATGGACTTGCCCATGCAGGTGAAAGCTGGCCGGCCGGCGAACTGCTTGCAGGCGGCGACAAGGAAATCGCCGATGCAGTTGTAGGGGAGCGCGCCGATCTGGGCCGGCATGTTCTTCGGATAGCTTTTCAGCCACGGTTTCTGCGGCAGGCCGGCGGCCAGCTCGGTGAGCGCCTTGGGCAGTCGCTGGGCGGCCGTGGGCGGCTTCGAGGCGGGTGCTGATTTGGCTGCGGACGATGACTTCGCCGCTCCGGCCTTGTTGGATCCGGCTTTAATCGGCGAAGTTTTTCCCGGAACGGCTTTTGCCGCTGGTTTGGCCGTGGCCTTGGCAGCGGCCTTTGCTGGTTGGGCTTTCTTGGCCGGCTCCCGCGCCGTCTCCGCAATGCTGGCCTTGGCGGTCGCCTGCTTGCCGGGACGCGGGGCCGGTTTCGAAGCCGCCTTGACCGATGCCGCCTTGGTCGATGCCTTTGCCTGTGCCTTCGGTGCCGTTGCCCTCGGTGCCGGTGTCTTCGATGCCCTTGCCACCCATCCCTCCCTTGGCCGTTCTTGTTGGTCTTCGCCGCGATCGTCTCTGATGAGAGAGGCGTCCTCCGCTGCCGCAGTCCATCTATGTATTGCGTCTATCGGCGGCCGTGCAAGTCTGCCCTTGCGGCAAGACCGGAAAGATTTGCCGCCGAAAAATCTTTCCTTCGCCAGCGACCCCGCGCGGAATCTTCCGGCGTGCACGGTTGGCCGGAAGCCAGCGCAATGCCGATTGCGCGATATCGCCGATCAATAAAAAAATGCGGTCGTTAACAATATCGTGAATGGAAAAAACTGCTAATTTTTTCTCCAATTCGGCAACATTGCGGATTCATTTCCTGCTTACGGTGGGGTAGGCAAACTGGGTGTTCCAAAGCCGGAAAAACGGTGCTTATATGCGCGCTTCGCGAGCCTGCTAGAGGGGCTTGGAAGAACATCAGGGAGTGCTCAATGAAAAGGAAACTGACTTTTGCAGCCGCGTTGCTGGCTGCAAGCGTCCTTGGAGGCGTGGCCAACGCAAAGACGCTGGTCTATTGCTCGGAAGCATCGCCGGCCAACTTCGATCCCGGTACGACGACTGGCGGCAATGACTTCGACGCCTCGTCGCGCACCGTCTATTCGCGCCTGGTCGAGTTCAAGCATGGCGGCACCGAGATCGAACCCGGTCTTGCCGACAAGTGGGACATCTCGGACGACGGCCTGGTCTATACTTTCCATCTGCATCCGGGCGTGAAGTTCCAGACCACCGACTATTTCAAGCCGACCCGCGACTTCAACGCCGACGACGTCGTCTTCTCCTTCGATCGTCAGTTCAACAAGGCCAATCCGTGGAACGGCGAAAAGTACCTGCCGAACCTCACCTGGGACTACTACACCGGCATGGACATGCCGAAATACGTCGCCAAATGGGAGAAGGTCGACGACCTGACCGTCAAGCTGACCCTGACCGAGCCGAACGCGCCGATGCTCGCCAATCTCGGCATGGACTTCGCCTCGATCGTGTCGAAGGAATATGCCGACCAGCTGGAGAAGTCCGGCAAGATGGCCGATTTCTCCACCAAGCCCGTCGGCACCGGCCCGTTCCAGTTCGTCGACTACCAGCTGGATTCGGTCATCCGCTATGCGGCGAACCCGGATTATTTCAAGGGCAAGGAGAAGATCGACGATCTCGTCTTCGCCATCACGCCTGACGCAACGGCCCGTATCCAGAAGGTGCTCGCCGGCGAATGCGACATCGCGCCGTATCCGAATCCGGCAGACATCGGCACGATCAAGGCCAATCAGGACGTGAACCTGATGGATCAGGCCGGACTGAACATCGGCTATATGAGCTACAACACCACCATCCCGCCGCTCGACAAGCCTGAGGTTCGCCACGCGCTCAACCAGGCGATCGACCGGGAATCGCTGATCAAGTCGCTGTTCCAGGACGCTGGCGCCACGCCGGCCGAAAACCTGATCCCGCCGACCATGTGGTCGTGGAACAAGGACGTGAAGACTGACGCCTACAATCCGGAAGCAGCCAAGAAGGTGCTGGCCGATGCCGGTCTGAAGGAGATCCAGCTCTGGGCCGCCGATCGCGTTCGTCCGTACAACCCGAACTTCCAGCGTGCCGCCGAACTGATCCAGGCGGACTGGGCCAAGGTCGGCGTCAAGGCGAACATCGTCAACTACGAATGGACGAAGTATCGCGAGGAAGGCAAGAAGAAGGACCGTCCGGGTGCGTTCCAGATCGGCTGGACCGGTGACAATGGCGATCCGGACAATTTCTTCGCAACCTTGTTCGCCTGCTCCGCCATCGGCGTCTCCAACTACTCGAGCTGGTGCGACAAGGACTTCGAGGATCTGATCCAGAAGGCCAAGAAGACCAGCGACCAGGCCGAGCGCACCAAGCTCTACGAGCAGGCGCAGGTCGTGTTCCAGAAGCAGGCTCCGGCCTTCCTCTTGGCGCACAGCCAAGTTTACGCGGTCGTTCGCAAGAATGTCAGCGGTTTCATGATGGACCCGCTCGGCATTCATCGCTTCGACGGCGTCGACAAGGCCGAATAGAACTGTTAGGCGGGCGGCGCAATCAAGCGCCGCCCCCTTTTTAAGATGCTCAGATACCTGCTCAACAAAATCGCATTGGTCATCCCGACGCTGGTCGGCATCACCATCTGTGCCTTCGCTTTCGTCCGGCTGCTGCCCGGCGATCCCATCCTTGCCATGGCCGGCGAGCACGGCGTCGCGCCCGCGCGCTACGAGGAGCTCAAGGAACAGTTCGGCTATAACCTGCCGATCTGGCAGCAATATGCGCGCTATGTCGGCGAGGTCGCCACTGGCGATTTCGGCGTCTCCATCTCGTCCAAGCGCCCGGTGCTCGAAGAGTTCAAGACCCTTTTTCCGGCAACGATCGAACTGTCGTTCTTCGCCATGGTCTTCGCCATGGTGCTCGGCATTCCGGCCGGCATCGTCGCCGCCGTGAAGCGCGGCTCGTGGTTCGACCAGTCGCTGATGGGGACAGCGCTCGTCGGCTATTCCATGCCCATCTTCTGGTGGGGCCTGCTGTTGATCATCTTCTTTTCCGGCTATCTCGGCTGGACCCCGGTGTCCGGCCGCATCGCCTTGCAGTTCTTCTTGAAGCCGATCACCGGCTTCATGACCATCGACAGCCTGCTCTACGGCAAGTGGGATGCCTTCCGCTCGGCACTCAGCCATCTGGTCCTGCCGGCAATCGTGCTCGGCACCATTCCGCTGGCGGTGATCGCCCGCCAGACCCGGTCGGCGATGCTCGAAGTGCTGGGTGAGGACTATGTCCGCACCGCGCGCGCCAAGGGCCTTTCTTCCGCGCGTGTCATCGGCGTGCATGCCTTGCGCAACGCGCTGATCCCGGTCGTCACCACCATTGGTTTGCAGGTCGGCACGCTGCTTGCGGGCGCCATCCTCACCGAAACCATCTTCGCCTGGCCGGGTATCGGCAAGTGGATGGTCGATTCCATCTTCAAGCGCGATTATGTCGTCGTGCAGTCAGGCTTGCTTTTGATCGCTCTCATCGTCATGGCCGTGAACCTCATCGTCGACGTGCTCTACGCCGTCATCAACCCGCGCATACGGGCGGCGTGATGAGCCAGTCGACCGAAATCGCCCCGATGGCAGCAGGCAGTCCTGACCGTCTGACCGGATTCCGGACTTTTTGGCATTATTTCTCGGTCAATCACGGCGCCGTCATCGGCCTGTTCGTCTTCATCCTGCTGGTGCTGGCGGCGCTGTTTGCGCCGCTGCTGGCGCCCTACGCGCCGGACATACAAGACAAGACCGCGTTTTTGAGGCCTCCGGCCTGGCAGGCGGGCGGCAGCACCGAATTCCTGCTCGGCACCGATGCCGTCGGCCGCGACATGCTCTCGCGCCTGCTCTATGGCGCGCGCTTCTCGCTGCTGATCGGCGCCGTGGTGGTCTCCCTGTCGCTGTTCGGCGGCATCACGCTCGGCTTGCTGGCGGGTTATTTCCGCGGCTGGGTCGACGTCGTGATCATGCGCTTCATGGATTTGATCCTCGCCTTCCCCTCGCTGCTCCTGGCGCTGGTGCTGGTCACCATCCTCGGGCCTGGCCTGTTCAACGCGATGCTGGCGATCTCGCTCGTGCTGCAACCGCATTTCGCACGCCTGGTGCGCGCCGCGGTGATGGCCGAGAAGAGCCGCGAATATGTCGTGGCCGCCAAGGTGGCTGGCGCCGGTCATATCAGGCTGATGCTTGCCACCATCCTGCCCAACTGCCTGGCGCCGCTGATCGTCCAGGGCACGCTGTCATTCTCCAACGCCATCCTCGAGGCGGCCGCCCTTGGCTTCCTCGGCCTGGGTGCCCAGCCGCCGACGCCCGAATGGGGCACGATGCTCGCTTCGGCGCGCGAATTCATCCTACGCGCCTGGTGGGTGGTGACCTTCCCCGGCCTCGCCATCCTCATCACGGTGCTCGCGATCAATCTGGTCGGCGACGGTCTGCGCGACGCGCTCGATCCGAAGCTCAGGAGATCGTGATGGCTCTGCTCGATATCCAGAACCTCGTCGTCGAGTTCCAGACAGCGTCAGGTCCGTTCCGGGCCGTCGACGGCGTCTCGCTCCATGTCGACGAACGCGAAGTGCTGGCCATTGTCGGCGAGTCCGGCTCCGGCAAGTCGGTCTCGATGCTGGCGGTCATGGGGTTGCTGCCGTGGACGGCCACGGTCACCGCCGACCGCATGAGCTTCAACGGCCGCGATCTCCTGAAGATGAGCCCGGCCGAACGCCGCAGGATCGTCGGCAAGGACATCTCGATGATCTTCCAGGAGCCGATCGCCAGCCTCAACCCGTGCTTCACGGTCGGCTTCCAGATCGAGGAGGTGCTGCGCTTCCATATGGGCATGGATCGTGCCCAGCGCCGTGCCCGCGCCGTCGAATTGATGAAGCTGGTCGGCATCGCCGACCCGGAAGAACGCTTGAACTCGTTCCCGCATCAGATGTCGGGTGGCCAGTGCCAGCGCATCATGATCGCCATCGCCATCGCCTGCAATCCGAAGCTGTTGATCGCCGACGAACCGACGACGGCCCTCGATGTGACCATACAGAAACAAATCCTCGATCTGCTGGTTTCGTTGCAGGCCAAATACGGCATGGGCCTGATCATGATCACGCACAATATGGGCGTGGTGGCCGAAACCGCCGATCGCGTCATCGTCCAATACAAGGGCCGCAAGATGGAAGAGGCCGACGTGTTGTCGCTGTTCGAGAGCCCGAAGAGCAATTATACGCGCGCGCTCCTGTCGGCGCTGCCGGAAAATGCCGTCGGCGACCGGTTGCCGACCGTATCCGACATGCTGTTCGAGCCGGCGCCCTCGGGGGCCTCCGCATGAGCACCACGGTCGTCGAAGGCAAGAACATCGTGCGCGACTACCATATCGGGGGCAGCCTGTTCCGTGGCCAGCGCACGGTGCACGCGGTCAAGGGCGTTTCCTTCAGCGTCGACAAGGGCAAGACGCTCGCAATCGTCGGCGAAAGCGGCTGCGGCAAGTCCACGCTTGCCCGTATCATCACGCTGATCGATCCGGCGACGTCGGGAGAGTTGTTCATCGACGGCAACAAGGTCGACATCGCCAGGAATGCATTGACCAAGGAAATGCGCCGCAAGGTGCAGATCGTCTTCCAGAACCCCTACGGGTCGCTTAATCCGCGCCAGCAGATCGGTGACGTTCTGGGCGAACCGCTGCTCATCAACACCGGCAAGCCGGCCGAGGAACGTCGCGACCTGGCAATGAAGATGCTGAAGAAGGTTGGCCTCGGCCACGAGCATTACAACCGCTATCCGCATATGTTCTCGGGCGGCCAGCGCCAGCGTATCGCCATCGCCCGCGCGCTGATGCTGAATCCGAGTCTGCTGGTGCTGGACGAACCGGTCTCGGCACTCGATCTTTCGGTGCAGGCGCAGGTGCTCAACCTGCTTGCCGACCTGCAGGACGAGTTCCAGCTGACCTATGTCTTCATCAGCCACGATCTGTCGGTGGTGCGCTACATCGCCGACGACGTCATGGTGATGTATTTCGGCGAGGCGGTCGAATACGGCTCGCGCGAGGAGGTCTTTTCAGACCCCAAGCACGGCTACACCAGGACGCTGTTCGCAGCGACGCCGCGTGCCGACGTGGCGAGCATCAAGGCGAGGTTGGCGAAGAAGAAGGCTGCGTGAGGTCGGGTATATCGATATTGGGGTGAGGCAGTCATCCTGCCGATGTTTGCGCCGCCCCTCACCTGCCTGCCGGCATCCTCTCCCCGTATAGCGACTCTATCGCATTCACACATCTCGGTTGCGTTTTGCGATGAAGCTCGATTCTGTGTCGGTGAGAAGATCGATGGAGGTATCGATGACCAGGATCGAGTACGGACTG
>NZ_JAMYQP010000056.1:0-31929 GCF_040320945.1 Mesorhizobium sp. M0587
CGGCCAAAGCCGCATAACCAACCGAACCGCCCTGTACGGACCCGTATGCAAGGTGGTGTGGGAGGGGAGGAACCGCGAGGTTCCCCCCTATCCCGATTGCGAACTGCCCGATTGAAAACGGCGTGTTGTTTCGGCTTTAGCCGGCAACCACTCCGCGTGCTTTCAGCGCCGCTGGCATCTTGGCGGGCGCGAGGCCGGCTACGGTTGCCGCCGGCGGCCGATCATCTGCTGTTCAGCGACCAGAGCGTACCCGGCCCGTCGGGGTGTCTTTTTCGTCGTGCCTTTGACATGGCGAATTCCCCCAAAAAAAGTCAGGCGGAAAAGATCGCCGCCGCGAGCATCGGGGCGAGGCAATCCGGGGTCTTGCATCGCTGTCGTGAAGCCCTCCCGGCGAACCATCATCTACCAAAAAAGCCCGCAAATCCGCCCGATTCGACCGTTTCTCGCGCTTGCGGGCGCTTTTATAAGCTGCTGTTCATGCACTGAAATCGGCGGTTTGCACAGCCGGCCGCGGGCGTTGACAGATGAGGCCGCGTCATGCGTATTCGGAGGCCTTGGGGTACGTCATCGCGGGTGCTGTTCGGCGGGCGGGGGTTTTCTGAACAGCAGCATTGGCGGGGGCGCCGGACGAGCGGGCATTGCAGCCTGAGGCGGTGTGCCGCTCGCTCCTGGCGTATTTTTTCACTCGAAAAGCCATTCACCGGGTCGCTTGAGCCGTGCCTTTCCGCTCGGCATAAATGTCGCCGCTCGACCAGCCGCTCGTGTCTGACGCTTGCCAAAGCAGGCCAAACAAGTGGCACGAAATGCAGGCTGGCCGGATGCAACCGGGTCGGTGTGGTGTTTCACAGACGGCAAAAAGCCCTCGAAGGAGGATCCTTCGAGGGCTTTGAACCGCGATGCGAAGACGATCTTAAACCGAGTAGTACATATCGTACTCGACCGGATGCGGGGTCATTTCGAAGCGCATCACTTCGGCCATCTTCAGCTCGATATAGCTATCGATCTGATCGTCGTCGAAGACGCCGCCGGCTTTCAGGAAGCCGCGATCCTTGTCCAAGCTCTGGAGCGCTTCACGCAGCGAGCCGCAGACGGTCGGGATCTTCTTCAATTCCTTCGGCGGCAGGTCGTAGAGATCCTTGTCCATCGGCTGGCCGGGATGGATCTTGTTCTTGATGCCGTCGAGGCCGGCCATCAGCATGGCGGCGAAGGCCAGGTAAGGGTTCGCGCCCGGATCTGGGAAGCGGACCTCGACACGCTTGGATTTCGGCGACGAGCCGAATGGAATGCGGCAGGAAGCCGAACGATTGCGTGCCGAATAGGCGAGCAGCACCGGCGCTTCGTAGCCCGGCACCAGGCGCTTGTAGGAGTTGGTCAGCGGGTTGGTGAAGGCGTTGATCGCCTTGGCGTGCTTGATGATGCCGCCGATATAGAACAGGCAGCTTTCCGACAGGCCGGCATACTCATTTCCGGCAAAGGTCGGCTTGCCGGCCTTCCAGATCGACTGGTGGACGTGCATGCCCGAGCCGTTGTCGCCGAAGATCGGCTTCGGCATGAAGGTGGCCGTCTTGCCATAGGCGTTGGCCACCTGGTGCACGACATACTTGTAGATCAGCATCTTGTCGGCGTTGCGGACCAGCGTGTCGAACTTGATGCCGAGTTCGTGCTGGGCGGCGGCGACCTCGTGGTGATGCTTTTCGACGCGCACGCCCATTTCGGCGAGCACGGTCAGCATTTCGGAGCGCATGTCCTGCGCGGAATCGATCGGCGGCACCGGGAAATAGCCGCCCTTGATGCGCGGGCGATGGCCGAGATTGCCGGTTTCGTAATCGGTGTCGTCATTCGACGGCAGTTCCGTGGAGTCGAGCTTGAAGCCGGTATTGTAGGGATCAGCCTTGTACTTCACATCGTCGAAGACGAAGAACTCGGCTTCCGGACCGACATAGATGGTGTCGCCGATGCCTTCCGACTTCATGTAGGCCTCGGCCTTCTTGGCCGTGCCGCGCGGATCGCGGTTGTAGGATTCGCCCGAAACCGGATCGAGGATGTCGCACAGGATGACCATGGTCGACTGCGCAAAGAACGGGTCCATGTGGACCGTGTCCGGATCGGGCATCAACACCATGTCGGACTCGTTGATGGCTTTCCAGCCGGCAATCGAAGAGCCGTCGAACATGACGCCGTCGGCAAACATGTCTTCCTCGACTTCGATGACATCCATCGTCACGTGTTGCAGCTTGCCCTTCGGATCCGTGAAGCGCAGGTCGACGAATTTCACGTCGTTGTCCTTGATCTGCTTCATGATGTCTTTGGCTGTCGTCATGTCGTGTATCCCTGTGATGGTTTTTTTGATGATGACGTTTCGGAAGGAGGGCCGGCCGGATCAGACCGCGTCCATACCTGTCTCGCCGGTGCGGATGCGCACGACTTCCTCGATGTTGGAAACGAAGATCTTGCCGTCGCCGATACGGCCGGTCTGGGCCGCCTTGCGGATGGCCTCGATCGCCCCTTCCACCGCGTCGTCGCCAAGCACGACCTCTATCTTCACCTTGGGCAGGAAATCAACGACATATTCGGCGCCGCGATAGAGTTCGGTATGCCCCTTCTGGCGACCAAAACCTTTGGCCTCGGTGACGGTGATGCCTTGCAGTCCGGCCTCCTGAAGCGCTTCCTTCACTTCGTCCAGCTTGAATGGCTTGATGATCGCTTCGATCTTTTTCATGTAAAAAGTGGCCTCCACTGCCAAAAAAACGGGTTGTTGACCCCCCGCTTGCGCCTCCATCAAGCACGAATTGTGCCAAGTAGATGGATTTGAAGCGGTCTCATACGATTTCAAAGCCCTGCCGCGCCGGTATGCAAATTCGCGTCATTCGCTGCATCAGGCGCGTCATGGGCTGCTGGAGCCTACACAGCGCCTGCGCTTACGTCTGAACAAAATATAGGCATACCGCCCATTTTGCGGGCGCTTCTGCGCTTGCGGCGTCCCTCCAGACATGGCGGCACCCTGCGGCGGCAACTCCTCTCCGTTTGCGTCGAACCGAAAACTGGACAATGCTTGATCGAATGCGGATCGGCAATCCATGAGCGACGAACTTCTTACTTCCGCCGAGATGGGCGAGGCGGATCGGCTGACAATTGCCGCCGGCGCAATCGACGGCATCGGTCTGATGCGTCGCGCCGGTGAAGCCGTCGCGGCCGAGGTTCTCAGGCGCTATCCCACTGCAAAGCAGGTCCACGTGCTTTGCGGGCCCGGCAACAATGGCGGCGATGGCTATGTCGTCGCCCGCATCCTGGCCGATAGCGGCGTCGACACCATCCTCTGGGCATCCGGCCCGCCGAGGTCCGGAAGCGATGCGGCGTTCGCAGCTGCGGAATGTTCGATCGAACCGCGTCCGCTGTCGAAGTTCGATCCCGAGGCCGGGTCGATGGTGGTCGACGCGCTTTACGGGGCAGGGCTCTCCAAGCCACTGTCGGGCGATGCCGCGAAAGCCGTCGACCTTGCGGCCAGCTTGCATTTGCCGGTCGTCGCGATCGATCTGCCTTCCGGGGTCTCCGGAGACAGCGGCAAGGTGCTTGGAAAGGCATTTGTCGCCGACATCACCGTGACGTTTGCGCGCCAGAAACCCGGCCATCTGCTTTTGCCTGGTCGGGAACGATGCGGCGAGATCGTGCTTGCCGATATTGGCATTGGCGAGGACATCATTGCACGCCTTCAGCCTCGGGCGTTCGGAAACACGCCCGCACTCTGGCTGGCCGATTTTCCGATGCCGGCCACCGATGCACACAAATACAAGCGCGGCCATGTCGGCGTCTTTTCCGGCGGCCCGAGCGCCACCGGCGCGGCGCGGCTGTCGGCGCTTGCCGCGGCAAGGAGCGGGGCAGGGGCGGTAACAGTGCTGTCGCCCGCGAACGCGATGCAAGTCAACGCCGCTCATCTCACATCGATCATGCTGCGCAAGACCGACGATATCGAGGACATAAAGGCGTTTGTCGGAGCGCGCCGGCCGTCGGCCTTTGTTCTTGGGCCCGGCTTTGGTGTCGGTGAAAGAACGCGGGCCTTCGCGCTGACACTGCTCGCCCGTGGTCAGCCACAGGACGCCTCTGCCGGTGTTGACGGTCTGGTGTTCGACGCCGACGCGATCACATCCTTTCGCGAGGCACCGGACGTCATGTTCGAAGCCGCTCGCCAGCCGAACGCGCCTGCCCTTGTGATGACGCCGCACGAAGGCGAGTTCGCCAGGCTGTTTCCCGACATCGCCGAGGATGAAACCACATCAAAACTGGACAAGGCCCGCGCCGCGGCCACGCTTGCCAATGCCGTCATCGTCTACAAGGGCGCGGATACTGTGATCGCCGCTCCCGATGGCCGCGCGGCGATCAATTCCAACGGCATGCCGTGGCTTGCCACAGCCGGGTCGGGCGACGTGCTGTCCGGCATCATCGCCGGCCTGCTGGCGCAAGGCATGCCGGCGTTCGAAGCCGCCTGCGCGGCGGTCTGGATCCATGCCGAGGCGGGCAGCCGGTTCGGGCCGGGGCTGATCGCAGAGGATCTGCCGTTGGCGCTGGTGCCGGTTCTTCTTGATCTGGTCGCGACTCGCGGCCAGCGCTGAGCGGCCGCGACGTTCAGGTCACAGCGGAATGTTGTCGTGCTTCTTCCAGGGGTTCTGCATGTCCTTGTTGCGCAGCATCCGGAGCGCGCGGGCGATGCGGCGTCGGGTCGAGTGCGGCATGATCACCTCATCGACGTATCCGCGCTCCGCGGCGACGAAAGGCGACAGGAAGCGATCCTCGTAAGCCTTTGTATGAGCCGCGATTTTTTCGGCATCGCCGATGTCCTTGCGATAGATGATCTCGACCGCCCCCCTGGCGCCCATCACGGCGATCTGCGCCGTCGGCCAGGCATAGTTCATGTCGCCGCGTAGATGTTTCGACGCCATCACGTCATAGGCGCCCCCATAGGCCTTTCTGGTGATGACGGTGATCTTCGGCACGGTTGCCTCGGCATAGGCGAACAGAAGCTTCGCGCCATGTTTGATCAGCCCGCCATATTCCTGCGCCGT
Organism: Mesorhizobium sp. M0587; assembly: GCF_040320945.1. Lineage (NCBI taxonomy): Bacteria > Pseudomonadati > Pseudomonadota > Alphaproteobacteria > Hyphomicrobiales > Phyllobacteriaceae > Mesorhizobium > Mesorhizobium sp. M0587. The sequence continues at coordinate 5,058 of NZ_JAMYQP010000056.1, forward strand.
CCCCGGCAGGAAGCCTGGGACGTCGACGAAGGTGACGATCGGGATCGAGAAACAGTCGCAGAAGCGCACGAAGCGCGCGGCCTTGCGGCTGGCGTCCGAATCGAGCACGCCGGCCAGCACCATCGGCTGGTTGGCGACGAAGCCGACCGTGCGGCCCTCGACGCGCCCGAACCCGGTGACGATATTTTTGGCGAAACTCTGCTGGATCTCGAAGAAGTCGCCCTCGTCGGCAACTTTAATGATCAATTCCTTGATATCGTAGGGTTTGTTGGCATTGTCGGGGATCAGCCGGTCGAGCGACAAATCATGGTCGGCGACCGACTGATAGCATTCGATCTCGGGGATCTCCGATGTGTTGGAGGCGGGCAGCAGATCGACCAGCCGGCGCATCTGCAAAAGCGCCTCGACGTCATTGTCATAGGCGCCGTCGGCGATCGAGGATTTGGTCGTGTGGACGGAGGCGCCGCCGAGGCTCTCGGCTGTCACCGTCTCATTGGTGACGGTCTTCACCACATCCGGCCCGGTGACGAACATGTAGGATGTGTCCCGCACCATGAAGATGAAGTCGGTCATCGCAGGCGAATAAACGTCGCCGCCGGCGCAAGGCCCCATGATCACGGAAATCTGCGGAATGACGCCGGAGGCGAGCACATTGCGCTGAAAGATCTCGGCATAGCCGCCGAGCGCCGCCACACCCTCCTGGATGCGCGCTCCGCCGGCATCGTAGAGGCCGATGATCGGCGCGCGGTTGCGCAGCGCCATCTCCTGCACCTTGATGACTTTTTCGGCATGCGCCTCAGAGAGCGAACCGCCGAACACGGTAAAGTCCTTGGCGAAGAGATAGACCGGACGGCCGTTGACGGTACCCCAGCCGGTGACGACGCCATCGCCGGCGATCTTCGTCTTCTCCATGCCGAAGTCGGTCGAGCGGTGCTCGACATACATGTCGAACTCCTCGAAAGATCCTTCGTCGAGAAACACCTCGATGCGTTCGCGCGCGGTGAGTTTGCCCTTCTTGTGCTGGGCATCGATGCGGGCCTGTCCGCCGCCCATGCGGGCAATCTCGCGGCGGCGCTCGAGTTCCTTGAGTACATCCTTCATCGGTTACCTCCCAGGCCAGCGGCATCCGTGGTAATCGTGCCGGTAAGCGAGCGCAAGCGCCGCTTACGTCGTGGCATTTGTTGCGCTGCAACATGCCGCCCTTGCATTTCGGCGCGAACTAAGCCATATGCACGGCATAGGCGCTTGGGCCGGGAGCGAATCCGGCCTTCTCGATGAATGAGACTGGTTGCGTCTGTTTTCCCTCTTTCCTGCTGATCGGCACCGATTGGTTAGCAAGGTGGCGAAAAAGCCCCGTGGCATGACGCCTGCGGGCACGACAGCGCAGCCGCGCGGACGAAACCGTCCGCCGCCTTGTCGTTCCATAACAGTTTTCCGACGGCAGGTTGCGCCCTGCCGCCATTGATGTTTGCGGCCAGAGGCCGCGTGAAAGAAGAAATATTTTGACCAACGAAAACACTTTGCCCGGCAAGGACACTGGGGAACTCTCCGGTTTCGCGGCACTGGGAATTACGGGTGCGCTGCTCAAGGCCACCCATGCCGCCGGTTTCACCGACCCGAAGCCGATCCAGATGCAGGCCATCCCGCCACAGCTGGAAGGCCGTGACATATTCGGCATCGCACAGACCGGCTCCGGCAAGACCGCGGCCTTCGCGCTGCCGATCCTGTCGAAGATCATCGCGCTCGGTACCAAGCGGCGCGCCAAGACGGCTCGCGCGCTCATTCTTGCGCCGACACGCGAACTTGCCGTGCAGATCGAGGACACCATCAAGATCCTCGCCAAGGGCGCACATGTTTCGACGGCACTCGTGCTGGGCGGCGTTTCGCGTTTCAGCCAGGTGAAGAAGGTTGCTCCCGGGGTCGACATCCTGATTGCCACCCCCGGCCGGTTGACCGACCTGGTGCGTGAGGGCGACCTCATTCTCTCCGACACCAAATGGCTGGTGCTGGACGAGGGCGACCGCATGCTCGACATGGGCTTCATCAACGACGTCAAGCGCATCGCCAAGGCGACCGCGCCCGACCGCCAGACGGCGCTGTTTTCGGCCACCATGCCGGACGAGATCGCCGAACTCGCCAAGGGCCTCTTGAAGAACCCCGTTCGTGTCGAGGTCTCGCCGCAAAGCACGGCAGCGGTCGAGATCGTGCAGGGCGTCGTTTTCGCCCGCACCAAGCAGAAGCGCCAGGTGCTGTCGACGATGCTCGCCGACGAGGCGATGAAGTCCGTCATCATCTTTTCGCGCACCAAGCATGGTGCCGACCGGGTGACCAAGGATCTTGAGCGCGACGGCTTCAAGGCCGCCGTCATCCACGGCAACAAGTCGCAGAACGCCCGTCAGAAGGCGCTGAACGACTTTCGCGATGGATCGGTGCGCATCCTGGTCGCGACCGACATTGCAGCGCGCGGCATCGACGTTCCCGGCATCAGCCATGTCGTGAATTTCGACCTGCCGGACGAAGCCGAAAGCTATGTCCACCGCATCGGCCGCACCGGCCGCAACGGCATGGACGGCATCGCCATCACGCTTTGCGATCCTTCGGAAAACAGCAAGCTGCGCCAGGTCGAGCGCATCATCCGCACCAAGCTGCCGATCGTTGCCGACCATCTCGGCAGCCCCGATCCGCAGCGCAATCCGGCTGAAAAGAACGAGCGCTTCGAACCGGCCAATGATCGCAACGACCGCAATGGCCGTCGCGACGGCAGGCGGCCCGGTGGCGAGAACAAGGGCAACGGCTTCGGTAAGAAGCGCTTCGGCGACAAGCCGGCCTTCGCCGGCGAACGCAAGCCGGAGGGCGCCAAGCCCTTCAAGGGCAACAACAAGCGCCGCTTCGGCGGCAAGCGCCCCGCGGCGCGCGCTGCTTAAGTCTCATAGCGCGCATCGGCCCGGCCGTGAGGCCTTGGCTTGTGACTGACAAACAAAGGGCGACCGCAGCAATCCTGCGGTCGCCCTTTGCGTTTGATACCGGGCTTACTTGACCACGGCCTCGATCCAGACGCCGATCCTTTGCACCAGAAAGGCCGTCGTCGACGGTGACAGGGCGTCGCCGGCAATCACATGATCGTCGGGATCGCCGGTGTCGTCGACCGGCACCAGTTCGTGCGGCGCGCCCCAACGGCCGGCGATTTCACGGATGCGGTCGGGCCGTACCACCTTGTCCGAATCCGAAAAGATGAACAGTGCAGGGATGTCAGCCTTCTCCACTGGCGCGCCGTAGGCGAGCTCGGTCAGAGCCTGCATCGGCTGCGTCGCGGCGATCGGATATTTGGTGGTCCAGAATTTCTCGTGCAGCGCGTTTCGCGGCACGTAGCTGCGTTCCTTACCGGCGACGAGTTCGGCGATCTGTTTGCCCCATGGCATGGTCAGGATCTCGGCGCCGGAGGCCTTGACGCCGAAATTGGGTGAGATGAATGCGATCGCCGCCACCCCGTCCGACGCGCCTGGCTGCGTTGCCGCCCAAGCCGCCAGCGAGCCGCCGGTCGAGGTCGAGATGACGATCACCTTGTCCCCGATCGCCCGGCCGATGGCGAGCGCCTCCTCATAGTCGTTGATCCAGGCATTGACGCTGGCTTGCGTCATCGCCGCTCCGTCCTGCCCGTGGCCGGTCAAGCGGGTGTAGAAGAGATTGGCGTCGAGCTGGTCGGCCACCTCGTCGGCCAACGGCCTGACCTCGCCCTTCGACGCGGAGAAGCCGTGGACATAGACGATCGACAGCGGCGTCCTGGCATGCACCATCGGATTGGCCCAGACGATCTCCTTCTCCAGCCCGTCACGGATGCCGGGTACGGCGGCCTCCACCTTTGCCACATAGGCCTGCGGATCGTCACCGATGACGGACGGGTCGAAACGGATATTTGTATCGACGGGAACGCGAGGGCCAAGCACGAAAACCAGTGCGAGGATGGCGACGAGGCCCAGCACAGCAAGCACGATTCGTCGCCCCATTGCAGACCTCACGCAAAGAATGTCTCAACCCATGATGGCGGCCGCAAGCAGGCAACGCCCGGCCATCGCGCCGATTTCCGCCAAACCAGTGGACTGTGTTTATTCGCTCGGCGGCTTGCGGTCGTAATTCAGCGGCCGTGCCTTCCAGCTCGTCATCATGCTGATCACCGATCGGCATAAAGGCCTCGGCAGCAGGCTGAGCAGTTTCAGTGGCCAACTCGTCCGATACGGGAAAGTGACCTCGAAGCCGCCGGACTTGATGCCCCGCGCCATCCGGCGCGTCGCCCGGCTGACCGGCATCAGCCCAGGCATCGGCAGCATGTTCTTTTCGGTCAGTGGCGTGTCGATGAAGCCCGGATTGATCACCTGGATGCGCACATTCATCTTGTCGAAATCGTATTTCAGCGACTCGGCCAGGATGTTGATCGCCGCCTTGGTGCCGCCATAGGCGGCCGTGGTCGGCCAGCCGAAATAGGCGGTGACCGAGCCGACCAGAACGATATGGCCGCGCGCCCTGACACGCATGTGCTCGAGGACCGGCACCAGCCCATTGATGATACCGAAATAGTTGACCTCGAAAGACCGGCGAAAGTCGTTGACGACGAGGGCTTCGCCCGGCGTCGAGATGTAATTTCCGGCATTGAAGACAGCCAGCACGATGGGGCCGAGTTCCTTCTCGATAGCGGCGACCGTTCTTGCCATGCGCGGCTCGTCGGTGACGTCGCAGGGAAAGGCCGTGACGCTGCCCGGCATCTGGGCCGTCTCGACGAGAAGCGTGTCGATCGGGTCGTTGTCGAGCGCCGTCACCGCCACGGCATAGCCTTGGGACGCAAGATCCCTGGCCAGCGAGCGGCCGATGCCGCTGCTGCCGCCCGTGATCCAGGCGACGCCGTGCTTGGGGTCGGCCCGGTAAAGTGTCATGCTGCGCCCCGTCGAGTTGTTGGTGTCCTGCTCTAGCGGTGAAGAAATCGAATGAAAAGAGTGCTTTTCGGCCGCGGGTGCAAATGAACCGTGCGATATCGATCCGTTTTCGCCGGCGTCCACGCACCGCAGTGCTGGAATGCGACTGGACCAGACGAATTCTTGCCTTGAAACCGAAGCTTCGGGTTTCTAGGGTTTCGCCGCACGCACACAAGGAATCTTGAATGCCCCGTTCTGTGATCGACGCGATCGGCAACACGCCTCTGATCCGCCTCAACAAAGCATCCGAAGCAACCGGCTGCGAGATTCTGGGCAAAGCCGAGTTCATGAATCCGGGACAGTCGGTCAAGGATCGCGCCGGCCTGTTCATCATCCGCGACGCCGAGCAGCGCGGCCTGTTGGCGCCTGGTGGGGTCATCGTCGAGGGAACGGCCGGCAACACGGGCATTGGGCTGACGCTGGTTGCCAAGGCGCTCGGCTATCGCACCGTCATCGTCATTCCGGACACGCAGAGCCAGGAAAAGAAGGACACGATCCGGCTGCTCGGCGCCGAGCTGATCGAAGTGCCGGCCGTGCCCTACAAGAATCCGAACAACTACGTGAAACTGTCGGGACGGCTGGCCGCGCAGATGGCCAAGACCGAACCGAACGGCGCCATCTGGGCCAACCAGTTCGACAATGTCGCCAACCGCGACGGGCATATCCGCACCACGGCGCAGGAGATCTGGGTCCAGACCGGCGGCAAGGTCGATGGTTTTGTCTCGGCTGTCGGCTCCGGCGGCACGCTCGCCGGTGTCGCTTACGGGCTGAAGGCAAAGAGCAAGGACGTCAAGATCGCGCTCGCCGACCCGCTCGGCGCCGCGCTCTACAGTTTCTACACCAGCGGTGAATTGAAGTCCGAGGGCAGCTCGATCACCGAAGGCATTGGGCAGGGTCGCATCACCGCCAATCTCGATGGCTTCGCGCCGGATTTTTCGTTCCAGATTCCGGATGAAGATGCGCTTCCGATCGTCTTCGACCTGATCCAGGAAGAAGGCCTGTGCGTCGGCGGCTCGACCGGCATCAACATCGCCGGGGCGATCCGGCTTGCCAGTGAATTGGGCCCCGGCCACACCATCGTGACCATGCTTTGCGACTACGGCACGCGCTACCAGTCGAAGCTGTTCAACCCGGAATTCCTGCGTGAGAAGAAACTGCCGGTGCCAGGCTGGATGGAGCTGAAGAGCAGGATTTCGGTGCCGTTCGAAAAGGTCGCGTGATGGCGCACAAAACGCAATCGCTGTTTCGCGACGACGCCTATCTGCGCACGACGAACGCGGCGGTGATCGCCATCAATGACCGCGGCATTATCCTCGACCGGACGATCTTCTACGCCACCTCGGGCGGCCAACCGGGCGATACCGGCTATCTCGAACGTGCCGATGGCAGCCGCGTCGCCATAGCCGCCACCATCTCGGGTGAAACCAAGGACGAGATCATCCATGTGCCGGCGCCGGAGCAGGCCGCGCTCGAGCCAGGTGAGCGTCTGAGCCTGGCGATCGACTGGGAGCGGCGGCACCTTTTGATGCGCATGCATGCGGCTTGCCACCTGCTGACCGTCGTCTGCCCGTTCCCGATCACGGGTGCGGCGGTTTCCGAAGACGACAGCCGCGTTGATTTCGACATGCCCGACGCCAGCTTCAGCAAGGAAGAGGTGACGGCTGGCCTGATGGATCTGGTGCGAGCCGATCACCCGATCTTCACCAGACTGATCAGCGACGAGGACCTGGCCGACAATCCTGGCCTGGTGAAGTCCAAGAATGTCCGGCCGCCGGTCGGCACAGGCAGCATCCGCCTGGTCTGCATTGGCGACAATGCTTCGGTGGACAGCCAGCCTTGCGGCGGTACGCATGTCAGAAGCACCGGCGAGATCGGGGAAATCCATATCGGTAAGATCGAGAAGAAGGGTCGTGAAAACAGGCGCTTCCGGATACGCTTCGGCCCGATGCCGGCGATCTGACGCGCAAGTCTTCGACCAGCGAACAGGAGAAGAAATGGCCCAGGACAGTCCTTTCACCGTCGACGCGGATTGGCTGCAGCAGCGCTTGGGCGAGCCGGGGCTGACGATCATCGATGCGTCCTGGTACCTGCCGGCCCAAAAACGCGATGCGCGCGCCGAATATGACGCCGCGCACATTCCGGGCGCCCGCTTCCTCGATCAGGATGCCGTCTCCGATCCGGACGCCGCTTTGCCGCATACGCTGCCGTCGCCGCAGCATTTCGCGCAATATGTCGGTGCGATGGGCGTTACGGCAGATGATACGATCGTCGTCTATGACGGTCCGGGCTTCTTCTCGGCGCCCCGGGCATGGTGGATGTTCCGGGTGATGGGCGTTTTCCAGACCTATATCCTGGACGGCGGCTTTGATGGCTGGAAAGCGGCTGGCCGGCCGGTGACGGCCGAGCCGACGAAGATAGCGCCAAGTGTGTTCTATGCCGATTTCGACGCCAGTCGCGTCGCCGGCCTCGCCGATATGCGCCGGATCGTCGACACCGGGGAAAGCCAGATCGCCGATGCCCGTGGACCGGGCCGCTTTACGGGCACGGAGCCCGAACCTCGTGCGGGTATCCGCTCCGGCCACATGCCGGGCGCGCGCAATCTCCCGTATTCGGCATTGTCGGAAAACGGTGTGCTGTTGCCGAAGGACCGGCTGCGCAAGGTGATCGAAGGCGCCGGCATCGATCTGTCGAAGCCTGTCATCACCTCTTGCGGCTCTGGTGTCACGGCTGCCGTGGTCACCCTGGCATTGGAGACGCTTGGCCACACCGACAACAGGCTTTACGACGGCTCATGGACCGAATGGGGCGGGCTCTCCGACACGCCCGTAGTGACCGGTCCCGCTGCGACCGGCAAGGAATGACAACGATGGAAAACGGCGCGCTGCAGGACATCGAGGTCACGGTGACGTTTCTCGAAATGCATGCCCCGCCGGCCGCCTCGCCACCGATGCCTTACAACCGGCAGGTCGCACTGTTGAAGACCAAGGATATTCCATTGCATTTTTACCGCTACCTGATGGATCGGGTGGGGCGCAAATGGCATTGGGTCAATGTGCTGAGGCTGAGTGACGACGAGCTTTCGGCCGGCATCCACCGTGAGGATCGCGACATCAGGGTGCTCTATCTCGACGGCGCACCGGCGGGGTTTTTCGATCTCAAGCCGCATTTGCCCGAGGAGGTGGAACTGGCCTATTTCGGCATGATGGAGCATGCCACAGGGCAAGGTCTGGGCCGTTGGTTCCTCGGTTCCGCGATCTCTGCCGCGTGGTCGTACGGGCCAAAACGGGTGACGGTGCAGACTTGCACGCTCGATCACCCGGCGGCTTTGCCGCTCTATCAAAAGCTTGGGTTCGCGCCGGTCGCGCAGAAGAAGGAAGTCGTACACCCGCTGCCTTTCGCCGAGCGTTCGGCGAGCGTCATGCGGCCGTGACGCAGGCTCGGACCTGAACCGATCACTGACATCCTTGGCAGGAATCGGGTGGGAAGACCGGCTGTGGGGGCACATAATTTCCGGGTCAACGACGCCGGAGATTTTCGCCATGACCGTTCAATTCAAAGCCTTGCCGACCGAAAATGTGAGAGCCCTGCAGCGCGGTAACCCTGACGCTTACGGTCGCACCCCGGAGCGACAGATTTCCGACGGCGATGGCATGCCTTGTCGGCACTGCTTGAAGAACATTGCCGCGGGTGACGCCTATCTCATTGTGGCCTACCGGCCATTTCCGGACCTTCAGCCCTACGCCGAAACCGGGCCGATCTTTTTGCATGCGAAAGAATGCGCTCGTGCCGCGGAGAACGGGGAACTCCCCGAGATTCTCGAAAGCCCCGACTACATCGTGCGCGGCTATGGCAGGGATAATCGCATTGTCTACGGCAGCGGCGGCGTCATTCCCACCGGAGCAATTGTTGCACGGGCCGAGAGTCTGTTCGAACGCGACGATATTGCCTATGCCCATGTCCGCTCGGCACGCAACAATTGCTTTCAGTGCCGCATCGAGCGTGCTTGAGGCGCGGAGTTTGCGCGCCGAAACTCTGTCGCACTCCCGTCGCATAGTTGCGGTAGGAAGGGATCGTCGATCGATTGGCCGACCGCGGATGAACCGGCGGCAAATCTCGATATCGAGGAAGCGGGGCTTTGGCTCCGCTTTTTTGTTGCCTGCTTTTTCGCGACAGCCTTCGGCAACGAAAAAGCCCGCCGGCATGGCCGACGGGCTTGGACTGTAGCCTGGAGGACCTTTTAGTTGAACTTGTACTTCGCGCCGAGGCGCACGGTGTGGAAGGAAGAGGTGGCGGTGAGGGTGTCGTCAGGCGCACCGAACTCCGAGGAAAGATCCTTCTTGGCGAACTGCGAATAGCGATATTCGAGACCGACAGTGACGTTGCTGGACAGAGCCGTTTCCAGACCGCCACCAACCGAGAAGCCGCTGGAGCCCCAGTCGAGGATATCGCCGACCGGGTCGGAAGCGTTCAGATCGAAATGCTGCCAGCTGTAGCCGGCAAGCGCGTAGGCGAGGGTCGATTCGTTGACCTTCATACCGACGCGGCCAAGCACGTCGAAGCCGTAGTCGGTATCCACATTGATCGATCCGCCGCCGAGGTCCAGCTTGGAGGTCATGCCGGAATACCGGGCGTCGACCATCACGCCTGCAACCCAGTTGCCGAACTCATGGTCGTAGCCGACGTTCAATTCACCGAAAACACCTTCGCCGCCGAGGCCGTTGAATTCCAGATCGCCGAACGGCGAAACGTTGATCTGATGCACGGAGGCACCCGAGCCAAGACCGCCGCCGACGTAGAAGCCGGTCCAATTGTAAGCGGGAGTCTCGAAGGCAGCACCACCGCCATTCTGCGCATTGAAGCGATAGTTGGCAGCGACCTGGAAGGTATGCCGCGACGTATCGAGATTGAGCAGGCCATCCGGAGCGCCGACAAGGCCGGCCTCGGACAGGAGATCACCCTTGGTGCCAAAGCGGGTATAACGATATTCGGTCTTGATTGTCCAATTGCTGTTAAGGGCCGTTTCAACGCCGGCCCCGACAAAGTATCCGCTCTGGTCCCAGTCGAAGCCGAAGCCGGCGTTCGTGTCGAGCTTGTACTTCTGCCAGGAATAGCCGCCGAGCACGTAGCCCAGAGTGTTTGGTGTGAAGAGATAACCTGCACGCAAACCGGCATCGAAGCCGTAGGTCTCCTGGATCGAAGCGCTCAGTCCGCCAGCATCCAGCGTGGTTTCGACATTACCGACGTGAGCGTCCAACAGTCCGCCGAGCAGGAAGCGCGGTGAGACCATGTAGTCGTAGCCAACCGTCAATTCACCGTAAACGCCTTCGCCGCCAATGCCGTTCAGCGAAATGGGAGCAAAATCGCTGCCCAGTTCGTGGACATTGGCTCCGGCGCCGACACCAAACCCGACATAGACACCGCTCCAGTTAAAGCCGGACGCTTCGACCGGCTGCGCCACATCAGCCGCATGCGCGACAGACATCAAAGCCAAAGCTGAAACGGCACCAAAAAGAATAGATTTCGCAGATGTGCGAATAAACATAGCCCGTACCCCTGATTAATAACCCCAAGTCATTCCTATCAGGGGTTCGGCAAATTTAGGAATGACAAAAATGCAACATTGATGGGCAAAGTGACGTTACAGCACATGTTTCAGCGCCGAATGCCTGGGAACGGGCTTGGCGGCAGTGGCCCTCAAAGAAAACCCGCCGGCATGAACCGGCGGGGTGACAGGAGAAAGCCCTTCAGGGTGAATCAGGCGGCGAGAACGGCTTTCGGCTCGACCAGGTCATAGCCGAGCGCCTCGGCGACCGCACGGTTGGTGATCTTGCCCTTGTGGACATTGAGGCCGTTGCGCAGATGGTGGTCGTCGACCAATGCCTTCAGGCCCTTGTCGGCGAGCTGCAGACCGTAGTGGAGCGTCGCGTTGTTGAGCGCGTGGGCCGAGGTGACAGGCACCGCGCCGGGCATGTTGGCGACGCAATAGTGGATAACCCCGTCGACCTCGTAGGTCGGCTCGGCATGGGTGGTCGCATGCGAGGTCTCGAAGCAGCCGCCCTGATCGATGGCGACGTCGACCAGCACTGAACCCTTCTTCATGCCCGACAGCATTTCGCGCGACACGAGCTTGGGTGCGGCGGCGCCCGGGATCAGCACGGCGCCGACGATGATATCGGCTGAAAAGCATTCTTCCTCGAGCGCTTCGACGGTGGAATAGCGCGTGTGGACGCGGCCGGCAAAGAGGTCGTCGAGCTGGCGCAGCCGCGGGATCGAGCGGTCGATAATGGTGACGTCGGCGCCGAGGCCGACCGCCATGCGGGCCGCGTGCAGGCCGACGACGCCGCCGCCGAGCACCGTGACCTTGCCGGGCAGCACGCCGGGCACGCCGCCGAGCAGCACGCCACGGCCGCCATTGGCCTTCTGCAGCGCCGTGGCGCCGGCCTGGATCGACAGGCGGCCGGCAACTTCCGACATCGGCGCCAGCAGCGGCAGGCCGCCACGGTCGTCGGTCACCGTCTCATAGGCGATCGCCGTCACGCCGGAAGCGAGCAAGCCCTTGGTCTGCTCAGGATCCGGAGCCAAATGGAGATAGGTATAGAGAATCTGGCCGTCGCGCAGCTGGGCCCATTCATTGGGCTGCGGCTCCTTGACCTTGACGATCATGTCCGACTTGGCGAACACGTCGGCGGCCGTCTTGGCGATGGTTGCCCCGGCGGCGCGATAGGCGTTGTCATCGGCGCCGATGCCGGCACCGGCTCCGGTCTCGACCAGCACCTCGTGGCCATGGGCGACATATTCGCGGACCGAGCCGGGCGTGAGGCCGACACGATATTCGTGGTTCTTGATTTCCTTGGGGCAGCCGACGCGCATTTTTCTTCTCCTGATCCGGCCCTTTTGGGCTCACTCCCTGTATCAACGAAGTGAACCATGAATCGCTGCGCAGGTGTTTGCGAATGCGCTTGCGCTAACAGGCGGGTTTCGATAATCGTTGCGCGAAATTGCAAGATATTCGCAGGATTCACGAAAAATGCCGCTCGACAGGATCGATATCGCCATTCTTGAGACATTGCAGAAGGAGGGGCGGATACCCAATGCGGCGCTTGCCGAAAAGGTGGGCCTGTCGCAATCTGCCTGCTCGCGCCGGCTCGACAATCTGGAGAAATCCGGAACCATCCGCGGCTATCATGCACGGCTCTCCAACGCAGCGCTTGGTCATCAGATGACGGCGATCGTCCATATATCGTTGTCGGGGCAATTCGAAAAGACGCTGTCGGATTTCGAAGCCGCGATCAAGCGCTGCCCGAACGTTCTGTCTTGCCACCTGATGTCGGGCGAATATGATTACATCCTGCGCATCGCCGCGAAGGATCTTGTCGACTACGAGCGCATCCACAAGGAATGGCTGTCGGCGATGCCGCATGTGACGAAGATCAACTCGTCCTTTGCGTTGCGCGAGATTGTCGACCGCACGGCCATGGGCATGAAGCCCGAAATGGCCTAGCTGGCTTCGAATGCCTCGGTAACGATCCGGTCCATCGGGATATCGTGCGGCTGCGGGTAGATGGTGACGATGCGCTGCAGCTCGTAGCCGACGCCGATAACCAGCGGCTTGAACGGCATCGCAGCCAGTGTGCGATCGAAAAAACCGCCGCCATAGCCCAGCCGATAGTTTGTCGGGTCGATGCCGACGATCGGCGAGATGACGATGTCGGGCAGCACCGGATCGCCCTCGGCCGGTATCGGGATATTCCAGACGCCTTTTTCCAACCGGTCGCCCGGTCTGTATGCACGGAAGATGAGCGGCTGCGCTTTCTCGACGACGATGGGCAGCGCGGTGCGGCCGCCGCGTGCGTTGATGGACGCCACCCACGGCCGCAAGTCGGGCTCGCCGCGAAATGGCCAGTAAAGACTGACCATGCGGCCGGCGATGTCGCCGATGACAGCGTCCAGGCCTTCGGCGATGCGTTGCGACATCGCCGTTCGGGCATCGGCTGAAACCGCCAGCCGAGCAGCGATAAGCCGCTCGCGCTCGGCCTTGCGCCAGCGCCTCACATCGGTCCAGTCGCTCAAGGGCGCGGGGAACTCGGGATCGAGCTCGTGCATGAAACAAGGCGGCGACGAATACTGCGCCGGAGCTTGGTCTTCGGGATATTTGGCCACGCGTCACCTTTCGTGCGGTTTCGGACAGGCTATACCTGGTGACGGCGGCTGACATGTTGCATTCACGACATCCAGCGACGAGTCCCAGGCAGGTGCCCCGCATTGTTGCGCTGCACAAAATACCTACATTGAGACGGGAGCTTACATCGTTCTGGAGTGGATGAGATGAACCGGAACAGCCATCACGTCGTCGTTGTCGGCGCGGGTTTCGGCGGCCTCGAATTCACCCGCGCGCTCGCCAACGCGCCGGTGCGCATCACCATGATCGACAAGCGCAACCACCATCTTTTTCAGCCGCTTCTCTACCAGGTGGCAACCACGGCGTTGGCAACCTCCGAGATTGCCTGGCCGATCCGCCACCTCCTGCGCAAACGCAAGGATGTGACGACGCTGCTCGCCAACGTCAGCGGCGTCGACCGCACCGGCAAAAATGTCCTGCTTGAGGACGGCAGCGCCGTCGCTTACGACACGCTGGTGCTCGCGACCGGCGCTCGCCACGCGTATTTCGGCCATGACGAATGGGAACCCTTCGCACCAGGGCTGAAAACGCTGGAAGACGCCACCGCCATCCGGCGACGCATTCTTCTGGCCTTCGAGCAGGCTGAGCGCGAAACCGATCCTGCCAGACGCCGGGCGCTGCTCACGCTGGCGATCGTCGGTGGCGGGCCGACTGGCGTGGAACTGGCCGGCACCATCGCCGAACTGGCGCATGACGCGTTGCGCGGTGAATTCCGCAACATCGATACCGGGCAAGCGCGCGTGGTGCTGATCGAGGCCGGCGACCGCATCCTCGCCAACTTTGCGCCCGACCTTTCCGCCTATGCTGCGAAGGCGCTCGAGCGGCTGGGCGTGACGATCGAGCTCGGGCGGGCCGTCACGCGTTGCGACGCCGAGGGCGTCGTCTTTGGCGACAAGCAGCTGGCGGCGAAGACGATCCTGTGGGCGGCGGGCGTTGCCGCTTCGCCAGCCGCCGAATGGCTCGGCACACCGGCGGACCGGGCGGGCAGGGTGCTCGTCGAGCCAGATTTGACCGTTCCGGGCAGCCCGGAGATTTTCGTGATCGGAGATGCCGCGCATGTGCCGCGCCCTGACGGGCGGCTCGTTCCCGGCGTGGCGCCTGCCGCCAAGCAGGAGGGCCGGCATGTTGCCGCCACGCTGAAAGCCCGGCTCGCCGGCGACACGAGCCCGCGGCCGTTCCGCTACAGGCATGACGGCGATCTGGCGACGATCGGCAAGCGGGCAGCCGTGATCGACTTCGGCTGGATGAAGCTGACCGGTTGGCCGGCGTGGTGGCTGTGGGGACTTGCCCACATCTATTTCCTGATCGGCTTTCGCAACCGGCTTGCGGTTTCGCTGAGCTGGCTATGGATCTACGCCACGGGCCAGCGCAGCGCGCGCCTGATCACGCAAGGAGATGACGACAAGGGCTGATATTCTTTCGCCTGCGCCTGTTCATCGGCGCGTCATCTGTTGCTGATCGACTGACGTCCGATGCGCAACTTCTCGGATGGACTCGGATGGGTTTCAGCGCGAAGTTCGCTTCGGGGCAGGGCTCGTCAGGTCGTCGAAGAAGGAGAAAACATGTCGCAACTGCTCCATCCCCTCTCTCGCCGCGGTCTCCTTGCCGGCGCCGCCGCCACGGGGGCGTTGATCATGCTTCATCCCTTCTCCGCCCGCGCGCAGGCCAACCAGGCGCATCTGAGGATCATGGAAACCACCGACATCCATGTGAACGTGCTGCCCTATGACTACTACGCCGACAAAGCGAACGACACGATGGGCCTGTCGCGCACGGCGTCGCTGATCGATGCCGTGCGCAAGGAAGCCGTCAATTCGATGCTGATCGACAATGGCGACCTGCTGCAAGGCAATCCGATGGGCGATTACATTGCCTACGAGAAAGGCCTCAAGGACGGCGATCTGCATCCGATCATGAAAGGCATGAACCTGCTCGGCTACGAATGCTCGACGCTCGGCAACCACGAGTTCAACTACGGCCTGTCATTCCTCGACAAGGTGCTGGCCGGCGCCAATTTTCCCTTTGTCTGTGCCAACTTGATCCGGGGCACCGAGCTTGCGGCCAACCCGCGCGACGACAAGCTCTATCTGAAGCCCTATGTCATCCTCGACAAGAAGATCAAGGACGGTTCCGGCGCCGAACAGCCGATCAGGATCGGCATTATCGGCTTCGTGCCGCCGCAGATCATGGTCTGGGACCTGAAGAACCTCGAGGGCAACGTCAAGACGCGTGACATCGTCGACGCGGCCAAGGCCTGGGTGCCGCAGATGAAGGAGGAGGGCGCCGATATCGTGGTTGCTCTCTCGCATTCCGGCATCGACGTGAAGCAGGGCGAGATGATGGAGAACGCATCGTTCTTCGTCGCTGGCGTCGATGGCATCGACGCGGTGTTTACTGGTCACCAGCATCTGGTCTTCCCCGGCAAGAAGGATTTCCAGTCGCTTGAGGGCGTCGATGCCCAGAAGGGCACGTTGCAGGGCAAGCCTGCCGTCATGGGCGGCTTCTGGGGCTCGCATATGGGGCTGATCGACCTGATGCTGGAGCGCGACGGATCGAAATGGAAGGTCGTTTCCGCTACGTCGGAGGCACGGCCGATCTTCGAACGCGTCGACAACAAGAATAAGCCGACCGTGCCGGACGACAACCGCATCATCGCCGCGCTCGAACAGGACCACCAGGCGACACTGGCCTATGTGCGACGTCCCGTCGGCAAGACCTCCGCGCCGCTCTATTCCTATTTTGCGCTGGTCGCCGACGATCCGTCGGTGCAGGTCGTAAGCCAGGCGCAGACCTGGTACCTCCGCGATATCCTCAGGAACACGCAATGGAAGGACGTGCCGCTGCTGTCCGCCGCCGCACCCTTCAAGGCTGGCGGGCGCAACGGCGCCGACTACTATACCGACGTCCCGGTGGGCGACATCGCCATCAAGAATGTCGCCGACCTCTATCTCTATCCCAACACCGTGCGCGCCGTCGAAATCACCGGTGCCGAGGTCAAGGAATGGCTGGAAATGTCGGCCGGCATCTTCAACAGGATCGAGCCGGGCAAGCCCGACCAGTCCCTCATCAATACCGATTTCCCATCCTACAATTTCGATGTCATCGACGGCGTCGCCTACAGCATAGACCTGTCGCAGCCGCCGAAATACGATCCCAAGGGTGGACTGGTGAATGCTGGCACCAACCGTATCGTCGACTTGATGTTCGACGGAAAACCAATTGATCCAAATCGGAAATTCGTCGTCGCGACGAACAATTACCGGGCCGGCGGTGGCGGCAACTTCCCAGGCATCGATGCCTCGAAGATCATCTATGAGGCGCCGGATACCAATCGCGACGTCATCGTTCGCTATATCGTGAATCAGGGCACGATCAATCCGTCGGCGGACGACAACTGGTCGTTCGCGCCGCTGCCCGGAACCAGCGTGGTGTTCGAAACCGGCGCTAAGGCGAAGGATTTCATCGCAGAGGTGAAGTCGCTGAAGATCGAGCCGGCGGGCGAGGGCGAAGCTGGTTTTGCGAAATACCGCATCACCCTTTGATCATCGATATCCTGCCGTGCGTCGTCGGGTGGATATTCCAGTGCGCCCGCACAAACGCAAAGGCTCCTTCCATAGCAGGCAGGATCGGCCTCGACGTCGGCTTGCCGCAGGCAACGAAACGCGGTCAGCGCGTTGGGCTACGCCTTGTAGACCACTTGGCGCACGTCGATGTAGCTGGCGCGGAAGCCGGCTTCGCAATAGTGCAGGTAGAACTCCCAAAGCTTCTTGAAGCGGTCGTCGAAGCCGAGCGGAACGATCTTCTCCCACGAAGCCCGGAAGCGATGGCGCCATTCGGCCAGCGTGCGCGCATAATCGTCCGGAAACACGCGCTCGCGCAGATGAGCAAGGCCGTGATCCCTGCCGAGCGCCTTCAGGATCGACGGCGTCGGCAACATGCCGCCCGGAAAGACATAGCGCTGGATGAAATCCGGCCTGGCGCGATAGGTGTCGTAGGCCGCTTCATTGATGGTGATGATCTGCAGGCCCGCGGTGCCGCCGGGTCTCAGGCAGGCCTTCATCTTGCCGAAAAACACCGGCCAGTATTTCTCGCCGACCGCCTCGAACATCTCGATCGAGGCGATCCGGTCATAGGTGCCGGTCTCGTCGCGATAGTCCTGCAGCTTGATGTCGACCCTGTCCGCAAGACCGGCCTTGGCGATGCGCGCCTTGGCGAAGTCGTGCTGCTCGCGGCTGATCGTCAGCCCGGTAACGTGGCAGCCGATCTCGCGTGCAGCGAATTCGGCGAAGCCGCCCCAGCCGCAGCCGATTTCCAGCACGTGGTCATTCGGGCCGATCCCGCTGTCCCTGGCCAGTTCCCGGTATTTGGCGGCCTGGGCGCTTTCCAGGTCGTTGGCGCCGTTCGCGTAGAGTGCGGACGAATAGGTCATGCTCGGATCAAGCCATTCCCTGTAGAAGGCGTTGCCGAGATCGTAATGCGCCGAGATGTTGCGCTTGGAACCGGAAGGTGTGTTTTCGTTGAACCAGTGGCGGATGCGCTGGACCGCGTTGACCACCCAGCTTGCCCCGCCGGCGACCTTCTCGCCGAGGACGGAGTTGATCACGAACAGCTCGAGGAAACTGGTCACATCCGGGCTTTCCCAATCGCCGTCCATGTAGGACTCGGCAACGCCGATCGTGCCGCCGGCAAAGGCGCGGCCGGGCAGCCGCCAGTTCTTGAGCACCAGTTCGGCCTCGGGGCCCGGCCCCTTGCCACCGACGAGGACGGCACGGCCGTCCGGCATCCTGACCTTCAATGAACCGCGCGGCAGGCTCATCGCCGCCGACAGCACCATGCGCGCCTTGGCTGGCAGGCCCTTGACGATCTCGGCGAAATTGAATTCGTCCAGCTTGACCGCGTCGCCCGGCGTCGTGCCGGAATGATTGTCGTAAGCCATGTCGCGCCCCCGGATTTTCGCGATACCCGTGCAATTGCCGGTCGCGCTTTTCGCAGTTCAATTCGCCGGGTTCGAACGCCTTTGCCCGACCGGATAGCTGACCGGCTCGGCCATGGGGCGAGCTCGAACGAAAGCCGATCGGCCCTTAGAGCTTCAGCGCTTCCCGGTGAATCCCCGCGACAATCTTCCACGTCATGGCGGGGAACTTCAAGAGGCAGGCTGCGGGCAGGGCTAAGCCAAAAGGTGGTTGCGGAACTGCCCTGCTTTGCCCTGTCTGCCGCCAGGATGCCGGCGCGCCATGGGGTGGCCGATATCGGCTACGCAATGGCCGACACCGGGTCTCCCGGAACCGTCGAGGGCGTTTGCCGGTTGATGATCTTCCCACCGCGGCGGCTGGTCGCGTCAAAAACGTCTATGGCCGGCGCCGAGCTTGTGCGATAGCTTAGCCATGCGTTATGTGATCGTCATCTGCGCCATCGCCTTTTTCGTGATCTGGGACGGCCTGTACAATCAGGGCCGGTATCTCGACATCGCGGTCAAGGATTTCTCTCATGTCGTGCGCTACGTGACCGGCAAGGTCTAGATATTCCATCCAACGGCAGCGGGCCGATGCTTCATCCCGCCTCTGTTTTCCCGGAAGATCCCTGTTTTCCCGAAAGATAAAGTTCCGAGCAATTTCAGGCGCGTCGCAAGGACGCGTGGCGCGATGAACGGTTGACGCGAGAAGTCTACCGTCACAAAAGAGCCGGCGTTCAGAGCGTGATCCCGAAAAGTGGAAACTGGTTTTCGGACAAGATCCTGCTCAACCAGACGGAGCCCTATCCCGACCCGTCGGGATGGAACAGGCTCCAGACCGAGGAGGCGGGGTTGATTAGGCATATCGTTTTCTTCAGCGCGCGGCGCAAAGAGGATGTGGAAGCAGTGCGCACCGGCCTGCTGGCGCTTGGCGATATCCCCCACTCCAGCCATTTCGAAGTGACCCTCAACACCAAGGTCGACCCGCTGTCGGACGAGATCGACGTGGTCGTCTATGCAGAATTCGCTGACCACGCAGCGTTGGCCGCCTATAAGGCGCATCCGCTCTATGCCCAGACGACCAGCAAGGTCAAACCATTGCGCGAGCTGCGTTATTCCGCCGATGTCGTTGCCGGGAGCTGACCCTGGCCTGCTTCAGCAGATGGCTTTTCGACGTCCCGATGAAGCATGTGCAGGCGCGCCCAGCACGTTCCCGGCCTTTCGCCAAGATCGCGATCAAGTCTTGAACCACTCCTCGGAATGATGCACATCGCGCCCGCATGACCCGAACAACAGCCGCCGGCACTCATCCGCTCGATCATCTGGTACTGCCGACGCAGAGCCTCGATGTGGCGCGGGCCAGGCTCACCTCGCTGGGTTTCGTCGTCGCCCCAACCGGCATTCATCCCTTCGGAACGGAGAACTGTTGCGTTTTCCTCGCCGACGGCACCTATCTGGAGCCGCTTGCGATCGGCAGCGCACAGGTTGCGACGAAGGCTGTGGCCGCGGGCAATGTCTTCGTCGCGCGTGACCACGTCTATCGCGAGAGCCTCGGCGACGAGGGATTTTCCGCGCTGGTTCTCGGCACCGGCGATGCCGAGGCCGATCACGCGCGCTATGTCGAAGCCGGTCTGTCGGCGGGAGATACGTTGAGCTTTTCGCGCGCTTTCACCGACACGGCGGGAAAAAGCGATGTCGCGGCGTTCAAGCTTGCCTTCGCTTCCGGCAGCAAGGATACCGACGCTTTCTTCTTCGCCTGCCAACGCATCAACGCGCCGAGAGTGGACCGCGCTGCTTTGCAGGCCCACGCCAATGGTTCCACCGGCATCGTCGAAGTGGTGGCGGTCAGCGACCAACCTGCCGGACAGCATCGGCTGGTTTCCGTGGCGGTGGACGATGCCGCTGGCGGGCAAGGTGGTGTATTCCGTTTGCCGAATGCAACCTTGAGCGTGCTCGATCCCGCGTCTTTCACCACGCGCTTCGGCGTTCCGGCCGGTTCACCGACGAAACTTCGCTTCGCTGCGGTCGTCTTTGCAGTCCGGAGCGCGGATGTCACATCGAGGCTGCTTGCATCCAATTCCATCCGACACGATATGTCGGGCAATGATATTGTCGTGCAGCCGGCATCCGGACAGGGCGCGGCCTTCATCTTCCGGGAGACCCCATGAGCAAGCCCCTGGCACCCAATTCGTCGGTAACCGTCGGCAACGTCGTCTTCGACAACAGCGCGGCCTTGTCGCTGATCGCCGGCCCCTGTCAGTTTGAATCGCGCCAGCACGCCTTCGACATGGCCGGCGCGCTGAAGGAACTGACGGGCAGGCTCGGCATAGGCCTCGTCTACAAGACCAGCTACGACAAGGCCAATCGCACCTCGCTATCGGCGACGCGCGGCGCCGGCATGGACGCGGCACTCCCGGTCTTCGACGAACTGCGCAAGGAATTTTCGCTCCCGGTGCTCACCGATGTGCACACCGAGGAACAGTGCGCGATCGTCGCGCCGCATGTCGATGTGCTGCAGATTCCAGCTTTCCTGTCGCGCCAGACCGACATGCTGGTCGCCGCCGCCAGGACCGGCAAGGTGATCAATGTGAAGAAGGGACAATTCCTGGCCCCCTGGGATATGAAGAACGTGGTCGCCAAGATCACCGGCTCCGGCAACGCCAACGTGCTGACTACCGAGCGCGGCGCGTCCTTCGGCTACAACACGCTGGTGTCCGACATGCGCGCTTTGCCTGTTATGGCCGAGATCGGCGCGCCGGTGATCTTCGACGCCACGCATTCGGTTCAGCAGCCGGGCGGGCAGGGCGGTTCGTCCGGTGGCGAGCGTCGCTTTGTCGAGACGCTGGCACGCGCGGCTGTCGCCGTCGGTGTCGCCGGCGTGTTCATCGAGACGCACCAGGATCCGGACAATTCGACCTCTTCCGATGGCCCGAACATGCTGCCGCTGAAAGACATGCCGGCACTCCTGGAAAAGTTGATGGCGTTCGACCGAGTGGCGAAAGCCCGCTGAGCCGGGCGCATCGTCCGCCGATCGCCGACGCTTGTGGGCCGCGCGCCCGCCCGTTCCACCAACGAACGGCCCAGCTACCAAAGGGCCCGTTTCGGGGCCTTTTTGGGGGAGGCGACGCGATGCCTATTCGCCGATGTGCAACGCCGCCAAAGGCGCCATCGTCTTCGGCGCCGACTGCTGATTGTCGCACGACGTCAGGAACGCAGCCGCGATCAGGAACAGACTGACGATACCGCTCAACTCAGACATGGCGAAACTCCTCCTGTTTCGCCCCGCGCAACAACAGCCATAACCGAAATTCGCGCCTGATGGCATGACTTATGATGACAGAAATTTGCGCTTCGTGAATCGGATAGACGGCAATATTCGCCAAGGGGCCGATTGCCTTTTGCGTCGCTTTGGCTAAGACGTGCGCGACGCTTCGTCAGATCAATCGGGGACATCGCAATGACCGCCATCATCGACATTGTCGGGCGTGAAATCCTGGACAGCCGTGGAAATCCGACCGTCGAGGTCGACGTCGTGCTCGAAGACGGCTCGATGGGCCGCGCCGCGGTGCCGTCCGGCGCCTCGACCGGCGCGCACGAAGCGGTTGAGCTTCGCGACGGCGGCGCCCGCTATCTCGGCAAGGGCGTGCTCAAGGCGGTCGAAGCGGTGAACGGCGAGCTGTTCGAGGCGATCGGCGGCATGGAAGCCGAAAACCAGATACACATCGATCAGACCATGATCGAGCTCGACGGCACGCCCAACAAGAGCAGGCTCGGTGCCAACGCCATTCTTGGCGTTTCGCTGGCGGTGGCCAAAGCCGCGGCCGACGCCGCCGGCCTGCCGCTCTACCGCTATGTCGGCGGCACCAAGGCTCACCTCCTGCCGGTACCAATGATGAACATCATCAATGGCGGCGCGCACGCCGACAACCCGATCGACTTCCAGGAATTCATGATCCTGCCGGTCGGCGCGCCGACGTTGCGCGAAGGCGTTCGTTGGGGTTCGGAAATCTTCCACACGCTGCGCAAGAAGCTGAAGGATGCCGGCCACAACACCAATGTCGGCGACGAAGGCGGCTTTGCCCCGAACCTGAAGAGTGCGCCGGTGGCGCTGGATTTCATCATGGAATCGATCGAGAAGGCCGGTTTCAAACCGGGCGAGGAGATCGCACTCGGTCTCGATTGCGCGGCGACCGAATTCTTCAAGGACGGCAACTACGTCTATGAAGGCGAGAAGAAGACGCGCGACCCCAAGGCTCAGGCCAAGTATCTCGCCAAGCTCGCCGCCGACTATCCGATCATCTCGATCGAGGACGGCCTGGGCGAGGACGATTGGGAGGGCTGGAAGTACCTGACGGACCTGATCGGCAAGAAGACGCAGCTGGTCGGCGACGATCTGTTCGTCACCAACACGGCGCGCCTGCGCGACGGTATCCGCATGGGCGTTGCCAATTCCATCCTGGTCAAGGTCAACCAGATCGGCTCGCTGACGGAAACGCTGGACGCGGTCGAAACCGCGCATAAGGCCGGCTACACCGCCGTCATGTCGCACCGCTCGGGCGAGACGGAAGATTCGACCATCGCCGATCTCGCCGTCGCCACCAATTGCGGACAGATCAAGACCGGGTCGCTGTCGCGCTCCGACCGCATGGCCAAGTACAACCAGTTGATCCGCATCGAGGAAGAACTCGGCAAGCAGGCGCGCTACGCCGGCAAGTCGGTGCTGAAGGACTGATCCGGAAACGCCGGGTCATCGGATGTTGACCAAGGGCGGGCATTCCCGCCCTTTTTCATTATGCGCCAAGATGATCATCCGTAACCGTCCGTTAAGCACAATCGGGCGAAAAAGATCGCAGGCGGCCTGAGTTCGCGGCTGCGAGGACCTGGATCATGTGGACGCGTCAGCACAAGCAGAGAAACACCGGCCGGCTGATCATTCCCTCGCTCTGCGCGGCGTTCCTGGCCTATTTTGGCTTTCACGCCTATCACGGTGAATTCGGCATCAATTCGAAATATCAGCTGGAAGCCCAGACGGTCGCGCTGCAAGCTCAACTCGACGCCGTCAAGGCGCGCCGGATGGAACTCGAGCAGCGTGTCCGGCTCATGCATGACGGCACGCTGGAGAAGGACATGCTCGACGAGCAGGCGCGCAAGGCGCTGAACTTGTCCCAGGCTGACGAAATTACCATCATGCTGCCGGGCTCGGCGAATTAACCTGTATTCCGTTAATCAGCAATATTTTCAATGATTTTAGTCGCTTAGGCGCATGCCAGCTATGCATTTTCGACATGGCGGAACGCGTTCTCACGTGTTAGCCTCCCATAAATCGGTGGGGAGAGCTGATCTTCCCGGAGCAGTTTTGATCCTGCTCTGATGTCCGCAAAGAGACACCAACAGGGAGTGATGCATGGCCACCGCAGCCAGAAAAGCGCCTGCCAAATCCAAATCCGACGGTAAAGCGGGGCTTTCAGCACCCAAGCCTGTCGAGTTCACCAAGGACGAAGAGCTTGCCGCCTACCGGCACATGCTGCTCATCCGCCGCTTCGAGGAGAAGGCCGGCCAGCTCTATGGCATGGGCTTTATCGGTGGGTTCTGCCATCTCTATATCGGCCAGGAAGCAGTCGTTACCGGCATGAAGATGGCGCTGGTCGACGGCGACCAGATGATCACCGCCTATCGTGATCACGGCCACATGCTGGCGATGGAGCTGTCACCGCGTGGCGTCATGGCAGAGCTCACCGGGCGGCGCGGCGGCCTGTCCAGGGGTAAGGGCGGCTCCATGCACATGTTCTCCAAGGAGAAGCATTTTTACGGCGGCCACGGCATTGTCGGCGCGCAGGTCTCGCTCGGCACTGGGCTCGCCTTTGCCAACCGCTATCGGGACAACAACAATGTCTCGCTGACCTATTTCGGCGACGGTGCCGCGAACCAGGGCCAGGTCTATGAAAGCTTCAACATGGCCTCGCTGTGGAAGCTGCCGGTGATCTACATCATCGAGAACAACCGCTACGCCATGGGCACCTCGGTGTCGCGCTCGTCGGCGGAGACCGATTTCTCGCACCGCGGCGCCTCGTTCAAGATTCCCGGCATCCAGGTCGACGGCATGGATGTGCGCGCTGTCAAGGCCGCCGGCGATCTCGCCACCGAATGGTGCCGCGCCGGCAACGGGCCGCTGATCCTCGAAATGCAGACCTATCGCTACCGCGGCCACTCCATGTCGGACCCGGCGAAATACCGCTCCAAGGAAGAAGTGCAGAAGATGCGCTCCGAACGTGACCCGATCGAGCAGGTCAAGGCGCGGCTGATCGAGAAGAAGTGGGCGACCGAGGACGAATTGAAAGCAATCGACAAGGAGGTTCGCGACGTCGTCGCCGACGCCGCCGAATTTGCTCAGAACGACGCCGAGCCGGATCCGTCCGAGCTCTGGACCGACATCGTATTGTAAGGGGCCAGGACATGCCGATCGAAATTCTCATGCCCGCCCTTTCGCCGACCATGGAAGAGGGCAACCTTTCCAAGTGGTTGAAGAACGAGGGCGACAAGGTCGTCGCCGGTGACGTCATCGCCGAGATCGAGACCGACAAGGCGACGATGGAAGTCGAAGCCGTCGACGAAGGCACGCTGGGCAAGATCCTGATCGCCGCCGGCACCGAGGGCGTCAAGGTCAACACCCCGATCGCTGTTTTGCTGCAGGACGGCGAGAGCGCTGGCGACATCGCCAAAGCCTCCAAGCCGGCTCCTGCCTCTACGCAGGACGCAGTGTCGGCTGGTGGGCAGCGCACCGACGCAGCCGAGGAAGGCTCGAAGGCGACGCCCCAGGATGCCGGAGAGGCGCCGAAGGCCTCCGTTCCCGCCGCCCCGGCGGCAAAGCCCGCCGCCGATCCGGATATTCCGGCCGGCACCGAAATGGTCTCGACCACGGTGCGAGAGGCCTTGCGTGATGCGATGGCCGAGGAAATGCGCCGCGACGGCGATGTCTTCGTCATGGGCGAGGAGGTCGCCGAATACCAGGGCGCCTACAAGATCACGCAAGGGCTGTTGCAGGAATTCGGTCCGCGGCGCGTCGTCGACACGCCGATCACCGAACACGGCTTTGCCGGCGTCGGCGTCGGTGCGGCGATGGCCGGCCTGAAGCCGATCGTCGAGTTCATGACGTTCAATTTCGCCATGCAGGCAATCGACCAGATCATCAATTCGGCCGCCAAAACGCTCTATATGTCCGGCGGCCAGATGGGCGCGCCGATCGTGTTTCGCGGACCGAACGGCGCGGCGGCTCGCGTCGCCGCCCAGCACTCGCAGTGCTACGCCGCCTGGTACAGCCACATTCCCGGCCTGAAAGTGGTGATGCCTTACACTGCGGCCGACGCCAAGGGCCTGCTCAAGGCGGCGATCCGCGATCCCAACCCGATCATCTTCCTCGAGAACGAAATCCTCTACGGCCAATCCTTCGATGTGCCGAAGCTGGATGATTTCGTGCTTCCGATCGGCAAGGCGCGCATCCACAAATCAGGCAAGGACGTCACCATCGTCTCGTTCGGCATCGGCATGACTTATGCGGTCAAAGCGGAGGCGGAACTGCGCGGCCTCGGCATCGACGCCGAGATCATCGACCTCAGAACGATCCGCCCGCTCGATTTCGACACCATCATCGCCTCGGTCAAGAAGACCAACCGCTTGGTGGTGGTGGAGGAAGGTTATCCGCAGAACTCGGTCGGCGACCATATCGCCAACCAGGTGTCGCAGCGCGCCTTCGATTTCCTTGACGCCCCTGTCATCACTATTGCCGGCAAGGACGTGCCGATGCCCTATGCGGCGAACCTCGAAAAATTGGCGTTGCCCAATGTCGGCGAGGTCATCGAGGCGGTCAAAGCCGTCGCGTATCGCTGAACCGGCCGGAGGACAAAATGCCAATCAACATCACCATGCCGGCGCTCTCGCCCACGATGGAAGAGGGTAATCTTTCCAAGTGGCTCGTGAAGGAGGGTGACAAGGTTTCGCCGGGCGATGTCATCGCCGAGATCGAGACCGACAAGGCGACGATGGAAGTCGAGGCTGTCGACGAAGGCACGGTTGCCAAGCTCGTCGTTCCCGCCGGCACCGAAGGCGTCAAGGTCAATGCTCTGATCGCCGTGCTCGCGGCTGAGGGCGAGGATGTCGGCGCTGCCGCGAAGAACGGTGGCGGCGCAGCACCGGCGAAAGCCGAGGCCAAGCAGGACAAGGCGCCAATCTCCCCACCCGTGGGGGAGATGTCGACGAAGTCGACAGAGGGGGGCGCTGTCCCTCCAGCCGCGGGGAGCGAGGCGCCCCCCTCTGGCCTGCCGGCCATCTCCCCCACGGGTGGGGAGATCAGCCAATCGTCGAACGGCCGCACTTTCGCCTCGCCGCTTGCCCGTCGCATCGCCAGGGAAGCCGGTGTCGATGTCTCCGCCGTGACCGGCACCGGCCCGCATGGCCGTGTGGTGAAAGCCGACGTTGACGCGGCGATTGCCGGGGGCGGTGCCAAAGCCGCGCCTGCTGCCAAGGCAGCGCCGGTCGGTGCTCCGGCAGTTAAGGCGATGTCGGACGAGCAGGTGCTGAAGCTGTTCGAGGAAGGCTCCTACGAGCTCGTCCCGCACGACAACATGCGCAAGACCATCGCGCGGCGGCTGGTCGAGGCCAAGACCACCATCCCGCATTTCTAC
The DNA here is from genome assembly GCF_040320945.1 of Mesorhizobium sp. M0587. NCBI lineage: Bacteria > Pseudomonadati > Pseudomonadota > Alphaproteobacteria > Hyphomicrobiales > Phyllobacteriaceae > Mesorhizobium > Mesorhizobium sp. M0587. The sequence continues at coordinate 31,830 of NZ_JAMYQP010000056.1, forward strand.
CTGACGCTCGACTGCGAACTCGACGCGCTGTTGGCACTGCGCTCGCAGCTCAATGCGGCCGCCCCAGTGAAGAAGACCGAGAAGGGCGAGGCGCCGGCCT
>NZ_JAMYQP010000057.1:0-31265 GCF_040320945.1 Mesorhizobium sp. M0587
GCGCCGGCCAAAGCCGCATAACCAACCGAACCGCCCTGTACGGACCCGTATGCAAGGTGGTGTGGGAGGGGAGGAACCGCGAGGTTCCCCCCTATCCCGATTGGTGGTTTGCGGCCTACCTGTCACTGGATTTTGAAGCTCAACTTTGAAGGCTAGGGAGCCGCGGCATGGCCGGTTACGACTACGACCTCTTCGTCATCGGCGGCGGCTCGGGCGGGGTGAGGGCGGCGCGTGTCGCCGCCGCGCTCGGCAAGCGCGTCGGCATCGCCGAGGAATACCGCTTCGGCGGCACCTGCGTCATCAGGGGCTGCGTGCCGAAGAAGCTCTACGTCTATGCCTCGCAATTCCCCGAGCATTTCGCCGATGCCGCCGGCTATGGCTGGACGGTGCCGGAAGCCAGCTTCGACTGGCAGAAGCTGGTCGCCAACAAGGATCGCGAGATCAGCCGGCTGGAGGCGATCTACGAGAAGAACGTGCATGGCGCCGGCGGCGAGACCTTTCACTCGCGCGCCATGATCCTCGAGCCGCATGTGGTGCATCTTCTGGGCGAGGACCGCACCGTCACCGCCGACCAGATCCTGATCGCCACGGGCGGCCGCCCGGCGGCACATCCGGCGCTGCCGGGTCACGAACACTGCATCTTTTCCAACGAGGCCTTCGACCTCAAGGAACTGCCGAAGGCGATCATGATCGAGGGCGGCGGCTACATCGCCGTCGAGTTCGCCAACATCTTCCACGGCCTCGGCGTCGACACCACGCTGGTCTATCGCGGCAAGGAGATCCTCAGCCGGTTCGACATGGACCTGCGGCGCATGCTGCACGAGACGATGGAAAAGAAGGGGATAAAGATCCTCTGCCATTCCATTTCCGAATGGGTGCGCAAGCGGCCGGACGGCCGGCTCGACGCAGTCCTCACCAGCGGCAAGGTGCTGACGGTCGACCAGGTGATGCTGGCCATCGGCCGCCTGCCCAACACCGAGAACATGGGGCTGGAGGGCATCGGCATCGAGATGACCGCGACCGGCGCGATCAAGGTCGACGGCTATTCCCGCACCAACATCGACAACATCTGGGCGATCGGCGACGTTACCAACCGCGTGCAGCTGACGCCGGTGGCGATCCACGAAGCGATGTGCTTCATCGAGACGGCCTTCAAGAACAACCCGACGGCGCCCGACCACGAGACGATCGCCACCGCCGTCTTCTCGCAGCCGGAAATCGGCACGGTCGGCCTGTCGGAAGACGACGCCGTCAAGCGTTTCGCCGATGTCGAGATCTACCGCGCCAGTTTCCGGCCGATGCGGCACACGCTGTCGGGCCGCGACGAAAAAATGCTGATCAAGCTGGTGGTCGACGGCGCTTCCAGAAAGGTGCTCGGCGCCCATATCCTGGGTCCGGACGCCAGCGAGATGGCGCAGCTTCTCGGCATCCCGCTGAAGGCCGGCCTGACCAAGGACGATTTCGACCGCACCATGGCCGTGCACCCGACTGCGGCGGAAGAACTGGTCACCATGTACAAGCCGACCTACCGCGTGAAGGACGGCCAGCGCGTGGACTGACCGGCAACGCCCGGATGCCGCGGCGAGGCCATGCCACGGCGGAGATGACGGAAACCGCTACAGCAAGGTGCCGCGCAGGATCACCAGCGCCACCGAGAAATAGATCACAAGGCCGGTGACATCGACCTGCGTGGCGACGAACGGCGCCGATGCGCTGGCCGGGTCGAAACCAATGCGTTTCAAGGCGAACGGCAGCTTCGACCCCGACAGCGAGCCGAGGTGACGATGCCGACAAGGGCGGCGCCGACGGTCGTGGCGATCAGCGGCCAATGCGGCCCATAGTCGTAGAAGCCCATATATTGCCAGAGCGCGATGCGGCAGATGCCGACCACGCCCAGCATGGCCCCGAGCACCAGACCCGTGGGAAGCTCGCGCAGGGCGACACGCCACCAAAACGGAGCCGAATGGCTCCGCTCGCGAGACCGTGATCACGGGCCGCAGCAGGATGCGGACGGCCGGGTTGAGAGCGCCGCTATTTCTGCTTCAGCCGGCGCGGAAAACGCAGCCACTTGTCCTCGACGGGCCTTGGCTGGACGAGAATGGTGGTGAGTTCCGGAGGCAGGCTCGGGGCCAGCGGCTTCTTGGTGGCCACGCCGTCGGCGATCATGACCATGCTGTGATAGAACTCCGCGCCGCCGGCCGACCTCGGCGCCACCGCCTCATGCATGACGCTGATCACCGTGACATCGGGGCAGTTGTCCTTGATGGCCTGGTGGAAGGCGACCTTGCCCGCCGGGTCGAGCGCGCCAGTCGCCTCATCGAGGAACAGCAGCCCCGGTTGCTGCAGGATGATGCGAGCCACGACCAGCTTCTGTTTCTGGCCGCCCGACAGGACCTGGTCCCAGCTTTTGCCTTCGCGGCTTTCGTTGCCCATATGCTCGATGAAGTCGCCGAGGCCCGCCTTGTGCAGGGCCGCGGCGACCTGCGCGTCGCGATGGTCGTGCTCGGAGCCGGGCAGGCAGACCAGCTGTTTCAGCGACACCTGCTGCAGCTTGACCTCCTGGGCTGCATAGAAACTCTTCACGCCCTCGGGGGAGACGATGGTGCCGCGGCCATAAGGCCAGAGGCCATTGATCGCCTTGATCAGCGAAGTCTTGCCGCAGCCGGATTCGCCTTTCAGGAACGTCCACTCGCCGCGCCGGAAGCGCAGATTGGCGGCGCTGAGGAACGGTGTTGCGTCCTCGCCCTGATGCGCCAGTTCGAGCTTCTGGATGGTCAGGCCGAAAACCGGGTTCTGGCTGCCATACTGGAAGTCGGAACGACCGGTCTGGCTGTAGAATTCCTGCGGATGCTGGACGTTCTCGATCGCGTTGGCGAGCTCGGTGACACGCTGGCTGTTGGCGCGCAACGCGGCGATGGCGGGCATGACATGGATGAACCACGAACATTGGCTGATCAGCGAATTGACCAGTTCGGAGCCGGTTATGTAGCCCTTGAGGTCAAAACCATTGTGGATGAACGGCACCAGGCCTGGCCCGTAGGCGACGATGCGGGAGCCAATGAAATTGTAGATCAGCTCGAACGACATGTAGACGGTGTTGACGATGTTCAGCCGAGTCCAGGTTCCGTCGATATCGACATAGAGCCGGCGGTGCATGGTCTTCTGCACGCCTTCGCCGTGGGACGCCGCGACATGGAAAGAGCGGCGCAGGAACGTCGTCAGTTCGCCGCGGTAGCTGCCCTCGGCTTGCTGCATCCTGACATTGAGGCGCTCGAGCAGGCCGCCGAGCTTGACCGCGATCCAGGTGTTCAGCGGCACGTAGGTGGCGACCGCCAGGAAAGCCAGAACGGCGCTGCCATAGCTGCCGAGGAACTCCAGCCCCTTCACCTCGACGGAGGTTTCGAGCAGCTTCTGGCCGACGAAATAGAGCGAGGTGGCGACGCCAAGCACGCCCATGGCGAGGCCGATGGCGCCGCCGGTCATGTCCTTGATGGACTCCTGGACACGCTGGTCGATGTTGTCGGGGGCGGGCGCGCCGCCGCCGGCCGAAGCGTGCTGGGCATGGAAATGCGTGTGGTTGCCGTCCAGCAGCGCCTCGTTGAAGCGGCTGTCCAGCCAGCCGCGCCATTTGCGGTGCAGGGTCACCGAGACAAGGTTGCGGATGCCGGTGAAGCCGGCGTCCTTGAGCACCACCAGCAAGACAAGGATCCCGGCGTTGACCAGCAGGCTACGCAGCGGAGTGGTGTTGGCGGCGTCATGGAAGAAGGCGATCGAGTTGACCAACTCGCCGGAGGCCTCGGCGAACCAGACGCCTGCCTTGCTGGACAGCGCGGTGAGCAGCGCGATCACCAGCGTCAGCGTCCAAGCTTCCTTCCAGCGATCCGAGACCCAGTAGGCCCGCATCAGCCCCCAGAAATTGCGCATCGAGGATACCGGCGTCAGTGGCGACCGCCTCTCGGCATCGCCGTGTAGTCTATCCGGTACTGACTCTTGCGATCGTTTGCCGATCCGAATCACGATCCCGCCCAAACCTTTTTTCTTTTGTTACGGATGGTAACACCAATTGATCATTTTCCATTAATTTTCATAGGGGGGAGTCCGGATTGACTTGCGCGCCGTTGCCATTGGGCAACAGGACAGCCGGTCCAAACGCAGCGCGGAAGCAGGCGGGGAAGGACTTAAATGCAGCAACATCAAAGGATTATCGGGTGCAAAGCAAAGGTCTGCACATCTTCCGCTAGGGAAAGCATTCACACGGTTTTGTGACTCGTTCGGCTTGTCCGGCCCTCCGGCTTTTCATCGCAGGCCGATCAAAATGCCTGAAAAGGCGCCGTCATCGAAGTTTGATTCGTTGCCGTGGCCGTCCCGGCCGGCGGCAGAGAAACGGCTCGATATCGCTGGCTGGCCTCAATCGACCTTTTCCAGCTCGCCGCGCGCCTTGGCGGCCGCCACCTGGCGGATGGCATCGGCCAGGGTGTCGGCGTCCTGCGCGCCCATGACCGCGTATTTGCCTTCGAGCAGGAAGCACGGAACGCCCGATATGCCCATGCGCGAGGCGGTGGCGATCTCGGTGCGAACGGCCTCGACATCGGCGTCGGTCGGCAGAAGCGTGGTGATCACGGGAGCGTCCATGCCGGCCTCGCGGGCGGCTTCGACCAGGACGGCGTGGTCGCCGATATTGGCGCCTTCCTCGAAATTGAGCTGGAACAGGCGGCGCACCAGCCTGTTCTGAACGGCTTCACCGGCGACACCGGCCCAGCGGATCAGCCGATGCGCATCCAGTGTGTTCGGCGCCACCTTGATGGCGTCGAAAGCGAAGGAAATGCCTTCGGCTTCGCCCAGCGGTTCGATGCGCGCATGGATCTCGCGAATGCGCTCGTCGCTGCCGAATTTGGCTCTCATGTACTCGCGGCGATTCTTGCCTTCAGGCGGAATGGTCGGATCGAGCTGGAACGGCCGCCAGCGTATGCGCACATCGACATCACCGGCCGCGGCGATCGCCTTGTCCAGCCGCTTCTGGCCGATGAAGCACCAGGGGCAGACGACATCCGACACCACATCGACGGTTATCGCTTCGCTCATCTCGCTCTCCGGAGGTTCAGTTCGGCTTGCGCCACCAGCTCGGCAATTGATAACCGAATATGGGCGTCTTTTTCGGATGTTCCAGATAGTTCCAGTAAGCCAGCCATTGCTGGGCGTTGTACTGCATCGGCACCATGTAGTTGCCGGAGATCAGAAGCCTGTCGAGAACGCGAACCGCAGCGACATAATCTTCCTTCGAACGCGCGCGCAGCATCGCCTCGATCGCCGCATCGACCGCCGGGTCGGCGACGCCGGCGAGATTGAACGATCCCTCGGTCTTAGCGGCAGAGGACGACCAACGCCCAATCTGCTCGATGCCGGGGGAGAGCGAATTGTTGAAGCCGCTCGAGCCGACCAGCACATCGAAATCGAAACGCTGCTTGCGCGACTGAATCTGGTCGCCGTCGAGGCTGCGGATGCCGACATCGATGCCGATCTTCTCCAGCGTGCGCTGGTAAATGCCAGCAAGCCGCTCCTCGTCCTGCGAGGCGGTCAGGATCTCGAACCCGAAGGGGTTGCCCTCTGGATCGAGCATCGTCCCGTTCTGCAGGTGATAACCGGCGCTTCTGAGCAGTTCGAAGGCGGCTTTCAGCACCTTGCGATCCTGGCCCGATCCATCGGTGACCGGTGGCCGGTAAGTTCCGTCCATGACGTCGGCCGGCACGCGGCCGGGGTAGGGGGCCAGCAACGCCTTTTCCCTGTCGTCGGCCGGATGGCCGAGCGCGGAAAGCTCGGAGTTCTGCCAGTAACTCATCGTGCGCACGTACTTGCCGCCGAACAGGTTCTTGTTGGCCCATTCGAAGTCGTAGAGCATGCCGAGCGCGCGCCGAACCACCGGGTTGGAGAATTTCGGCAGCCTTGTGTTGAATAGGAATCCGGTCACCACCGGAGGAATGCCGGTATCGAAGGTCTCGGAAACCACCTCACCCCTGTGGAAGGCCGGGAAATCGAGATCGCGCTCGCGTTTCACCGGATCGCCGTCATCATCGATGGCGCACAGGCCTTTCTTGAACGCTTCCAACTTGGCATTGGCGTTGAGGAAATATTCGATGGTGATCTGGTCGTAATTGTCGAAGCCGCGCTTGGCCGGCACGTCCTTGCCCCAGTAATTCGGATTGCGCTTGAAGACGATGCGCTGGCCGGGTTGTACCTGTGCAACGGTGTAAGGGCCGCTGCCGACCAACGGCTTCAGCGTCGTCCTGTCGAACGTGTCCATGTCGAAGGCGTGCTTGGGGATGATCGGCGTCATTGCGATGATCAGCGGAAACTCGCGATCCGCCTTCTCGTTGAAGGTGAAACGTACGCTGTGGTCGCCGGTCTTTTCGAGCTTGGCGATCCTGGCCATGCGGTCGCTGTAGGGCGGGCGGCCTTTTTTCGTATAGGCGTCATAGGTGAACAGCACATCTTCCGGCGTCACCGGCTGGCCGTCGGACCATCTGGCTTTCGGATTGAGGTGGAATTCGATGCTTTTGCGCTCGGAGTCCATGTCGGCCGTGTCGGCCAGCAGCCCATAGAGGGTAAAAGCCTCGTCCGCGCTGCGCTGCATCAGCGGTTCGAAGACAAGATTGCCGTAGATCGTGTCCATCATTCCGCGCGCCGTCGTGCGCAGGCTTTTCAGGATAAAAGGATTCAGATTGTCGAAGCTGCCGACGACGCAATAGGTGATCGAGCCACCCTTCGGCGCGTCGGGGTTGACGTAGCTGAAATGCGTGTAGTCGGGTGGCAGGGCCGGTTCGCCCTGCATCGCAATCGCGTGTCTGGGCTCGGATAGCGCCGGCAGCTGCGAAAGGGTGAAAAACGATATCGCGGTGACCAGCCAAACAAGAACGCGGCCCATGACCGTCTCCTTACCGGGTCGGCTTGATGATTCGGTGCGCACCCTAGCATGCGGCAGCGGCGCGCCGGCCAATGTCGTTGCCAAGAAATGCGGATACCGGGCTGGATTCGGTATCGCTTGCAGTGTAACACGCCGTCCGAAGTCATTCTGTTGCCTCATTTCGGCAACAGGTAGCTGGACCACACGGCACGAAGAAGCCGGTCCCGGGATCATTTGAGAGGAAGTGCACGACATGACGAGCCTGAACAGCAATGCGTACCGCCTGTCGGTCATGGCCGCGGGCGTGGTCGGCTTTCTCTGCGCAGGACTTCCCGCTGCTTCCGCACAGCAGCAGCAGCAGCAGATTCCGCAGGGCTGGTTCAAGGCTTGCACCAAGCAGGAAGACGTCGACATCTGCAACGTCCAGAACATCACCACTGCCGGCAACGGCCAGCTGATCACCGGCGTCAGCCTGATCGAGCTGAAAGGCAAGGTAAATCGCAAGGTTTTCCAGGTGACGGTCCCGACTGGCCGCTTGGTGCCTCCCGGCATCGGCCTGCAGATCGATACCGGCAAGGCGCAGAAGCTCGACTATGTCATCTGCTTCCCGGATCGCTGCGTGGCGGAAGTGCCGCTGAGCGACCAGCTCGTCGCTTCGTTCAAGAAGGGCCAAGCGATCACGCTGACCTCGGTCAACTTCCAGAATCAGCCCAACCCGATCAAGATCGCGCTGCAGGGCTTCAGCGGCGCCTATGACGGCCCGCCGCTGCAGCAGTCCGACATCGAAGACCGGCAGAAGAAGCTGCAGGACTTCGTCGCCAAGAACAATCAGGACTTCGCCAAGAAGCTCAAGGAAGAGCAGGACAAGGCGAAGACCGCGAACTGATCGGACGACATTCGTCGGAATAACGAAAAGCGGGGTCATGCCCCGCTTTTTTTGTGCCTGCCGCCTGGCCGGTCAGTGCCTGGATTGCCGCTTCGGCTCGTAGCGCCCGTCCGGCTTCTTGTCGAACATTTCCTTGATCTGCGGGTGGCGGACCGGTTCGCCCGACTGATCCTCGAGCAGATTCTGCTCGGATACATAGGCGATGTATTCGGTCTCCGAATTCTCGGCGAGCAGATGATAGAAGGGCTGGTCCTTGCGCGGCCGAACGTCGGCGGGGATAGCCTCGTACCATTCGTCGGTGTTGGCGAATTGCGGATCGACGTCGAAAATGATGCCCCGAAACGGAAACAGCCGATGGCGAACCACCTGTCCGATCGCGAATTTGGCTGTTTTCATCGTACTCACCACTGAATTTCCTAGCTTTATCTGGCGCAGACTCCGCATCAATTCAATCCCGGAGCGTTTGAGTGTGTGCTTAAGTTTAGCAGCAGGCGGAGCAAAGGTTTTGGCGGATGTCAGGGATATCGGCGCCTGCCGATGGCGCGAATCGGGGGATTATCCGCAAGTTCGCTAATGGCGCGCCGGCTTGCGCGGGCCGCCGGCAAGCGCGGCAAAGCCGCTGCCGGGACGAAGTCCTTCGCGCATGAAGAAGGCGCGAAGCGGCGCAAAGCCGCCAAGCACGCCGAGACCAGCACCGCGCGCCATCTGCGCCGGCAGCATGTCGGAAAGCAGCGACATGTTGAGCAGATTGACGGCGCTGCTGCGCGCCAGAATATCGGGCCGGCGTTTGAAATCATAGGCGGCAAGAGCCATGGCCGCGCCGGGATCGCCACGGTTTTCACCAGCAATTCCAACAAGATCGTCGATATCCCTGATGCCAAGGTTAAGGCCTTGAGCGCCGATCGGTGGGAACACGTGGGCGGCTTCGCCGACGAGAGCCACACGGTCGCGGGCAAAACGCAGCGGCGTCACCGTCGAAAGCGGATAGATCTGGCGTCCGGGTTCGACCGTCACCCGCCCCAGGATCGATTGCATCTGTTGCTCGACCCGCAGCGACAGCGTTGCATCATCCAATCCTACGAGTTCCGCGGCGGTCTCCGGTTTCACCACCCAGACGAGGCTCGACCGATTGCCCGGCAGCGGAACCTGCGTGAACGGACCGGTCTCGGTGTGGAACTCCGTCGAGGTGAAGGCATGGTCGCGGCTATGGCCGAAATTGAGCACAAGTGCCGCCTGCGGATAGGAACGCGAGGCGGTCGAGATCCCCGCTGCCTCGCGGGCCGGCGACAGGCGCCCGTCGGCGGCAACCGCCAGGGACGCCTCGACCTCGTCGCCATCGGCGAGCACGGCGTGGGCCTTGTCGGTGCCGAGATGCCAGGTCTTGACCATCGATCTGCGCCATTCGATCCCGGAATGCGCGGCAACCTTGGCGGCAAGTGCGGGACCGAAGACGCTGTTGGGCAGGTTCAGCCCGAACTGGTCTTCGTCGATCTCGCTGGCACGGAAGGTGACAATGGGGCTGCGGATCAACCGGCTGGTCGCGTCGACGATGCGCATCATTTTGAGCGGCGCTGCCTTGGGCTCGATGTCGTCGAGGATATCAAGCCGTTCGAGCACCTTCAGGGCGGGGTTCATCAGGGCGGTGGTGCGGCCGTCGGGGCCGGAGACCTCGGGCCCGACGAGCGTCACCGCGAAGCGGGCGTCGGCGAAAGCGAGTGCCGCGATCAGCCCTGCCGGCCCAGTACCGGCGATCAGTATTCGCGCTGTTTCCTGATGCTCCAAGATCGGCTTCCGGCTTGCGATACGAGGCGGTCCACGCGACCTGCCTGTCGTAGAGCATATAGGTCAGTTGATGCGGCTTGATCAACGCGGCGATTCGGCCCATTCGGTTGTCATGACCGGCCAGCAGGAAGATTTCAGCCATCTCGACCGCGCCGGCCGCGCCATGGCTGGGATCGCGCGCAGCCCGCGTTTGACGGTGAACGCCGTCGTCGGTGCAAGCATCGTCCTTGCGTGGTTGTTCCTAGCCGCGATGGCGATTCGCGGTGCGGAGGCGCGGGTCGGCGGGCCAGGCGATGCTCTGCTGCGCAATGTTCCGGAACTGCCGCTGCCCGATTTCGTGGAAGGGTTCTTCGACCTCTGCCTTTCGCCGGCGCCGCTGGGTGGCAGCATCGGCCTGCGTGTCCTGGCTCTCGTCCTCATGTGGTTCCTGATGGCGATAGCGGCGATGCTGCCTTCCGCCGCACCGATGATCCGCACCTATTGCGAGATCGCCGATACGGCCCGGATCAAGGGCGAACCGGTCGTCCACCCGCTGGTGCTTGTCGCCGGCTATCTCAGCGTCTGGTTGGGCGCTTCGGTGCTGTTTTCGGCACTGACGCTTTCCCTGCACGCACTCGCCCGGTCCGGCGAGGTATTGGACCCACTTCTCGGCGCTGCCGGTGCGCTCGCATTGCTGGTTGCCGGCCTCTACCAGTTCAGCGGCCTGAAGCAGGCCTGCCTCGAGAAATGCCGCAATCCGTTCTCGGTCCTGTTCGCGAACTGGAGCGCCAAACCCATCCGCGTTTTCCGGCTTGGCGTTGCGCAAGGCATCTGGTGTCTCGGCTGTTGCTGGGCGTTGATGCTGGTGATGTTTGCCGTCGGGGTGATGAACGTCTTCTGGATGGCGCTGATCGGCCTGTTCACCCTGATCGAAAAACAGGCGACGAGCAGGGTTCCAACCCGGCTGGCCGGTGCGATACTGCTTGTATGGGCAGTCGCGCTGCTATTAGTCTCACTGCGAGTGGGGGAAATTCGATGACAGATCAAAGCTGGGCAATGAAAGGAGAACTCGTACTCTCCTGCAATTGCACGGTTTTTTGCCCTTGCGTGCTGTCGCTCGGCAATCATCCACCGACCGAGGGCTATTGCCAGACCTGGGCAGGCTTCCGCATCGACGCCGGTCACTTCGGCGAGGTCGACCTCTCCGGCCTGAACCTTGGGCTGATCATGGAAATCCCCGGTTATATGAGCCGCGGCAACTGGACCGCCGGCCTGTTCATCGACAAACGCGCCTCTGTCTACGCGGTCAAGGCATTGACCAAGATTTTCACCGGCAAGGCGGGCGGGACCACATCGCTGCTTTCGATCCTCGTTGGGAAATTCCTAGGTGTCGAACAGGCGCCGATCACCTATGAGACCCGAGACAGGACGCGCATCTTCCAGATACCGAAGATCATCGACGGCGCGGTTACGCCGATCGCGGGCAAGGATCACGAGAAAGACACCGTCATCAGCAATTCTCAATACTGGATCGCGCCGGAGATCATCGTCGCCAAGTCGGACAAGAGCAAGATGCGCGCTTTCGGCCGAAACTGGAATTTCGCCGGCCGTTCGGCCGAGATCTGCAAGCTGGATTGGCGGGGCCCGTGAGCAAGAACACAACGGCCAGGAAGATCAGGGACCGGATTCCGCGGCCGAGGAAGAAAGTCACCTGGCCGCAGGCAAGGGCGTTTTCGGTCCATTTGCTGACCGCGTCAGGCTCGTTCCTCGCCTTCCTGTCCCTGGTGGCGGCGAGCGAAGAGCGCTGGACGGCGATGTTCTGGTGGCTCGGGCTGGCGCTGTTCGTCGACGGTATCGACGGGCCGATCGCCAGAAAACTCGAGGTCAAGGAAATCCTGCCGACATGGTCGGGCGAACTGCTCGACAACATCATCGACTATGTGACCTACGTGCTCATCCCGGCCTTCGCGCTCTATCAGCGCGGCTTCATGGGCGAAGGCCTGTCGTTCCTGTCGGCGGCGATCATCGTCGTCTCCAGCGCGATCTACTATGCCGACACCGGCATGAAGACGAAGGAGAATTTCTTCAAGGGATTTCCCGTGGTCTGGAACATGGTGGTGTTCACGCTGTTTGTCATCGAACCCGGACAATGGGTGTCGTTCGCGGTGGTGGTGGTGGCCGGCATCCTGACCTTCGTCCCGATCAACTTCATCCATCCGGTGCGAGTGGTGCGACTGCGGCGCATCAATCTCGCAATAACCCTTTTATGGTGCGCCTTCGGTGCGCTGGCGCTTGCGCAAGCGGCACTCGCAGCCTTCTATGACCAGATCGGCGTGCTGGGCGCGCAGGTCAGCACCTTCACAAAGATTGGAATAACCATTACCGGGCTCTATCTCGGCTGTATCGGCGGGATCATGCAGTTCTTTCCCAATCTCGGTGCCAAAAAGGCCTGATCAGCCATCCCAGAGGAAGCCCAGACCATGTCCAAAGCGATCCGCATCCACGCCCATGGCGGCCCGGAAGTCCTGACCTATGAAGATACAGATCCCGGCCAGCCGGGATCGGGACAGATCCTGATCAGACACACTGCGATCGGCCTCAATTTCATCGACGTCTATCATCGCTCGGGCCTTTACCCGCCGCCTGGCGGGTTTCCGCTGGTGCCGGGCGGTGAGGCCGCCGGTGTGGTGCTGGAAGTAGGCCAGGGGATCGACTGGCTGAAGCCGGGCGACCGCATCGCCTATGCCGTAACGACGGGCGCCTACGCGCAGGAGCGCGTCATCGATGCCGGCCGCGTCGTCAAGGTTCCCGATGGGATCAGCGACGAACAGGCGGCGGCGATGATGCTGAAAGGCACGACCGCCGAGTATCTGTTGCGGCGCACTTTCAAGGTAAAGGCGGGCGACACGATCCTGTTTCACGCCGCGGCCGGCGGTGTCGGGCTGATTCTCGGCCAGTGGGCGAAACATCTCGGCGCGACGGTCATCGGCACGGCCAGTTCGAGCGACAAGATCGAACTCGCCAAGGCGCACGGTTTCGACCATGTCATCAACTACAAGGAACAGGACTTCGTCGCCGGCGTCGCCGCCATCACGGGCGGCAAGAAGTGCGATGTCGTCTACGATTCGGTCGGCAACGACACCTTTCCAGCTTCGCTGGACTGCCTCAAGCCGCTCGGCATGTTCGTCAGCTTCGGCCAGTCCTCGGGGCCGATCCCGCCATTCTCCATGTCATTGCTGGCCCAGAAGGGCTCCTTGTTCGCCACCAGGCCGACATTGTTCGTCTACAACGCAAAACGGGAGGATCTCGAAGCCTCCGCCGCGGCCTTGTTCGAGGTCGTGCTCAGCGGTGCCGTCGAGATCAAGATAAACCAGCGCTATGCGCTCAAGGACGTCGGCAAGGCGCATTCCGACCTCGAGGGCCGCAGGACGACAGGCACGACCATCCTGGTCCCCTGACGCAAATTCGCCCTGGTTTTCAGAGCTGTGCCCGGCCGATTGGCATGGGTTTGCACGGAAAGCCTCCCGGCCTTAGTCTTGCGTGAAGCAGGCTTATCTTATCCCTTGAATTTCCGCTGAAATTCTTGAAGCTCTTTCAAGTCGGGTGCTGCTTTCGCACGAGTGCTGGCCGCGCATACGATGCTTGCGGGAACACAGAACATATCCGGGAACACGGATGGGAGGCACTGTGAGTGCAAATCACGACGAGGCGAACCTGCTCGAGGTTCGCGGCCTTACCAAGATATTCGGCTCGCTGACGGCGTGCGATCATGTCGATCTCAATATCGCCAAGGGCGAAATCCACGCCTTGCTTGGCGAGAACGGCGCTGGCAAGTCGACGCTGGTCAAGATGCTGTTCGGCTCGCTGGAACCCAATTCCGGCGAGATTTTCTGGAACGGCCAGGCGGTCCGGATCGCCAGCCCCGGCGCGGCGAAAAAGCTCGGCATCGGCATGGTGTTCCAGCATTTTTCGCTGTTCGAGGCACTGACCGCGGCGGAGAATATCGCGTTGTCGCTGGACGACGGTTCGCCCATCAGCAGCATCGCGGCGAAGGCGAGGGCGCTTTCCTACAGCTATGGCTTGCCGCTCGATCCTGAATCGCTGGTCGGCGACCTGTCGGTCGGCGAACGCCAGCGCATCGAGATCATACGCTGCCTTTTGCAGACGCCGCAGCTGATCATTCTCGACGAGCCGACCTCGGTGCTGACGCCGCAGGAAGCCGACAAGCTGTTCGAGACGCTGGAGCGGCTGCGCAAGGAAGGCAAATCGATCCTCTACATTTCGCACCGGCTGGAAGAGGTCAAACGCATCTGCGATCGCGCCACCGTGCTGCGGCACGGCAAGGTGGTCGGCCACTGCAATCCACGCCAGGAGACCGCTGCGTCGCTGGCCCGCATGATGGTCGGCAACGAGGTCCAGGCCGTGGTGCGTGCGCCGGTGGTGGGGATCGAAACCGCGCAGCCGCTGCTTGAGATCCGCGGCCTCAGCCGCAAGCCGGCAACCCCGTTCTCCATTCCGCTCAGGAATATCAATCTCAACGTCCGCGCAGGCGAGGTGATCGGCATCGCCGGCGTCGCAGGCAACGGCCAGGGCGAATTCTTCGAGTCCGTCTCCGGCGAGGTCTTGCAGCAGGACGCCGCCTCGGTGCGCATCCGCGGCAAGGATGCCGGCGGCCTTTCGATCACCGGACGGCGCCTGCTGGGTGCCGCTTTCGTGCCGGAAGAACGCCTCGGTCATGGTGCCGCGCCGCGCATGAAGCTGTCGGAAAACCTGCTGCTGTCGCGCCATGCCACCGACGGCAAAACCTTCGTCGGGACCGGCGGGATGGTCAGGAGCGGCACCGTCTATGCCGCCGCCCAGCGCATCATCGAAGCGATGGATGTGCGCAAGAGTGCGCCGGATCCGGAGGCCGCCGCGCTTTCGGGCGGCAATCTGCAGAAATTCATCGTCGGCCGGGAACTCGACCGCCGGCCTGACGTCATGGTGGTGAACCAGCCGACCTGGGGTGTCGACGCGGGCGCCGCCGCCCACATCCGGCAGGCCCTGATCGAACTGTCGCGCAACGGATCGGCGGTGCTGGTGATCAGCCAGGATCTCGACGAGCTGTTCGAGATATCGGATGCGATCGCGGTCATGCACAATGGCGAATTGTCCAGGCCGTTGCCGATCGCCGAAGCGACCTTCGAAAGGATCGGCCTGCTGATGGGCGGCGCCGAGCCCGGCCACGCCGAACACACGCTGGAGACGGCATGATGCGCCTCGAACTCGTCAAACGCCCGCAGCGCTCGGCGCTGTTCTCCATGCTGTCGCCGTTCATCGCCTTCGCGCTGACGATCGTCGCCGGGGCCATCATGTTCGCGCTGCTCGGCGTCAATCCGTTGACCGCCTTCAAGATCTATTTCATCGAGCCGATCAGCCAGGTCTGGCAATTGCATGAACTGGCGATCAAGGCGGCACCCCTCATCCTGATCGCCGTCGGCCTGTCGGTTTGCTACAGGGCCAATATCTGGAACATCGGCGCCGAAGGCCAGTTCATCTTCGGCGGTATATTCGGTTCGATCATTCCGGTGCTGTTTCCGCAATTCGAAGGGCCCCTGGTGTTGCCGCTGATGCTTTTGCTCGGCATGGTCGGCGGCGCGGCCTATGCGGCAATCCCGGCATTTCTGAAGACCCGCTTCAGCACCAACGAGATCCTGACCAGCCTGATGCTGGTCTATGTCGCCCAGCTCTTCCTCGACTGGCTGGTGCGCGGCCCGTGGCGCGATCCGCAAGGCCACGGTTTCCCGCAGACGATCCAGTTCGGCGACTCGGCCATCCTGCCGGAGCTGATGCCGGACGCCGGGCGCGCCAATTGGGGCTTCGTCTTCGCCCTGGTTGCCGCGGTGCTGGTCTGGATCCTGATGAGCCGCATGCTCAAAGGTTTCGAAGTCCGCGTTTTGGGCTCCAGCCCGAGGGCAGGGCGCTTCGCCGGCTTCGGCCTCAGCCGCATGGTGTTTTTCGCCTTCCTTCTGTCGGGCGCACTGGCCGGCCTTGCCGGTATTTCGGAAGTCTCCGGCGCCATCGGCCAGTTGC
The DNA here is from genome assembly GCF_040320945.1 of Mesorhizobium sp. M0587. Taxonomy (NCBI): domain Bacteria; kingdom Pseudomonadati; phylum Pseudomonadota; class Alphaproteobacteria; order Hyphomicrobiales; family Phyllobacteriaceae; genus Mesorhizobium; species Mesorhizobium sp. M0587. The sequence continues at coordinate 15,618 of NZ_JAMYQP010000057.1, forward strand.
AACCGGTGATCTCGCCCGGCTACGGCTTCACCGCCATCATCGTGGCGTTCCTCGGCCGGCTCAATCCGCTCGGCATCGTCGCGGCAGGCTTGGTGCTGGCCTTGACCTATCTCGGCGGCGAGGCGGTGCAAAGCGCGCTCGGCATTTCCGACAAGGTGGCGCGCGTGTTCCAGGGCATGCTGCTGTTCTTCGTGCTCGGCTGCGACACGCTCATTCATTACCGCATCCGCCTGATCGGCCTGGCACTGACCAAATCGGAGAGTGCCGCGAAGATCGAGGCCGCGCCAAAGTTGAAGGAAGCCCGCTGATGGACATTACCGTCAACATCCTTTTGACCATCGCAACGGCGGCGACACCGCTTTTGATCGCGGCGATCGGCGAACTGGTGGTCGAACGCTCCGGCGTGCTCAATCTCGGTGTCGAGGGCATGATGATCATGGGCGCGGTCGGCGGTTTCGGCGCCGGCTATCTGACCGGGTCGCCCTGGATCGGGCTCTTGGCGGCAATCGCCATGGGCGCGCTGTTCTCGCTGCTGTTTGCCGTCATGACGCTATCGCTGGCCACCAACCAGGTGGCGACCGGCCTGTCGTTGACGCTGCTCGGCCTCGGCCTCTCCGGCATGATGGGAACCAGTTTCGTCGGCCAGCCCGGCGTCAGGTTGCCCAATCTCGATATTCCGGGCCTCAGCTCGATCCCGGTGGTGGGCAGACTGCTGTTTGGCCAGGATCCGTTGTTCTACATCTCGATCGCGCTGACGGCGGCGGTGATGTGGTTCCTGTTCAAGACCCGCACCGGACTGACGCTGCGCTCGATCGGCGACAGCCACACCTCGGCGCACGCGCTCGGCATCAAGGTCATCCGCTACCGCTATCTGTCGGTGATCTTCGGCGGTGCCTGCGCCGGTCTTGCCGGCGGCCATCTGTCGCTGGTCTACACGCCGCAATGGGTCGAGAACATGAGCGCGGGCCGCGGCTGGATCGCGCTGGCGCTGGTGGTGTTCGCGTCATGGCGGCCATGGCGGGTGCTGGCCGGCGCCTACATTTTCGGCGCCGTCTGGATCGGCCAGCTTCATGCACAGGCTTTTGGCATTCCAGTGCCGTCGCAGCTGCTTTCTTCTCTGCCCTATCTGGCAACCGTCGTGGTTCTCGTTCTAATCTCGCGCAACAAGCGTCTGACGATGATGAACACGCCGGCTTCATTGGGGCAGCCATTCGTTCCGGATCGTTGACAATAAAAACAAACGGGAAGCTCCAAGGCTTAACTCAGAGAGGTAACACAATGAAAAAACTACTTATTGCCCTGATGACCACGACCGCCGCCTTTTCGCTGGCGGCGACAGCCGAAGCCGCCGACAAGTTGAAAGCCTGCTGGGTCTACACCGGCCCGATCGGCGATTTCGGCTACTCCTACCAGCACGATCAGGGCCGCCTCGAAGTCGAGAAGGCGCTCGGCGACAAAGTCGAAACCGCCTATCTGGAGAACGTCTCGGAAGGCCCCGACGCCGACCGTGCTTTCGAGCGCCTGGCGCGCGAAGGCTGCAAGCTGATCTTCGGCACCTCTTTCGGCTTCATGGACGCCGAAGTGAAGGTCGCCAAGAAGTTTCCCAAGGTGATGTTCGAGCACGCGACCGGCTACAAGACGGGCGATAATCTCGGCATCTACAATGCCCGTTTCTACGAAGGCCGCTACGTGCTTGGCCAGATCGCCGCCAAGGAATCGAAGTCCGGCGTCGCCGGCTACATCGTCTCCTTCCCGATCCCGGAAGTGGTGATGGGCATCAACTCCTTCATGCTCGGCGCGCAGTCGATCAATCCGAACTTCAAGGCCAAGATCGTCTGGGTGAATTCGTGGTTCGATCCGGGCAAGGAAGCCGACGCGGCGAAGGCACTGTTCGACCAGGGCGCCGACATCATCGTCCAGCACACCGATTCGACCGCCGCCCTGCAGGTGGCCGAGGAGCGCAAGCTGCACGGTTTCGGCCAGTCTTCCGACATGATCAAGTTCGCGCCGAACGCGCAGCTGACGTCGCTGACCGATGAATGGGGTCCCTACTATATCAGCCGGGTCCAGGCGGCCATTGACGGCACCTGGAAGCCGGACAATGTCTGGCTTGGCATCAAGGACGGCGCGGTGAAGCTCGCGCCGTTCACCAACATGCCCGACGACGTGAAGGCGATGGCCGAGGCGACTACAAAGAAGATCGCCGACGGCTGGAACCCCTTCACCGGACCGATCGCCAAGCAGGACGGCACGCCGTGGCTAAAGGACGGCGAAGTCGCCGATGACGGCACGCTCCTCGGCATGAACTTCTACGTCAAGGGTGTCGACGACAAGCTGCCGCAATAAGCGGCGCGGATATCGAAATGAAAAGGGCGCTTCGCGGCGCCCTTTTTCATTCATTCGGAGGGTTGTTCCGGCTTGGATGCGGCGGAACGGGTCAAGACGCCTCAATCATCGCCAGATGTAGCAGATTCGCGGGCCGGACGACCTTGTCAGACCGCCGAACCGTAGAGGTCGTAGGCATCGGCACGGTCGATCTTGACGGTGACGATCTCGCCGGCGCGCAGCGGACGGCGCGACTGGATATGAACCGAACCGTCGATTTCGGGCGCGTCGTATTTGGTGCGGCCCTTTGCCGAAGTGCCATGCGCTTCGTCGATCAGCACCGGCAGGCGCTTGCCGACCTTCTTGGCCAGCTGCGTCGCCGAGATCTTCTGCTGGCGTTGCATGAAGCGGTGCCAGCGCGCTTCCTTGACTTCCTGCGGGACCTGTTCAAGGCCGAGCTCGTTGGAGCGCGCGCCCCTGACCGGCTCGTATTTGAAGCAGCCGGCGCGGTCGATCCTGGCCTCGTCCAGCCAGTCGAGCAGCATCTCGAAATCCTCGTCCGTTTCGCCGGGGAAACCGACGATGAAGGTGGAGCGGATGGCAAGATCCGGACACACCTCGCGCCAGCCGCGGATGCGCTCCAGCGTCTTTTCGCCATGCGCAGGCCGGCGCATGTTCTTCAGCACCTGCGGCGAGGCATGCTGGAAGGGAATGTCCAGGTAAGGAAGGATCTTTCCTTCGGCCATCAGCGGGATGACGTCGGCGACATGCGGGTAGGGGTAGACGTAGTGCATGCGCACCCAGATGCCGAGCTTGCCCAGTTCTTCCGACAGGTCGAGGAATTTCGCCCGCACCTCGCGGTCGCCGAACATGGACGTCTGGTACTTGATGTCGATGCCGTATGCGCTGGTGTCCTGCGAGATGACGAGGAGTTCCTTGACGCCGGCCTTGGCCAGTTTCTCGGCCTCGCGCAGCACGTCCGCCGCCGGCCGCGAGACGAGGTCGCCACGCAGCGCGGGAATGATGCAGAAGGTGCAGCGATTGTTGCAGCCTTCCGAAATCTTGAGATAGGCGTAGTGCCGCGGCGTCAGCTTGACGCCCTGCGGCGGCAGGAGATCGACATAGGGATCGTGCGAAGGAGGTGCGGCCTCGTGCACGGCGGCCATCACGCTCTCATAAGCCTGCGGTCCGGTGATCGCCAGCACGTTGGGGTGCTTCTCGCGGATGACGTCCGGCTCGGCGCCAAGGCAGCCGGTGACGATGACCCTGCCGTTCTCCGAAAGCGCGGAACCGATGGCGTTGAGCGACTCGTCGCGGGCGGAATCGAGGAAGCCGCAGGTGTTGACGACGACAAGGTCGGCGCCGTCATGCTTGCGTGCGATCTCGTAGCCCTCGGCGCGCAGGCGCGTGATGATGCGCTCGGAATCCACAAGGGCCTTGGGGCATCCGAGGCTGACGAAGCTGACGCGAGGGGCGGACATAGGCAAGGTTCCAATGGGGGTACGGGCCGAAAACGCTGGTCCGGCCTGAAGTCGCTATGAATGTCGGTCTGTGGCGCGTGGCAGGAGCCAATACGCGCGGCGCAATAGCATGGCTTGCCCAATCAAGCAAACCTGCCGCAGGCCATCATGCGAAGACGCGGGCTGGGCCAAGCCGTCGGGGCGGCTCAATGGCCTCCCGGCCCGAACCAGGGAGCGAGGAAAGCGAACTGCTCGGGAAACTGCTGGACGGCACCGTCAAGCAGCATCTTGACGGCCACATAGAGGATGATCGCCAGGCCGATATAGGCAATCCAGCGGTACTTGTGCAGCAGGCGCGCGACAAAGGATGCGGCAAAGCCCATCAGCGCGATCGACAGCGCCAGTCCGATGATCAGCACCGTCGGATGGTTCATCGCCGCTCCCGCAACCGCGAGAACATTGTCGAGCGACATCGACACGTCGGCAATGACGATCTGCCAGGCGGCTTGCGCGAAGGTCTTGCGCGGCCCCTTGCCGGCAATCATTCCATCCTTGTCGAAGTCGTCATTCGACAGCGCTTCGGTCGCATCGCGCTCCTGCTGATGGGTAACCCGCAATTCGCGCCACATCTTCCAGCAGACCCACAGCAGCAGCAGGCCGCCGGCGATAAGCAATATGGGCCCAATGGTCAGCAGCCACTGCGTGATCAAAGCGAAGAAGATGCGAAGAACCGTGGCGGCCACGATGCCGACGAGAATGGCCTGCTTGCGTTGGTTGGCCGGCAGGCCTGCGGCGGCGAGGCCGATAACGATGGCGTTGTCGCCCGCGAGCGCAAGGTCGATGGCTATGACCTGAAGAAGAGCCGATAAACCCGCGGCGGTGAATATTTCCATCGACCTGAAAGCCCTTGCCTGTTCGCCGAGTGTTCGTCGCCGAGTGTCCAGACGGGCCTAAAGGCACGGTCCGCTGGCGTCAAGACACCATCGGGCAACACTGGAAAACGCTTTCGTTGGAGCCGCATCACGGCATCGTCAACAAACACCGGTGCGCCAGCCCACGCGGGCACGAGCGCGCGAGCCTAGTCGTACAGATTGTACTTCGCCCAGTCGGTTTCCGGAATCTCGTCGCCGATCCGGTAGCGGAGCTGGAGGATTTCCATGTGGTCCGGCCCGGTCTGGCATTTGAATTTCAGGCGGTACCACTGCCCCTTGCTGCGGAACGCCGCACCCGGGCTCCTGATCGCATCGGCGCTCATTTCGGGCGTCGAGAAGGCATAGGCGACGACACGGTCGGCCTTGTATTTGCGATCGTCGTGAGTGATCCGGTCCAGGACCTCGGCGTCGCAACGCTGCTCGAGGCGGGTTTGAGGATCGAGTTTCAGCAGTCCGGCGCGCAATGCGTTGTCCATTGCATTGGCCGGGAAAGCCAGGGTCAGGGACGCCATGGCCGCAATGCAGAGTGTCTTCATAGGCGGGACTAGCACCATATCTTGTCTGAAAAATCAACCAACGGAGGGGCCGCGGACCCGGCGAGTGCGCTCACTTATACGGCCGGCGCGTTCAAATTCCCGTGTCGGGATTCATCGTGCGAAACCTGCGGCCAGCGGACCAGCGAAGCACGGCCGGCGTCGGTGAGATCGTAAAGACCACGGTCGACACGCGCGAACCAGCCATAGACATTGTGCTGCAGGATCTTTGGCGCGATCGGCGTCAAAGCCTTTAAATCGCGCGGCCGCTTGGGTCCGTCGGACATCGCGGCGGCGCAGGCGAGGGCGCTCTGGCGGTAGGCGGTCATGATCGGATTGCGCGATCCTCCGCCCGCGACGGGATCGCCGCGGCGGCGCTGATGCTCGTCGACAAGGCGAGAGCGCCGCCGCGCATTCTTACGCGGCGTGACCGCGATCGGGCTGACAAGCACCTCGACCCGGTCGTTCGCCGTGACGCCGAGCATGCCGAAGCCAAGCCGCCGGCAGAGATTGCGAAACCTGGCATCGCTTTCGCGCCCCTTGCCTCGCGCCGACATGCGCGCCGCCAGCCAAACTTCGTCGCATGCCGCCGCACGATCGACGCCTTGCAGCACCAGTTCGAGATTGAATTGCAGCTTCAGCTCGCAAATGACCACGACCGGCGGCTCACCCTCCCGCAGTGCGACGATATCGCAGCCGCCGATCTCGCCCTTCACGGTGAAGCCGAGGTCTTCCAGGAACCGCTTAACCGGCAGATAGAGAGAGGTCTCGTTCATGCCTCAAGGCTTAGCCGATTCGGCACGAAAAGCCTTCCAGGCCATGCGAGGCGCGGCATCGCATGTCGTCAGGAAGAGACTTTTTCGAGGAAGCCCAATATCGCGCTGTTGAACAGCTCGGGGCGCTGCAGCGGCGCAAAATGGCTTACGCCGGGCAGGATGATCAATTCCGATCCTGGGATTCTCCGGGCGAGATAATCCGCGTGCTCGTGCCTGATGAACTCGTCATGTTCGCTCTGAACGATCGCCACCGGCACATGTATTCGCGCAAGATCGGAAGCGGCATAATTGGGTTCGGTCTTCATCATCAGGCCGACAGCCTCGACAAACGCCGAGAATTGGTCTGGCGTGGCCGACAGTTCGGTATAATCCTTGGAGTGCCGGCCGAAACACCGGTCGAGGACCGGGCCGGGCTCGACTTCCTTCGTGCCGCTGGGATCCATGTTGCAGCCGAAGAAGAACACACCCTCGATCCGGTCCGCGGCTTTCATGCCAAGGATCAGGGCAACGCATGCGCCGTCGCTCCAACCCACTACCGCCGCCTTCGGCAATTGCAGAGTGTCCATCACGGCCAGAACGTCGGAGGCCATCAGCTCGTATTTGTACGGCCGTTCGTCGCGGCTGCTGCGTCCATGGCCCCTGCTGTCGATCACCACGACGCGGTAGCCGGCCCTGACCAGGGCTGGAACCTGAAATCCCCAATTGCCGCTGTGGCCAAGGCCGCCATGCAACAAGATCACGGGAGGACCGGCCCCGAACGTTGCGTACCAGATTTTCGCTCCCTCATGTTCCAACTGGCCTTCATCCCTTGCTGCCGGCAGAGGGGCTGCGCCGTGCGCTTCGAATTTCCTCAGATCATCGTCATGGTATTCCATGCTGGTAGCGCCTCGGGTCAGATAGGGAAGGTCCTATTTATTGCCGGTGCCCAGCAAAAACCAAGCCGTGGCGGAATGACTGCTGCCATCAGGCGACAGAGTCCGGCGACGGGGCAGGCAAATGTTCGGCTCGAAGGACGGCGGTGGTTCGAGATCGGACCCGAACGCCCGACACGGATAGAGGGCTCGCCCGCCACACGAAGGTGGCGAGCGAACCCTATCAGCGCAGGAAGGGACGAAACTGCGCCGATGCCATACGAGGTCCTGGCGCTCCATCCCTTTTGAATGGTCAGCCAAGGGCCACTCCGATCACCAGGAAGGCGATTGCAACGGCGAAGATCGGTGCGAGCAACCAGCGTGCCTGGCCGACGCTCTTCTCCATCGCTTCCTCCCGCAAACGTGCAGCAAATAACGACCGCGGGCAGTGGCTGTTCCGAGACGCGCGCTGAGATAGGTCCATTGCGCCTGACGATTGGACCTAGGTCCCAACCCTGGTCCGACCGAAGCCCAACCGGGGAACGTTTGCCATCGCCTCACGTTCGGTGGGCTGGGCGCGGCGAGGATGTCGTCTTGCGCCAGACTCCAAGAAGGAGGAGATCATGAGAATACATCTTACTGGCGCCGCCGCGGCGTTTGTGCTGCTTGCGGGTGTCGGCGCGGCCGCGGCCCAGGACGTCGTCATCCAGCCTGAACAGGAAACAGTCATTCGCGAATATGTGAAGAAGCAGCCCTTGGCTTCGGTGAAGCTTCCCGGCGTGGAACTCAATGTCGGCACGGCTCTGCCCGACACGGTCGAGATGCATGAGATTCCCAACGTCAAGTACCGCTACGTCGTGGTCGACAACCGCACGGTTGTCGTGGATCCGGGCACCCGCAAGATCGTCAAGGTCCTCGACTGAACCAGGTACCGTGGCCCGAACCCCGCCGTCCATCGTGACGGCGGACTGGCAATAAGAGGATAAGCGATCCGATGCCGAATGGTGGAACTGCAAGGTCGCATGCCCTGGGCATGCGCGTAGCCGATCTTAAATCCCGGATGCAGGAAGCTCGGATTACCGAGGGGGACATAAAGATCTTCCAGAAGATCGCAGCCATCATGGAGGATGGCCACGGTCGAATTGATGGCGACGACCTGATCGCCGCATCCTTCGTCACCGACACGTTGGTGGACAGTAAAACACCTTAGGTGGCCATGCGCACGATCAGCAGACTCTTTGATTCGCATGCCGAGGCATGCCGGGCGGCTGGCGCATTGCTGGCGGCCGGAATTCCTCACGTCAGGATTGCCGTCATCGGGCCCTATAGCGACGAAATAGCCCCTGTCTTGCAGGCTCCCGCTCTGGGGATAATCCTGGGCGCCACCGCCGGCCTCCTGGCCTGCCTGAGTCCCAGCGGCGTCGACCTTCTTGGTGCGGGGTTGCTGCCGGCCTCGCTGGCCGGGGCCTTCTGCGGCGGCGTTGCCGGCGGGCTGCTCGGAACGTTCGCCGCGGCCGCCATGAAGCCGGATGAAACGAGCGTTGCACAGGGGATCATCCTGGTGACGGCACAAATCGATGAAGACCAGGCCGATATCGCGCAAGCAGTGCTCGAAGACCGCGTCGCGACGACGGGATTCACCGCCGAAGCCGCATGAGGAGGGCGTCTTGCGCTTACCTGCTTTTGGGCGGGAAGGTCGCTCCCGCGCTCATCGCCGCGGATACGCGGCGCGACAAACCGACATCACAGTGTCGCGCAGCCAGCGATGTGCCGGGTCGGCGTCCATGCGCGGATGCCACATCGCCGATATCTTGAACTCCGGTATGGGCAGCGGAAGTTCGAAGCTCTCCAGCCCCGTCGTGACCGCGTGATCACTCGCCGTGACGTTGCCAAGACACGAGCGCGGCACGGTCGCGACCAGATCCGACTGGCGCACGATGCGCATCGCATCCGGGTAGCCGGGCACCACAACCGCCACGGTCCGTCCGAGGCCAAGCTTCTCAAGGGCGGCATCGATCGGCTCGACGACATTTCCTTCCCGTGACGCGACGACGTGCCTGCACGCTGCATACCGCTCGGGCGTAACTCCAGCGCCTGCCAAAAGCGGATGCCCAACCCGCGCCACGCCGACATATCGGTCATGGAACAGGAACTGGGTGCGGATTTCCGGCGCGGACGTTCCAAGCAAGCCGATCTCCAGGTCGATAAGGCCTTCCCGAAGCGGGCGCGCGTCCTTGTCGGGCTTGGGCGCGAAGCGCAGGCGGATACGAGGCGCTGCCCGGCCTATGGCGGTTACGACCGGACCGGAAAGGAATTCCAGGAACGCCTCGCTGGCGCGGACAGTGAATGTCAGTTCGAGCGCTGTCACATCCAGGTGCGTGTTTTGCGGCCGCAGGACCGCCCGCACATCCCGGGTGAGCTCATGAACGCGATCGCGCAGCTCGGCCGCGTGCGGCGTGGGCACAAGTCCGCGCCCGGCCCTGACGAGCAGCGGGTCGCCCGTCGCCGCCCGAAGTCGCGTGAGCGTCCGGCTCATGGCCGAGGTACTCAAGCCAAGACGGCGAGCCGCCCCAGTCACGCTGCCTTCGGCAAGCAGCACATCCAGAGCGGCGAGCAGATTCAGGTCCACATCGTCCATCGGGCAAGCCTATCCCACCCGCTTTGTCCGACATAGCGTCGGATGCAACTATACTTTGATTTTTACGCGTCTGGCGCCTGACTTGTGTGTGCCCATATCTGCGGTCACCCCAGTCAACGAAAAGGATTGAACCCCATGTCTGCCAGCCTTTCGAGCATCCCCTCCGGTACGATCCTGCTTATCGGCGCGTCTCGCGGTCTTGGTCATGCGATGGCCGCCGAATTCCTGAAGAAAGGGTGGAACGTCGTCGGCACGATCCGGGGAGGCGGAAGCCGGACCAAGCTGCACGACCTCGCGGACGAGTTCGCAGGCCGGGTCGAAATCGAGACGGTGGACATCTGCGAGCCCGATCAGGTCGCGGCCTTGCGCGATCGTCTGTCGGGCAGGGTGTTCGACATGCTGTTCGTCAACGCCGGCGTGACAAACGACCCGGCTGAGACAATCGCGGACGTGACGACGGACGAGTTCGTAAGAGTGATGGTCACGAATTCGCTGAGCCCGATGCGTGTCATCGAGAGCCTGGAGCAATATGTCCCTGCGACGGGGCTGATCGGCGTGATGTCATCCGGGCAAGGCAGCATCGCCAACAATGAGACCGGCCAACGTGAGGTATACCGCGGCAGCAAAGCGGCTCTGAACATGTTCATGCGCAGCTTCGCGGCGCGCCATTCCGGGACGTCGCGTGCCATGATGACAATGGCGCCCGGCTGGGTCCGTACCGAGTTGGGGGGACCAAACGCACGGCTGACCATCGAGGAAAGCGTTCCGAGCCTGGTGAATGTTCTGCTTTCGAAGCAGGGCGCCCCGGGTCTGCAATATTTAGATTATCTCGGCCGTACCGTCCCCTGGTGAAGGCGTGACCGAGATGAAGCCGGTTTCGTCATGGGCTTTGGCTCCTTTCCTCCGCGCCCGAGGGGCTCCCATTGCGATCGCTGAAGCTGGAGGCAGCGCTTCGATCAATAGTCGTTGTCGTCCTGGATGACGACGTGGCGGTGCCGGTGGTGACGGCGTTCGATCGAGTCTGTGGTCACGACGACGCTGTCGCGACGATAATGATGCCGGCGACCCTGGTCATAGAATGCTACCTCGCCGTGGCGCCGATGATGGAGACGCTGACCGTATTCGTTGATGACGGCGGCGCGGTGATGGTAATGATGCCGGTGCGTGCGGATGAGGATATCGGCCTCGGCCGCCGAGGCCATCGTGGGGACCGCCATCAGAAGCGCCAGCGCGCCTATGACAATGGATTTCATCGTAGATTCTCCAATTGCTCAGGAATCCCTTCGGTCGATAAACCGCCTCCAGGCACTTTGGTTCCGGCAGGAGCCCGGAGCACCTCCAGCGGCATAGGGTTCACTCGGGGGCGAAACACGAGGCGAGGATCGTGCGGGAAGCCGTTCCCACTGGACAGAGGGTCTCAAGGAGGAAATGTCGCCAACCAGCTGGAAATGTCTGCCGCCGCCGATTACCTGGGCTAGCAAAACTTAGCGGTCCGTAGTAGGTTACATGTAACTTTAGTGGAGGGCTTGTCATGGCCTCGGCATCAAGCGCGAAGCCTTCGCGCATCAAGGTGCGGGAACATCGCGAGCGCCTGCGGAAGCAAGGTTTGCGCCCGATCCAGATTTGGGTGCCGGACGTGCGCTCCCCGGCCTTCCGTTCCGAAGCACACCGCCAGTCGGTCGCCATCGCCGCCAGTGCTCGCGCGCAGGAGGACCAGGTTTTCATCGACGCCGTGGCGGATTGGGGCGATGAGTGAAGCGCGGCGAAATCTGGACTGTCGCCGGCGGCAAGGATTATGCCGGGAAGCCGCGCCCGGTCGTCATCGTTCAGGACGATAGCTTCGACGCAACCGACTCGATCACCATCTGCGCATTCACCATGGATGAGACGGATGCACCGCTGTTCCGCTTGTCCGTCAAGCCCAACGAGCGCAACGGCCTTCGAATGGCATGCCGTTTGATGTTGGACAAGATCACCACTGTACCAAAGAGTAAGGTTCGCACGCGCGTCGGCAGGCTGGAAGACGAGGACATCCTGCGGCTCAACCAGGCCGTCTCGTGTTCCTCGGGCTGGCCGTCTCGCCGAGGCCCAGACAGGAGGCGTGACGCGTAGCCACGGCGGTGTCGAGCCTGAATTCGGCCACGCCCGGCGTGCAGATGGCGGAGGGAGTGTCCGTCTCCGCCTAATCCAAGGGGGTCCAAGAGGGTCTCACTTATCGGCTGAAACCCTTGCGTTCCAAGCATTCCAGTTCCAAGGTGTTCCGATAGGGTCTTGCCAAGTCCAGCGGCAAGTTGTACGTAGGGCTGTCCGCAGGGAGAGTTCGAATGCAAATCAACCGCCTTACCGCCGCCGGCGTCACCGCTCAAAAGAAACCCGGCCTCTATGCCGATGGGCTTGGCCTGTATCTCCAGGTTGCCAGCGGCGGCGCAAAGAGCTGGATCTTCCGCTATATGCTCGCCGGTCGGCCGCGCAAGATGGGCCTAGGTTCCGTTCATACCGTTTCGCTCAAGCTGGCGCGGGAGAAGGCGGCAGAGGCTCGGCTAAAGCTGCTCGACGCTGATGACCCAATAGAGAAGCGCAAGGCGGAGCGCATGGAGAAGCTGGCGGCTTCCGCAACCATGCTGACATTCAAGCAGGCGGCAGAGGCCTACATCAAGGCGCACCGCTCGGGATGGAGCAACATCAAGCACGCCGCCCAATGGACAGCCACCCTCGAAACCTATGTCTATCCTATGTTCGGCGAGCTTGCCGTTTCCCGCATTGATGTCGGACTGGTCATGAAAGCTCTGGAGCCGATATGGACGACCAAGCCCGAGACGGCAACGCGGGTGCGGGGACGTATCGAGAGCATTCTGGATTGGGCAACTGCCCGGGGGTATCGGCAGGGCGACAATCCCGCCCGGTGGCGCGGCCACCTCGACAAGCTGCTTCCAGCCCGCAGCAAGGTTGCCAAGGTGCAGCATCATGCAGCTTTGCCATATGGCGAGATTGGCCAGTTTGTTGCCACTGTGCGGGGGCTGGACGGCATCAGTCCCAAGGCGCTCGAATTTGCCATCCTCACAGCCACCAGAACGGGCGAGGCGGTTGGTGCGCGCTGGAGCGAGATCGACACGGAAAACGCGCTGTGGACCATCCCTGCTGACCGCATGAAAGCCAAGAAAGAACACCGCGTGCCGCTCTCCGATCGCGCGCTTGAAATCCTGGCCACGCTGCCACGGGAGAAGGGCGCCCAATATGTGTTCATCGGCGACAAGAAAGGCCAGCCGCTTTCCAACATGTCGCTGCTGATGACGCTCCGGCGCATGAAGCGTGACGATCTGACGACGCACGGCTTCCGCAGCACCTTCCGCGATTGGGCGGCAGAGCAGACGGCTTACCCTAACGAATTGCTGGAAATGGCCCTGGCACACACTGTCAGCGACAAGACCGAGGCGGCCTATCGCCGGGGTGACATGATGGAGAAGCGCCGCCGGCTGATGCAGGATTGGGCGGCATACTGCGCCACAACGAAACGGCCCGTTTCGAATGTCACGCCAATCAGGGCTGGCGCCAATGGCTGATCTGCTGAAACAGATGCAGGATCGTGTGGTTGACCTGGCCAACGACCTCATTGGCTTACAGGGACTGTGTGCACTCCCCAATCATAGAGATGAGTTGGACCGCGAAAAGGCGTCCGCTGCACTGAACGCGGTGATCAGCTTTCTGAGAGATATCGGGACCGAACCCTCGTGGCGGGAGCCTCTGCTCCAGCTGTCTGCGGCGCTGGATGACGCAAAATATGGGAGGGTAAACCCGATCACCAAACCTGTCGCGATGCAGCCGGGCACACCAAACAAACTGGTTATGGACCGAGCCGATGACGGCATGGCGGCCGCCGCCGTGGACATCTTACAGGCTCATTGCGGAAAAAGGGCCGACGACGCTCTGGCCACGGTTGCGAACGCCTTGGGTTACAAGAAAGAAACACTCCGCCAGATACGCAAGAACCTCAGGGCGCCCAAGACCAGCAAGGGCCGTTCCCCGAAGGCATCGAAAGAGGCTGTGGAAGCCTTTACCTACTGGAAGAAAGAGCTGGCTCGACGCGGGATGCCGGCTGCCGCTTTCGTCAATGCCATGCTTGAAACACGAGGTTTTAAGAAGGGGTAACCAACCTGATGAGTTACCCCGCCCATGCTGCTCTCTTACGAAGGCCAGAGCGTTCCCGCTGGCTCTTAATAAGGAGCAGATCATGGTTCAGACAATCCTCCGCCGCGACGAGGTAGAGCGCGCGACCGGACTCCCCCGGTCAACCATTTACGCAAAAATATCCGCCGGCCAATTTCCGAGGCCCATCCAACTTTCCGCCCGCGCCGTTGGCTGGCTGGAGAGCGATATCGCCGCCTGGCAGAAGTCCCGGATTGATGCCCGCGACGGAGTTGCAGCATGAGCAATTCCGGCATCGATCATGAATTGTCCGACAAGGCCGACGAGGCGGCAGTCTGGCTCACCGCTCACTGGTGGAAGGCAGAGCGCCCGTTGGTGCCATTTCTGCGCAAGCGGTTCGGGCTGACCCCTCATGAGGCTGTGGTGGCCATGCGCGAGAGCGCCAGGATGCGGGGGCTGACCAATGCAAAGCCCTGAAATGGAAACCGCCGCCCCGACTGACATCGGGTACGGCGGCAACAAAAAGTCCTCACCACGCAAGTCTAGCCTTTCCAACAGCACTCCGCAAGCGCGATGGGCCGCGGCCAATCCGCAAGCTGTCTGGGCTCACCAGGCACTCCGAAGCGCTCTCAACAGGGGCTTGGTCATTCAAGAGCCGTGCCGCGTCTGTGGCGCCCTGGAAGCCGAGGCGCATCATCCTGACTATGACAGGCCAATGGACGTGGATTGGCTCTGCCGGCTGCACCACCGCCGCGAGCACAAGCGGATGAAATGCGAGGCCACCAATGGGTAAGGCTTCCCGGCAGTTTCATAAGGTCGGGCCTACAGTGTGGCGTTCGAAGCGGTTCCTGGCCCTCACCAACGACCAGAGGTTGCTCTGGTTCTATTTCAGCACCGGCCCGCACCAGACAAGCGCGGGCTGCTGCATGGTGCCTCCAGCCTACGCTGTGGCCGATCTGGGATGGACCAGGGAACACTACGAAGCTTGCCTCGACGCCCTGTCTGCTGCTGACCTCATCAGCCATGACGAGGAAACGAACGAGATCTTTGTGCGCCGATGGTTCCAAACCTCGCCCCCAGCCAATGGCAAGCACGCCGCCGGCATCGCCAGCCATATCTGTAAGCTGGAAAGCGACATCGTGCGGGAAAAGGTCGAGGCCGAGTTTGTCGAAACCGATTGGGGGGCTCAATTTATGACCTCCCCGTCATCAGCCAATCGATAGGGTCTCGATACCGTATCGATAGGGTCTCGATATAAGAAGAAGCAGAAGCAGAAGCATAACAGATGCAGAACCAGACTTCAGAAGCAGATCCAGAACCAGAAGACAGACGTGGCTTTTGAGGGAAGGAAGGATGAAAGGGCCAAGAGGCAGATCTGCCTGACTGCACCCAGTGTTCTGAGTATGTTTTCTCCCCGCGATCCGCGGCGACAAACTCCAGGCCCGTCCATGCTGAACACCGCATCAGCGGAGGGTATTTCCGCCTGCACGCGTTGATTTCCAAGGTGTTTCACGTTTTGTTCTTGATCTACGTACAAATGGGCGTACATTGCTGACTGATTTGGAGACGTGAAATTGATGGCAGACGCTAGTGACATAGAGGTTGATTCCGTTCCGAAGGGTGGCGGAAAGGTTCGGCTTAGGACGCTGGACGATCTCGACCGCCGCACGACCGCTGCCCGCGTGGTGTTCGAGCTACGTGACACCCTGGCTGCTGATCTCGGTGGCAAGGCCAATCTGTCGAGCATGAAGCTGGAGCTTATCGACAACGTGGCCGTGCTTGGCGCCATGCTGAAGGACAGCGCCGCCAGCTACATCACAGGCGAAGAGATCGACATCACCGAGTTCATGGCCCTGACCAACGCACAACGCCGGCTGCTGGCCGATCTCGGTCTAGGGGCTGTTGAGAATCATCGAGAATTGATGACGGCAGCGCATGCGTAGATCATCGCGGAGAAGTTGCGATCGGTTTTCTCGCTGCGCATTGCGAT
>NZ_JAMYQP010000058.1:0-28334 GCF_040320945.1 Mesorhizobium sp. M0587
AACTTGCCCGCGATGCGCTCGAGGTCGGCGAAGACGCGGTAGCGACGCTCCGCATGGAGCTGGTCGATCGCTTCTTCGAAGAACCGCTGGTAGTTCATGTCGGCTTCCCAATTTCGCGCGGGATCATAATCATTGCCCTATTGGTCGTCCACCGGGCCGTTTTGGTCAAAATGCCACGCCCCGGACCTGTTCCTAACGACGGCGGATCGTGGCCTATTCCCCCTCGAGACAAGCTCTGTGGATCACTTTTGTTTCGGCATGATGCCACACCAGGACGGCACTGGTTACCTGTTCTAATGGCCATATGGCAGGCTTTCCAGTAAGGCGGTGTTTGAGACAGTTTCCGATAAATCTTGGATAAGCGAGGATATGCGGATGACGGTTTTGGTGACAGGCGGTGCCGGTTATATCGGCAGCCATATGGTCTGGGAATTGCTGGATGCCGGCGAGAGCGTGATCGTTCTCGACCGGCTTTCCACCGGTTTCGAATGGGCGGTGGCGCCGGAGGCCAGGCTGGTCGTCGGCGATGTCGCCGACAAGGAATTGGTCGGTTCGATCATCAGGGAAAACAAGGTCGACGCGATTATTCATTTCGCCGGTTCCATCGTCGTCCCGGAATCGGTCGCCGACCCGCTCGCCTATTACGAGAACAACACCTGCAAGACCCGCACGCTGATCGAGACGGCGGTGCGCGAAGGCGTGCCCAACTTCATCTTTTCCTCGACCGCCGCCGTCTATGGCGGCGCCGGGCTGGAGCCGGTGCGCGAGGATGCCCGCCTGGCGCCGGAATCGCCCTATGGCCTGTCCAAGCTGATGAGCGAATGGATGCTGCGCGACGCGGCGATCGCGCACGGCCTGCGCTACACCGCGCTACGCTACTTCAACGTCGCCGGCGCCGACCCCAGGGGCCGCACCGGCCAGTCGACGCCGGGCGCCACCCACCTGATCAAGGTCGCCTGCGAGACGGCGCTCGGCAAACGTCCGTTCATGCAGGTGTTCGGCACCGACTATCCGACGCCCGACGGCACCTGCATGCGCGACTATATTCACGTCAGCGACCTGGCGGCGGCGCATCGCCTTGCCTTGCAGCGGCTGCGCGATGGTGGCACCAGCCTCGTAGCCAATTGCGGCTACAGCCATGGCTATTCCGTGCTTGAAGTCATCGACAGCGTGCGGCGCGCCTTCGGCCATGATTTCGAGGTGAGGATGGGCGACCGTCGCCCAGGCGATGCCGCCGCAGTGGTCGCCAATTCGGATCTCGCCCGCTCGGAGCTCGGCTGGACCCCGCAACGCGACGATCTCGACCAGATCGTGGCCGACGCGCTCGCCTGGGAGCGCATCCTGACCAGCAAGAACTCCGCGCGGGGGTAAAACGGGTTCTTTGAGGCGTCGGCGCTGCCCCTCATTGCCGCGCGAGGGCTCGTCCCGCGCGCCGAGACGCGCTATTGAGGCTCGTCAGGTTGATCCTCGGGGGAATGGCATGAAGGTAACGGTGCTCGGGGCCGGCGTCGTCGGCACGGCGGCCGCGTATTATCTGGCCAGCGACGGCCACGAGGTTACCGTGGTCGAGCGCCATCAGGCGCCGGCGCGCGGCACCAGCCAGTCGAATGCAGGCCTGGTGTCGCCCGGCGATGCCACCGCCTGGGCCTCGCCGGCGGCGCTGAAGACGTTCCTGCGCGGGCTGTACAACCATGATCTCGGCATCAAGGTGCGGCTGCGCTTCGATCCCTATTTCCTCGCCTGGAGCCTGCGCTTCCTGCGCCAGTGCACAAGAGAGCGGCTGCGCGCCAACAGCAAGGTCAAGCTGCGGCTGGCGCTCTATTCGCGCGATTGCATCAACGCCATCTGCGCCGACACCGGCATCGGTTATGACGAGCGCAAGAAGGGCATCCTTTATTTCTTCCGCTCGCAGCACAGTCTCGACACCGGTACCGACAACTACCGCTATCTGGCCGAGCACGGGCTGCCGATCGAGATCGTCGGCCGCGACCGGCTTGTCGAGCTTGAACCAGGGCTTGCCGGCGTCAAGGAAAAGATCGCCGGCGGCGTCTATTCGCCGATCGACCAGACCGGCGATTCCCGGCAGTTCGTGGAGAAGCTCGCCGCCCATGCCGCCGAAAAGCTCGGCGTGAAATTTCTCTACGGCACGACGGTTCAGGGCCTCGACATTGAGGGCGGCCGGGTGCGCGCCGTGATGACCTCGGCCGGGCCGGTCACCGGCGACGCGGTGGTCATCTCGATGGGCCCCGAAAGCGGCCTGCTCGGCCGGCGCTACGGCATCGATCTGCCTGTCTATCCGGTGAAGGGCTACACAGCGACGATTCCCTTGGAGGACGAGGCCAAGGGCCCGACCATGGGCGGCGCCGACGAGGACCAGCTGATCGCCTATTCCAGGCTCGGCAACCGGCTGCGGCTCGCCTCGACCGCCGAATTCACCGGCTTCGACCGCACTTACAGGCCGAGCGATTTCGCCGCCATGTTCAGGACCGGCAACGACCTGTTCCCCGGTGCCTTCGACGAGAAGAAGGCGGAGCTGTGGGCAGGCCTGCGGCCGATGATGCCGAATTCGGTGCCGGTCATCGGCCGGGCGCGTTACGAAAACCTCTATCTCGACACCGGCCACGGCCATGTCGGCTGGACCATGGCCTGCGGCTCCGGAAAGTTCCTTGCCGACCTCGTCGCCGGCCGCAAGCCGGAGATCGATCCGCAGGGCCTGGTCTACGGAGGCTAGGGTGTCGGGACCGCAAGTCGCCATCGACCTTGGACGCATCGAGCGCAACGCCCGCACGATCGTCGAGCGTTGCGCGCTGTCTGAAATCAAGGTGTTCGGCGTCACCAAGGGCACTTGCGGCATGCCGCAAGTGGCGCGCGCCATGCTGCGCGGCGGCGTCGCCGGCATTGCCGAATCGCGCTTCGAAAACATCCGCCGGCTGCGCGACAGCGGCATCAACGCGCCGATCATGCTGCTGCGCAGCCCGCCAATGGCGCGCGTCGAGGAAGTGGTGCGCACCGTCGACGTCAGCTTGCAGTCGGAACTCGCCACCATCCGCGAGATCTCGCGCATCGCCGAGCGCATGGGCCGCGTTCACGACATCATGCTGATGATCGATCTCGGCGACCTCCGCGAAGGCATCTGGCCGAACGACCTCATCCCGACGGTCGAGCAGGTCCTGCAACTGAAGGGCGTGCGCATCGCCGGCATCGGCACCAATCTCGGCTGCTTCGGCGCCATCATGCCGACGCCGGAAAATCTCGGCCAACTCGTCGCCCATGCCTACAAGACCGAGCGCCTGTCCGGCAAAAGTCTCGACTGGATCTCGGGCGGCGCCTCGTCGTCGCTGCCGCTGCTGCTTGAAGGCAGGCTGCCCGCCGGCATCAACAATCTGCGTGTCGGCGAGGCGATCCTGCAAGGCGGCGTCGAGACCTTCCGCGATGTGCCGTGGGCCGAACTCGAACCCGATGCCTGCCGGCTGACCAGCGACATCATCGAGGTCAAGCTCAAGCCGTCACGACCGATCGGCCAGTCCGGCTACGACGCCTTCGGCAACCAGCCGGTCTTCCCCGACGAGGGCGACCGGCTGCGCGCCATCGCCAATGTCGGCCGCGAGGACGTGCTGGTCGAGGGCCTGATGCCGATCGCCAAAGGGGTGCGGGTACTCGGCGCCTCCAGCGACCATCTGCTGCTCGACGTGCAGGACGCCGATCCGCCGCCTTCCGTCGGCGACCGCGTCGCCTTCCGTATGAGCTACGGCGCCATGCTGCTGGCCATGACTTCGGAATATGTCGAGAAGGCGCCGATGCACGATGTCGCGGATTTTTCCGGCCGCAAGATGGTTTCCATCTCGGCCGAACTGGAAGCCGCCGGCATTCTCGCCCGCGAGGGCACCGGCGCGCGGTTGGAAGCCATGAATTTCGACGTCGTCGAATTGGCCGATATCGAGCGGCCTCCCTCAGGGCTGATCCGCCTGAGTGCCGGAGCCGACCGTCGCATCGCCCACAAGGCGCTCACTGCAACGGCGCGCGCGACGCATTCCTTCGGCCTGATCTGGATCGATTCCATCGCCGCGCTGATGCCCGAGGACGAGGACGGCATCGACCTGCCGGAGGCCTCGGTGCTGGCGCGCGCGCTCGGCCTCGATCACAAGGCCGGCGCATTGCAGCCGCAGCTGTCGCCGGAAAACGTCGTCATCGTCGGCCTGCGTCATGCCGACCCGGCGGAAGCGCGGGTTCTGAAGGATTCGCGCGTCTCGGCCTTCACCATGACCGATATCGACGCCATGGGCATGCGCGACCTGATGCACGAGGCGATCCGCATCGCCAGCTCGGGCACGCAGGGGTTTCATGTCTCCTATTCGCCCGAAGTCACCGAATTCGCCGGCTGGGCGGCGGGTTCGGGCGGCCTGACCGTGCGCGAGACGCATCAGGCGATGGAGGCGATCGCGCTGTCGGGCGGCCTGCTGTCGATGAATGTTTCCGGCCTGACCGACGATCTGGAGCCGCGGATCGCCGCTGATGCGGTCAATTTCGTCATGTCGGCCTTCGGCAAGCGGATCTTGTAGTCGGGTTGCGACACGGCGATTCCGACAAGTTGGCAACCGTTCGATAGCCTCTTGCGGAAACAGATTTCAATCGTCTGAGATAACCTCAGGCCCTCCCCAACTTCGTCATCCTAGGGCGGAGCAGGAGCGAAGCTCCGTCGTGCAGACCCTAGGATCCATGCCGCGACTTCGGAGCGATGCTACGGTGCAAACTCCCTTCCGCTGCATTCCTCGGCAGGCGTCGCGGCATGGATCCTGGGGTCTGCGCTGCGTCGCTGTGCTCCTTGCTTCGCCCCAGGATGACGACGGGAGAGATGCTTTCCGCTAATCTCGAAGGTTGCCGACTACCATTGATGCCAATGCCAAATTCCAACGCCCGCGATTAGGCTGCTTCGACCGCGGCGCGCCATTCGCCGACATAGTCGCCCCATATCCCGTCTGTCGGTGGCTCGGTTCGCTCGCCCTTGCTATCCGCCGCAACCTGGTCCGACGCGAGCAGCGCCGCGCCGATGCAGGTGCCGGTGGCTGCCTCCGACGCGACCACGGCGCGTCCCGTCGCTGCCGCCAGCATGCCGACGAAGAGCCGGTTGCGGGCAAAGGGCCCTTCGACGATTGTTGGACCGTCGGCGCCGATCAGGTCGAGGCAGGTCGCCGTCATCAGCGCTAGGTAGAAGGAGACGGCGGCAAAGCGTTTGCCGCTGTTGATGCCGTCAGCGTCGCGCCAGCTTGCGGTATGATGCGGAAACGGACCGGACCCTTGCTGTGTCGATGGCAGCAGCAATGTCTTTCGCGACAGCACCGCGTTGGCGTCATCCCCGGTCCAGTTTTCCGTCTGCCCCTCCGTCAGCAGCGAAAACTCGCGGCCGCCCATGAAACGAGCCGAGGGGACGGGATCGCCCAGCGCGTTGACATTGACCAGCGTGTCGCGCGTCGGGTCGAGCCCCACCGGTTTGCCGCCGACCGCCATCGACACCACCCAGGTGCCGGTCGAGACGACCGAAAAGGGCGGCATGTCGGAGAGGAGATGCGGCAGCAGCGACGCGTTGGAATCGTGCAGGCCGCAGAAGACGGGCGTCCGCGGATCGAGTCCGGTCCGCGCCGCAAGCGCGGGCAGGATCGGGCCGAGGCGGTCCCCGGCCGGCCGCACCGGCGCCATCAGGTCGCGCCAACCGAGCCGATCGACCATCGCTGAAAAATCCGCTCCCCATGGGTTCCACAGATCGGTGTGGCAGCCGAGCGATGTCACCTCGTTGGCGGCGACCCCGGTCAGCCGCAGCGCCCAATATTGCGGGTACATCAGCATCGTGGCCGCCCTGGCGAACTCCGCCGGAAAGCTTGTCCGCTGCCAGAAGAATTGCGCCCCGAGATTGAGGCCGAGCGGCAGGCGCGGCGTCCCGGTGTCAGTGAAGGGCGGGCGCACCGCGTCATACTCCGCCGCCAGCCTGTCGGGCCCGTCGAACTCATAATCGAGCACCGGCAGCACCAGTTCGCCGGAAGCGTCGACCAGCGCGCCCGTGGCGCCATGCGTGGTGATCGATATGGCGTCGATGTGTTGTTCGTGGTTGAGCCCGGCGAGGCTGTCGAGGATGAACGCCCACAGCGCCTCGACATCATGATGCGGATAGGGAGCCTGCCGCACCGGCGCATTCGCGATGCGGCGCAGCGCGATCTCGCTCGATGTCGCGAGGTCGACCAGCGCCACCTTGGCGTTGGTCTTGCCGACGTCGATGACGGCGATGTGCCTGAAAGCGCTCATTCCATATGGAACATGGTTTCCAGCGGCACGGCCACCGGCTCGTTGTCAGGCTTGGTCTCCATGATGTCGGCCATGTCTGCCCACCAGCGCTGCATCACCGGGTGCTTCGGCAGATCGTCCATGCCGTGATCGTCGCGCCGCCAAAGCACGCCGAACAGGATGTTGGTCTCCTCGTCGAGATGGATGGAATAGTCGGACACACCGGCCTGCTTCAGCAGCGCGACCAGCGACGGCCAGATCTCGTCGTGACGCTTCCTGTACTCGGCCTTCATGCCGGGCCTGAGCTTCATCTTGAACGCGTATTTCTGCGGCATCAGCGTCCTCCGCGCAGCCGCCGCCAGACGATCGGCAGCGCGATGACGATGATCAGCAACAGGCCGATGAAGATCGACATGACGATGCCGGGCACGTTGAGCAGGCCGAGCCCGAAGGTCACCAGCCCCATGATCAAGGCGGCGAGCACGACGCCCAGAATGCTGCCGGCACCGCCGAGAATGCTGACGCCGCCGAGCACCACCATGGTGATGACCTCGAGCTCGTAGCCCTGCGCGATCGACGGCCGCGTCGAGCCGAGCCGCGAGGTGATCAGCACCGAGGCGACGCCCGACATCAGCCCGGTCAGGCAGAACAGGATGAATTTGATGCGGCCGACACGCACGCCGGAAAACTGTGCCGCGACCGGATTGTTGCCGATGGCGAAAACACGGCGGCCGAAGCTCGTGCGGTGCAGCACGAACCAGTAGACGACAGCAGCGATGAGGAAGAGCACCAGTTCGAACGACACCACCCACCAGACGTAGCCCTGGCCGAAGAAGGCGAAGCTGTCGGGATAGCCCTTATAGGCCTGGTCGCCGAGTATGATGAAGGCGATGCCGCGAAACAGGCTCATCGTGCCGATGGTGACGACGATCGACGGAAGGCCAAGCCGCGTTACCAGCAGTCCGTTGAAGGCGCCGCAGCCGAGCCCGACGACGATGCCGATCGCCACCAGCACCGGCGTGCCGGCGCCGGCCTGCACCGCCATGCCCATCATGGTCGACGCCAGCGCGATGATGGCGGCGACCGACAGGTCGATCTCGCCCGAAATGATCAGCAGCGCCATGGCGAAGGCGATCAGGCCCTTTTCGGTGAAGTTGAAGGTCAGGTCCGACAACGAATAGGGGTCGAGGAAATAGGGCGAGGCGAAGCTGTTGATGGCGAAGATGGCGAGCGCCACCACGACCAGCAGCGCTTCCCACGAAAAGATCGCCGAGCTGAACGGCTTGTCGAGCCGGTCGGGAATATGGCGCGGGGCTGGGATGTCGGCGATGTCGGTCATATGGCAAAACCGTGCAGGCGTTGGCGCTGCCCCTCACCCTTACCCTCTCCCCGTGAAGAACGGGGGGATCGCCAGCGTTGGAGAGCTTCCCTTCTCCCCGTCACTATACGGGGAGAAGGTGCCGGAAGGCGGATGAGGGGCAGCGCCCATTTTGAAAACAGGACTGTTGCAGCAGGCAACAGTCCGACCGTCTGGAACACACGAAGGGCCACGTCGGTCATGCCGCCTCCACTTTTCTCAGGATGATGCGGCCCTGCTGGCGTTCGCCGCGCGCGTTGAGCACGACGGCCAAAATGATGGCGCTGCCCGAAATCGCCATCTGCCAGAAGGGCGAGATGTTGATGACCGGCAGCGCGTTCGAGATGATGCCGAGGAACAGCGCGCCGAGCACCGCGCCGCCGACCGAGCCGATGCCGCCGGCGATCGAGATGCCGCCGATCACGCAGGCGGCGATGATGTTGAGCTCATAACCGTTGGCGACCTCGACCGAGGCAATGACATAGCGCGATATCCAGAGATAACCGGCGAGGCCGCCGATCATGCCGGAGATGCAGAAGACGATGAATTTCGTCCGGCCGACATCGATGCCGGCATAGACCGACGCCGTCGGGTTGACGCCGATGGCGTAGATCGAGCGGCCGAGCGCGGTGCGCGTCATCAGCACGAAGAACAGCGCGATGACCAGGATGGCGATCCAGGACAGTACCGGAATGCCGAGGAAGGCCGCCCGCTGGAAGTCGATGAAATCAGCGCTCATCTTGTCGGCATTGACCCAGGCGCCGCCTGAAATGACGAAGGTGGCGCCGCGATAGATGGTGAGCGTGCCCAGCGTCACGACGATCGAGGGGATGTTCAGCCGCCACACCAGGAGGCCGTTGATGGCGCCAAGCACCAGCCCGACCGCCAGCGCGATGACGATCAGCAGCGGGATCGGGATCGCCGGATGCGCGGCGTTCAGCATCGCCACCACCATGCCGGTGAAGCACAGATTGGAGGCCATCGACAGGTCGATCGACCGCGTCAGGATCACCACCATCTGGCCGAGCGCCAGGATCATCAGGATCGAAGTGTCATTGAACACCTGGCGCAGATTGGCCGGATCGGCGAAGGCCGGAAAGCGTGTCGAGATCAGCCCGATCAAGACGGCGATTGCCGCCAGCAGCCAGATCTCGCGGTATTTGAAAAAAGTCTTCATGCCGCGATCCCCGCTGCCGTCCTGACCAGCGTCTCGGCATCCAGCCCCTCGATGTCGTAGACCGCCGCGACGAGGCCCTCGCGCATGACGACGACGCGGTCCGACATGCCGAGGATTTCAGGCAGTTCCGACGACACCATGATCACCGACAGGCCTTGCGCCACCAGCTCGGCCATGAAGCCGTGCACGGCGGCCTTGGAGCCGATGTCGATGCCCTTGGTCGGTTCGTCCAGGATGATCACCTTGGGCGCGGTCGCCAGCCATTTGGCGATGACGATCTTCTGCTGATTGCCGCCCGACAGCGTGCCGACGTCCTGGCTGAGCGAGGAGGCCCTGAGGTCCAGCCGCTCGGTGTAGGAGCGGGCGAGCGAAAATTCCTCCGCCAGCCGCAGCATGCCCGATTTGGAGGTGCGTGCCAGCGACGGGAGAGAAACATTCTGGAAGATCGGCAGGCCGATCACCACGCCCTGCTTGCCGCGTTCCTCGGGCACGTAGACGATGCCGGCCTCGATCGAATCCGCCGCCGATCTCGGCGCTATTGTTTTGCCCTCCAGCGTGATCGTGCCGCCAGAAATGCGGGTGATGCCCGAAATCGCCTGCATCACCTCGCTGCGGCCCGCGCCGACAAGGCCGTAGAAGCCAAGGATCTCGCCCTTGTGCAGCTCGAAGCCGATATCGTTGAATTCGGTGGGGTGCGACAGGCCGGAGACGGAGAGCACCGGCGCGCCGATCTCGGCCTTGCGTTGCGGAAAGATGTGGTCGACCGCGCGGCCGACCATCATGCGCACGATCTGGCCCTGGCTGGCATCCCTGATCAGGCCCTCGCCGACCATCTCGCCGTCGCGGAACACCGTGTAGCGGTCGGCGATGCGGTAGATCTCGTCGAACTTGTGGCTGATGAACAGGATCGCCTTGCCTTCGCTCTTGAGGAACTCGATCAGCAAAAAGAGCTCTTCGATCTCCTTCATCGAAAGGGCGGCCGTCGGCTCGTCCATGATGACGATCTGCGCGTCGATCGACATCGCCCGCGCCACGGCGACAAGATGTTTGTTGGCGATGCCGAGGTCCTTCAGCCTTGCATCGGCGTCGATATGGCCGGCATGCATGGTGTCGAGCACTTCGCGCGCATTGTTGCGCATCGTGCGCCAGTCGATGGTGCCGAAGCGCGTTCGCGGCGCGTGACCGAGAAAGATGTTTTCGGCGACCGTCAGATCGTCGAACAGCACGGTTTCTTGATGGATGGCGGTAACGCCATGGCCGAAGGCGGCGTGCGCGCTGGGCAGAGTGACGGCCTGTCCGTCGATGCTGATCGTGCCCGCATCGGGCTGGTAGATGCCGGTCATGATCTTGACCAGCGTCGACTTGCCGGCGCCGTTCTCGCCGATCAGAGCGGTCACCTGGCCCGGATAGAGCGACAGGCTGACATTGTGCAGCGCCCGCACGCCGGGAAAGCTTTTCGAGACGCCGGACAGCGTCAGGCGTGGCGTCGCCTCATTCTCCCCCTGGCGGGGAGGATCGCGAACAATGGGAGCCGGGTGGGGATTGTCTAGCATATCAAGGTCCTGGTGCATGGAGACGTCGCCCCCCACCCCGTCTCATCGCTTCGCGAAGCCGCTCGCCGACCCTCCCCACGAGGGGGAGGGTGCAAGCGCTCCAGATCAATAGATCTTGGAGAACTTCTCGATGTTGCTCTTGTCGAACTGGAAGGGCGGAGCCATCGCAGCCGAGTTGCTGTCGTCGAGCGTGACCTTGCCGACGCGGCCGATCGACAGCGTGGCGCCGGGCTTCGCCTCTTCCTTCTTCACTGCCAGATCATGGGCGAGGTAGACGGCGGAGTAGCCGAGGTCGATCGGGTTCCACAAAGCCACCGCCTGGCTGGCGCCATTGTCGATGAACTTCTTGAACTCGGACGGCAGCGCCAGACCGGTGACGTTGACCTTGCCGATCAGCTTCTCGTCGGTGACGACCTGGGCGGCGGCGACGACGCCGACGGTGGTCGGCGCGATGATCGCCTTGAGGTTCGGGTAGGACTTCAGAAGCCCCTTGGCCTCGTCCGTGCTCTTGGCCGAATCGTCGTCGCCATAGACGGTGGCGACGAGTTTGATCTTGGGGAACTTCTCCGGCAGGATTTTCTTGGCCGCGTCGATCCAGGAATTCTGGTTGGTCGCGGTCGAGGAGGCCGACAGGATGGCGACGTCGCCGCCTTCCGGCAGGTAGTCGGCGGCAAGCTTGATGATAGTCTCGCCGATCAGGCCGGTGTCGGACGGGTTGAGGTGAAGCTGGCGGCCTTCCTTGGCGACGCCCGAATCCCAGGAGATGACGGTGATGCCGCGCTCCATGGCCTTCTTCAGCACCGGCACCAGCGCGTCGGCGTCATTGGCGGAAATGGCGATGGCGTTGACCTTCTGCGCGATCAGCGAATTGACCACTTCGATCTGCGCCTCGGCGGTCGCCTTGGTCGGGCCGGTGTAGATGATGTCGACGTCGCCGAGCTCCTTGGCCGCCTCTTCGGCGCCCTTGTTGGCGGCATCGAAGAAGCCGTTGCCGAGCGACTTCACCACCAATGCGATCTTGACGTTCTCGGCATAGGCGGCATTCACGAACATGGCGGCGGAGAAGGCCGCCGTTACCATTAGTTTCTTCAGAAAGCTCATCGAATATTCCTCCCTTGAGCGTTGCATTCCATCGCCGCTGCGGGCGTGAGGTGTCTCAGGCCTGCAGTGAAGATTCTTCCTTTGCCGTCTTGCGGGCGACGATCAGCGCCACGCCCGCGGTCTCTAACATTTTGGCTTCGCGATCCTCGATGCCGTCATCGGTGATGACGGTGGCGATGCGCGCAAGGCCGCACAGGATCAGGCTGGAGCGTTTGCGGAACTTCGAGGAATCGACCAGCACCACCAGTTCGTCGGCCTGGTCAATCAGTTTCTGCTCCGCCTGGATCAGGAGCGGATCGCCTTCCATCAGGCCGAGCGGGCCCAGCCCCTGCGCGCCCATGAACATGCGGCGCGCATAGAAATTGCGCGTCACGTCGTTGTCGAAGGGCGACAGGATGATGTTCTGCTCGCGGTAGATGGTGCCGCCCGACAGCATCACCGTGTTCTTGGAGTGCTTGAGCAAATGCTCGGCGATCGGGAATGAATTGGTGAAGATCGGCATGCGACGGCCGGTCAGGAAATGCACCATCTGGAAGGTGGTGGTGCCGCCATTGATGATGATCGGCTCGCCATCCCCGCACAGCTCGACCGCTTCGCGGGCGATGGCCCGCTTCTGCGCGGCATTGATCGATTCGTTGACGGAAAAGGGCCGGCCGGCGAGGCCGATGAACTGCGGCGGCGATATCGCCTCGGCGCCGCCGCGCACACGGCGCAGGCGTTTCTGGACATGGAGAGCCGCGATATCGCGCCGGATCGTCGCCTCGGAAGACTCCGTCAGGTCTACCATCTCCTGCACCGTCACCACAGGTTTTTCCTGGACGGCGGACAGAATGATCCTATGGCGCTCTTTTTCGTGCATGGTTCCTCCCTGCCTGAGCATCTAGGCACCCAAAACGCGCAGTGTCAATCATTTCCGATCATATAATTTCATTGTGCAGTGCAATATGATCGATGTTGATCGTTTATGATTGACAAGCCGGATGCTTCCGTGGAAATTTGGACCAAATGGCCGCACCGTTTGCCGGCCTTCGGGAGGATACCTATGCTCGACAAGCGCACCGGCGCGCGCCTCGCCAACCTGTGGGACGAAGCCAAGGCTCAGCCGATGAGCGAGCCGGAGCGGCTCGTCTACCGCTCCAATGTGCTCGGTTCCGACAAGCGCGTCACCAATTACGGCGGTGGCAACACCTCCTCGAAGATCTGGCAGAAAGACCCTCTCACCGGCGAGAACGTCGAAGTGCTGTGGGTCAAGGGCTCGGGCGGCGACAGCGCCTCGATCAAGCTAGACGGTTTTGCGACGCTCTACATGGACAAGTTGCGGGCGCTCAAAGGCCTCTATCGCGGCGTCGAGCACGAGGACGAGATGGTCGGCTATCTGCCGCACTGCACCTTCAACCTCAACCCGCGCGCGGCCTCGATCGACACGCCGCTGCATGCCTTCGTGCCGAAGCCTTTCGTCGACCACATGCACCCCGACGCCATCATCGCCATCGCCGCCGCCAAGGATTCCAGGGCGCTGACCAGCGAGATCTTCGGCGACGCCATCGGCTGGCTGCCGTGGAAGCGGCCGGGCTTCGAACTCGGCCTGTGGCTGGAGAAATTCTGCCTCGAACATCCCGCCGCCAAGGGCGTCATCCTCGAAAGCCACGGCCTGTTCACCTGGGGCGATACCCCCCGGGAATGCTACGAGACGACGATCTCGGTCATCAACCAGGCGATCGAGTGGTTCGAGCGCCGCTCCGAGGGTGTTGCGATCTTCGGTGGCGAGGTGGTCAAGTCGCTCGACGCCGCCGCTCGTCGGGCCATCGCCGCCAGGCTGATGCCGAAAATCCGCGGCCTGATTTCCGAGAAGAGCCACAAGCTTGGCCATTTCGACGATTCCGCCGCCGTGCTCGAATTCGTCAACTCCAGGGAATTGCGCCCGCTGGCGGCACTCGGCACCTCGTGCCCCGACCATTTCCTGCGCACCAAGATCCGCCCGCTGGTCATCGAGTTCGATCCGGCCAAGCCCGATGTCGATGCCGTCATCGCGCGCCTCGCCGACGATGTTGCCGCTTATCGTGTCGGCTACCAGGCCTATTACGACAGCTGCAAGCATGCCGATTCCCCCGCCATCCGCGATCCCAACGCCGTCGTCTACCTGATGCCCGGCGTCGGCATGTTCACCTTCGCCGGCGACAAGGCCACGGCGCGCATTTCGGGCGAGTTCTACGTCAACGCCATCAACGTCATGCGCGGCGCCTCGACCGTCTCGTCCTATGTCGGCCTTCCCGCGCAGGAAGCATTCGACATCGAATACTGGCTGCTCGAGGACCTGAAGCTGCAGCGCATGCCGAAACCCAAGGCTCTTGCCGGGCAGATCGCGCTGGTCACCGGCGGCGCCGGCGGCATCGGCCGCGCGACAGCCAACCGGCTGCTGCGCGAGGGCGCCTGCGTGGTGCTCGCCGATATAGACGAGGCGGCGCTTGCCAGCGCCAATGAAGAGCTGGCCAAGGCCCATGGCAAGGATTTCGTCCGGCCGGTGGTCATCAACGTCACCTCGGAGGACCAGGTCGTCGCCGGCTTTGCGGAGACGGCGGTCGAGTTCGGCGGCATCGACATTCTGGTGTCCAATGCCGGCCTCGCCTCCTCGGCGCCGATCGAGGAGACGACGCTGGCGCTGTGGAACAAGAACATGGACATCCTGTCGACCGGCTATTTCCTGGTCTCGCGCGAAGCCTTCCGGCTGTTCAGGGTGCAGAAGATCGGCGGCAACGTCGTTTTCGTCGCCTCCAAGAACGGCCTTGCCGCTTCGCCCAACGCCGCCGCCTATTGCACCGCCAAGGCCGCCGAGATCCATCTCGCCCGCTGCCTGGCGCTGGAGGGCGCCGAAGCGCAGATCAGGGTCAATGTCGTCAACCCGGACGCGGTGCTGCGCGGCTCGAAGATCTGGACCGGCGAGTGGAAGGAACAGCGCGCCGCCGCCTATAAGATGTCGACCGACGATCTGGAGGAGCACTACCGCTCGCGCTCGATGCTGAAGCGCTCGGTGTTTCCCGAAGACATCGCCGAAGCGATCTATTTCTTCGCTTCCGACATGTCGGCCAAGTCGACCGGCAACATCGTCAACGTCGACGCCGGCAACGCGCAGAGCTTTACGCGATAGGTCTTCCTTCTCCCCGTTCAAGGGGAGAAGGTGCCGGCAGGCGGATGAGGGGCAGCGCCAGCCGAACGCTTTCTTGGGAGGAATAGCCATGTCCGAAACCATCATTTCCGCCGACCTCGTCAAGAAACACAACGCCGCGCGCACGGCTGATCTCGATCGCGACTACGCCTCGCTCGGCGAGCGGCTCGACCGTCGCGGTATCGCCATCGACGCCATCCGCGGCAAGGTCGAGAAATTCGCCGTGGCGATCCCGTCCTGGGGCGTCGGCACCGGCGGCACCCGCTTCGCCCGCTTTCCCGGCGCGGGCGAGCCGCGCGACATCTTCGACAAGATCGAGGACTGCGCCGTCATCAAGCAACTGACGCAGGCAACGCCTTCGGTGTCCCTGCACATCCCTTGGGACAAGGCCGACCCGAACCGGCTGAAGCAGGCGGCCTCGCGTTTCGGCCTCGGCTTCGACGCCATGAACTCCAACACCTTCTCCGACGCCAGGGACCAGAAGCTGTCCTACAAATTCGGCTCGCTGTCGCATGCCGACGCCGCCACGCGCCGGCAAGCGGTCGAGCACAATCTCGAATGCATCGAGATCGGCAACACGCTGGGTTCCAAGGCGCTGACGGTGTGGATCGGCGACGGCTCGAACTTTCCCGGCCAGGTCAATTTCGCCAAGGCCTTCGAGCGTTACCTCGACGCCATGAAGGAGATCTATGCCGGGCTGCCCGCCGACTGGAAGCTGTTCACCGAGCACAAAATGTACGAGCCGGCCTTCTATTCCACCGTCGTGCAGGACTGGGGCACCAATTACATGATCGCGCAGGAATTGGGCGACAAGGCGTTCTGCCTGGTCGATCTTGGCCATCATGCGCCCAACGTCAACATCGAGATGATCGTGTCGCGGCTGATCCAGTTCAAGAAACTCGGCGGCTTCCACTTCAACGATTCGAAATATGGCGACGACGACCTCGATGCCGGTTCGATCGATCCTTACCGGCTGTTCCTGGTCTTCAACGAACTGGTCGATGCCGAACTGTCCGGCGCCGAGAGCTTCGACCCCGCCCACATGCTCGACCAGAGCCATAACGTCACCGATCCGATCGAGAGCCTGATGCTGTCCGCGGTCGAGGTGCAGCGCGCCTATGCGCAGGCGCTGCTGGTCGACCGCAAGGCGCTGGAAAGCCACCAGGACGGCAACGATGCCCTGATGGCGACGCAGACACTGAAGGTCGCCTACCGCACCGATGTCGAGCCGATCCTGGCCATGGCGCGGCTGAACACTGGCGGCGCCATCGACCCGGTCGCGGCCTACCGGGCTGCAGGCTATCGCGCAAAGGTCGCGGCGGAACGCCCTGCTGTTGCCGGCGGCAGCGGCGGTATCGTCTGACAGTCGGATTGGACCTGAAACGAAAAACCCGCCTGAGGGGCGGGCCATTGGCGCAAATCTGCACCATAGGTAAATTTGTACCATAGCTGCACTCACCAGTCAAGAAAAAATTCCTAGCGCCGAAATCACGGATAGCTGGCTTCTCGTCGCTCACTACAGGGCAGCGCTGGCGTCGCCGATTGAGGCAAGCCGCCGCCACCCACATCATGTCAGTAGACTCTCCCGCTCGAACCGGTTCTTCTAGGCGCATCCCAACGCCTTGGAGCGCCGCCATGTCCTTGACCCGCCGGACGCTGATCGCCGTCAGCCTTTCCCTCGCGATCGCCGTCGCATCACCGCCCGTGACCTTCGCTGCCTCGCCCGCACCTGCCAAGGGCGAGAACGGCATGGTGGTGACGGCCCAGCATCTGGCGTCGGAGGTCGGTGTCGCGGTGTTGAGGAAGGGCGGCAATGCCGTCGATGCGGCGGTCGCCGTCGGCTATGCCTTGGCCGTCGTCTACCCCAATGCCGGCAATATCGGCGGCGGCGGTTTCATGACCATCCGCTTCAAGGACGGCAAATCGACTTTCCTCGACTTTCGCGAGCGGGCGCCGCTGGCAGCGACCAAGACCATGTATCTCGACAAGGACGGCAATCCGGTGAAGGGCGCCAGCCTCGATGGCTACCTCGCGGTCGGCGTGCCGGGCTCGGTGGCCGGTTTCGAGATGGCGCGCGAAAAATACGGAACTTTGTCCAGGCAGGACCTGATGGCGCCGGCTATTCGCTATGCCAAGGACGGGTTCATCCTCAATCAGGGTGACGCCGCCTCGTTTGCCGGGGGCGCCGCCAGGCTGGCGAAGGATCCCGCTGCGGCGGCCATATTCCTGAAACCGGATGGCAAACCCTATGGCACCGGCGAGATGCTGGTGCAGTCTGATCTCGCCGCGTCGCTCTCGGCGATCTCCGAAAAAGGTTCGGAGGCCTTCTACAAAGGCGCCATCGCCGATGCCATCGTCAAGGCGAGCGCCGCCAAGGGCGGCATTCTCGCGAAGGCCGATTTCGAGCAGTACGCGGTGCGCGAACTGAAGCCGGTCACCTGCACCTATCGCGGCTACGAGATCACATCGTCGCCGCCGCCGAGCTCCGGCGGCGTCATCATCTGCGAAATCCTCAACGTTCTCGAGGGCTATCCGCTGTCCTATCTCGGCGCCGGCTCGGCCGAGACCGTCCATGTCATGGTCGAGGCGATGCGCCATGCCTACGTCGATCGCAATTCGGCGCTCGGCGATCCCGATTTCGTCGACAATCCGGTGAGCAAACTGCTGGACAAGACTTACGCCAGGGACATCCGCGAAAAAATCGACCCGTTCCGGGCCGGCGTGTCGCAGGACCTGATGCCGAAAGGCTTTGGCGAGAGCAAGCAGACCACGCATTATTCGATCATCGACAAGGACGGCAACGCGGTCGCGGTTACCTACACGCTGAACGGCTCGTTTGGTGCCGGCGTCGTCGCCGCCGGCACCGGCATCCTGCTCAACAACGAGATGGACGATTTCACCCAGAAGCCCGGCGTGCCCAACCTCTACGGCCTGGTCCAAGGCGAGGCCAACGCCATCCAGCCGAAGAAGACGCCGCTGTCGTCGATGAGCCCGACCGTGGTATCCAGGGACGGCAAGCCGTTCATGGTCATAGGCAGCCCAGGCGGGTCGCGCATCATCACCATTACGCTGGAAGCCATCGTCAACGTCATCGACCACGGCATGAATATCCAGGAAGCGATCGACGCGCCGCGCGTCCATCACCAATGGCTGCCCGACACGGTCTACGTCGAACCGTTAGGACTTTCGCCGGACACCGAAAGACTATTGGCCGGCATGGGCTATCACCTCGATCTCGGTGATTCGACCTGGGGCCAAGCGGCCGGCATTCTGGTCGGCGGCAAGAGCCTGGCTGAAATCGACAAGGGCGGCGGCGCCCGCTACAACGGCGCCATCGACAGCCGCGCCGCGTCGGGCGAGGCGCTTGGATACTGACCTTAGGTCACAGGCGGAACGTCACGAAATCAGCGTGACGGTCGATGCAATCAGCATCAGGGCGGCGATGCCGACGAACAGCGCGTAGATGCGCGGCCGGTCGAGCAGAAGCGCGTTTCCCGATATCCAGGCCGACGTGGCGCCGCCAAGCGCGAACAGGAAGCCGTTGCGATGGCCGAACGTCAACGATGCGGCCATCAGCCCCCCAATGATCAGCGCGCCGAACACGATGATCACAGCCACCGCGTATTTCTCGAAATCATTGCTCCCGATTCCTGGTCCGATCGCGTTCAGATTCGGCAGGTCGTCCGGATCGAAAGGGCTGGTCGACCCATATTCGTCTTGACCGATTGATTCTCGCATCTGTCATTCTCCGCTGACCGGCAACAAACCATCAACCCTTGCCGAGTGCAACCCGATCACACGCCCCTCCCGTGTCGGCCGTCATCTTCAACACCTTCCGGCGGCGCTTGTCACCGCTTTTCGGGAACACACCGCTCTGATCCTTCCCGCAATGAGCCGGGGCGGCAAGCCGGCGGCCCGTCCATGTGGACCGCCTCCGTAAGGAAAAAACGGGGCCGCGGATGAATTCGGCCGGCACACGGATTTTCCTGCGCGCCTGCGGCCGGAAGTCGCGGTGCCCGGCATGCGCTCGGGCGGATTGTTCGCTCCTCAGACGTCTGGAATGTTGACTACGAAAATCATGTTTTATACTCAACCAGGCATTGGTCGCTGGGACCAGGATCCGCAGACAGGCATGCCGAATTGGAAACAAACCGGAAATCCAGGCCGATAGGAACAGCCAACCGCCCGTCCGGGATGACCCGGCGCGGCGCGCTCGCGCTTTTCATGCTGCCCTTGGCCGGACTGGTACCCCAGGCCGCCGAGGCGAAGCCGCTGCGCATCGTCTGCCTCGATGACGGGCTGGCGGAGACCTTGCTGATGCTCGGCGTCACCCCGGTCGCCATCGCCGACCGCGAGGTCTGGGAGAAATGGGTGGTCGAGCCGCCGCTGCCGCTTGAGGTTGCCGATATCGGCACGCTCCTGGAACCCAATCTCGAATACCTCCAGCAGCTTCGGCCCGACATCATCCTCGCCACCCCCTATCTCGACGGCATCAAGCCGCTGCTCGAACGCGTGGCGCCGGTGCTGACGATCGGCATCTACACCGAGCAGGGCCAGCCCTACCAACGCGCCATCGAGGCGACCCGCCAGCTCGCGGCGCTTGTCGGCAAGGAAAGCGAAGGCGAGGCGCTGATCGCGGCGACGGAGGCCTGTTTCTCCGATGTCAGGCAGCAACTGGCAGCGCTTGCGGACCGGCCGATCTACGTCGTCAACTTCCTCGATCCGCGCAATGTGCGCGTCTACGGCCAGAAAAGCCTGTTTCAGGCGGTGTTCGACCGTATCGGCGTCCGCAACGCCTGGACCGGCGAGACGAATTACTGGGGGTTTGCGACCGTCGGCATCGACGGATTGGCGACGTCGGACGACGCACGGCTTGCCTATATCGAGCCCTTGCCCGAAGGGGCCGGCGGCACGCTGACCGAAAGCCCGGTCTGGAACGCCATGCCTTTCGTGCGCAACCGTTCGATCATGCGCCTTGCCCCAGTGCTGATGTTCGGCACGCTGCCCTCGGCGAGCCGCTTTGCCCGGCTGCTGGCGCAGGCGCTGATCGCGGAGCGCGCCGATGGCTGAAAGGGAGGCGACCTTCCCCGGTGATGCCGGCCTTGCCCCGGCCAGCCGCGCGCCTCGCATGCTCGACCGGCATCGGGTCGCCGCTATCCTGCTTTGCGCCGTTCTTGTCGGCGCTGCCGCCGCCGCGACCCTCTCCAACCTTGTCGTGCAATTGCCGCCGGCGCTCTGGCTCGACGCGCTCGCTAGCCCCGATGTCGAGGACATGCGGCAGGTGCTGGTCCACTACGCCTTCCTGCCCAGGCTGGCCGTCAGCCTTCTCTGCGGCGCGGCACTCGGACTGGCCGGAACTGTCCTGCAGCAGGTGCTGCGCAACCCGCTGGCCTCGCCCGAAACCGTCGGCATCTCGGCCGGCGCCTACCTGGCGCTGGCGCTGGCAACGCTGCTCGCTCCGTCCTCGCTTGCCTTCGGCCGCGAATGGGTGGCGCTTGCCGGCGCCTTCGGAGCGCTCGCCGTGGTCTTCGCCCTGTCCTGGCACAAGGGCCTGTCGCCGCTTTCGGTCGTGCTGGCCGGGCTTGTCGTCAGCCTCTATGCCGGCGCCATCGGTGCGGCCCTGGTGGTGCTGCGGCATGAATGGCTGGCTAGCCTGTTCATCTGGGGTGCCGGTTCGCTCGGCCAGCAGGACTGGTCGACGACGCTATGGCTGCTGCCGCGCCTCGGGGCCGCCGCGCTGGCGATCGGCCTGATGGTGCGGCCGCTGACCTTGCTTGGCCTCGACGATGAAGGCGCGCGCAGCCTCGGCGTCCCGCTCGGCGCCTATCGCTTCGCCGGACTGGCGGCGGCCGTCGCGCTGGTCGCCTTCGTCGTTGCCGCCGTCGGCGTGATCGGCTTCGTCGGCCTCGCCGCCGCGACCCTTGCCCGCATCGGCGGTGCGCGCCGGCTGGGCCAGCAGCTGGTGGCGGCGCCGCTCATCGGCGGCGCCTTGCTGTGGGCAGCCGATCAGGCCGTGCAGATCGCGACCGGACCGCAAGGCGATCTGCTGCCGACTGGCGCCATCACGGCACTTCTCGGCGCACCGCTGCTGCTGTGGCTGCTGCCGCGCCTTTCGCTTGGCGCCGAGGCCCCGGCCGCTGAGCGCCTGCCCAGGACGGGCCGGCCCGGCCTCGCGCTGGCGCTGATCGGCTTGGCTCTGCTTGCGCTGTTGGGACTTGCCCCGTTTTATGGACCGGGACCGCATGGCTGGACCCTCGCCCTCGGCGACCAGATGCAGCCTTTGCTGTCCTGGCGGTGGCCAAGGGTCTCCGCCGCGTTCGCCGCCGGCGCCATGCTGGCGCTGGCCGGGCTGATGATGCAGCGGCTGACCGGCAATGCGATGGCCAGCCCCGAAGTGCTCGGCATCAGCGCCGGTGCCGCGCTCGGCATGATGGTGGCACTGTTCGCACTCTCCGACGCCGGCCGCCCGCTGCAGACCGCCGCCGCCACTATCGGCGCCTTCGCCGCCTTGCTGGTGACGCTGACGATCGGCCGCCGTGCCGCCTACACGCCGGAACGTCTGCTGCTCGCCGGCGTGGCCTTGACGGCCTTGTTCGACGCGCTGATCCTGGTGCTCACCGCCACCGGCGATCCGCGCGCCATGCTGCTGCTCAACTGGCTCACCGGCTCGACCTATGGCGTCGATGCCGGCTCGGCGGTTCTGACCTCGGCAATCGCCCTTGGCCTGTTCCTGCTGGCGCCGCTCTTCATGCGCTAGCTGGACATGCTGCCGCTCGGCTCCGCCGCGGTGCAAAGCCTAGGCGTCGACTTGCGGGCGACGCGGCTTCTCGTGCTCTTGATGGTCGCCGCCCTCACTGCCGCCTCGACGCTGGTGGTCGGGCCGCTGACCTTCATCGGCCTGATGGCGCCGCACCTTGCCCGACGTCTCGGCCTTTCCCGCGCGCTGCCGCAAGCCATAGGCGCCGTGCTCGCCGGCGCGCTCATCATGGTCGCCGCCGACTGGATTGGCCGCACCGCCATTTTCCCGCGCCAGGTCCCGGCCGGTCTCGTAGCCACCCTGATCGACGGTCCGGTGCTGATGTGGCTGCTGCGCCGCCGCTGACTTTTTGTCCCTGGGGAGATATTCATGTCCAAGTCGAGGCACGCGCGAGCTTCGAGCTGCATGCCGGCGAAAACCACATGTCGATCCTCGCGGTGAACCGCGCGCTGCACGCGGCGTCCGCGGTGCGGCAAGGACGCTTACCCGGCGCGCGCCGGCTCCAGCTCATACAGGTTTGCGCCGTTCTCCTGGCCGCGCTCGACATAACCGATGATGCGAAACCACCGGGCGACGTCAGGTCCCCGCAGCCAGCTTCGTGAATGGATGGGAAGGTTGCCGGCGAGCGCCTGGATGTGCCTGATATGCCGCTTGCAGAAGCGGACGGTCGCGGCCCGGAAGAAGTCCTCCTGCGCGGCGAACGACGTGTCGGCGGCGTCGCTGTTTTCATGCCAGGCGATGATCGCCACCGTCTTGTCGCCCTCGACAAGCGCGTGCGCCCGGCCTTCCTTCAAATTCATCATCAGGTTGTCGTAGGCGATTTTGCTGTCCTTGCCGGCGGCGACATACTCATCCGACATCCGCTTGGACAGGTCCCGAAAGACATCCTCCAGATCCCCAAGCGTTGCTGCGCGTGCTCTCATTTCTCCTCCTGCAGCCCCAGGGGGTAGTTTGCCCCAGGGCAGGGGCATCACCAAGCAAAATGAGTCCGCTGATGAGCCGACGAGCGCAAAGTCGTTTCGTCTGGCGAGTCGCGCCAGGAAACGACGTGGCCGCTATTCGGCAAATTGACCAGAAAGCCAAGCTAATGCGCCTTGAGGAGCGGAGTTTCAGCCATCACTTCGATCATGTATTCAAGAAAAGCGCGGACACGGTGTGGCAACGGCCCGCCGCCGACGTAAATCGCATGCACCAGTTCCAGATCACCCGGATTGAAATCTTCGAGCAGTGCCACGAGCCTGCCCTCGGCAATCTCGGTAGCGACATGGAATAGACCCAGCCGCGCAATGCCCACGCCGGCAAGCGCCATCTGTTTCATCGTCTCGCCATTGTTCACGACGAGGCTGCCGGTGACGGGTTGCCCGATTTCCCTGCCTTCGAAGCGGAAAGGCCAGGATGGCCGGGTGCGGCGGAAGTTGAAGGTCAGGCAGCCATGGCGTGCGAGATCGGCCGGCGTTGCAGGCCTGCCATGGCGCGCGATATAGTTTGGAGCGGCGCATACGACACGCCGGCTCTGCCCGAGTTTGCGCGCAATCAGTCCGCTGTCCGGCAAATTGCCCATGCGGATGGCGACATCGGTCTTCTCGGCGACGAGATCGACGATCCCGTCCGTGAAGCTCAGGTCGACAATGAGGTCGGGATTGCGTGCGATGAAGGCCGGCATGGCCGGGGCAACGAACATCGTGCCGAAGGGGATGGTGGTGTTGACCCGCAGCCGCCCCCGAACCGCCCCTCCAGACGCTTCCTGGTCGGCGTCGTTCAGATCCTGCAAAATCTTCAGCGCGGCATGATGATAGGCCTCGCCCTCGCCAGTCAGGGTAAGCGCGCGCGTCGTGCGGACCAGAAGACGCGTGCCAAGCCGCGCCTCGAGACGCGCGATCAGCTTGCTGACAGCCGACGGTGTGATGTCCAGGCTGCGCGCCGCAGCCGAGAAACCACCTTCCTGGACCACGCGCGCGAACACTTCCATCTCGCCTGAGCGTTCCATCAGGATGCGCGGCATTGATGCTTCTCATTCACAGGTGTGTATCCCCTCGCGGCAATAGTTCTTAGCGCTCCCAAATCATAAATAGCTTTCAGACACAATCTGGAGGCATTTCATGGATCTGCATCTGAACGACAAGACCGCCCTTGTCACCGGCGCCACCGCGGGCATCGGGCTCGAAATCGCCCGTGCACTCGCGCTCGAAGGCGCAAAAGTCATCATCACCGGGCGCGACCGGGCGAAACTCGATGCGGCGATCGCCAGCGTCGAGGCGTCCGGAGGCAAGGCCGTCAGTGGCGTGCTGGCCGACGCCGCCAGCGCCGAGGGCGCAGCGCTCGTCGCTAATGTCGCGCCGGCGGTCGATATCCTCGTCAACAATCTCGGCATTTATGAGAGCAAGCAGTTCGGAGACATCGCCGACGCGGACTGGAGCCATATGTTCGATGTGAACGTGATGAGCGGCGTGCGCCTGTCGCGCGCCTATCTGCCGGGCATGCTGGAGCGAAACTGGGGCCGGATCATCTTTATCTCCAGCGAATCCGGTCTCGCCGTCCCGGCCGACATGATCCACTACGCGACCACCAAGACAGCGCAGCTCTCGATCTCGCGGGGCTTGGCGCAATTGACGCGCGGCACCAATGTCACGGTCAACGCGGTGATGCCGGGGCCTACCCGTTCGGACGGCATCGATACCTTCCTGCGCAGCCAGGCCAGAGACCCCGCCGCTCCGATCAAGCAAATCGAGGCAGAATTCTTCGCCACCGCGCGCGCCGCCTCGATCCTCCAACGCATGGTGGACGCGGAAGAGATCGCAAACCTCGTCGCCTATCTCGCCAGCCCACGCTCATCGGCCACCAACGGCGCCGCCCTGCGCGCCGAGGGCGGCCTGATCAACACCATCGCCTGAAAGAGAGAATTTGATGTCACAGTCTCCACTTACCGTCATCGCCATCACCACCGCCAAGCCCGGCAAGGAGGCGGCGCTCGGCGCCGCCCAGGAACAGCTGGTCGCCGAGACCCTGCTCGAGGATGGCTGCCTGCGCTATGAGTTGCACCAGTCGCTCGACGACGGCCGTATCCGCATCTTCGTCGAGACCTGGGCAAGCGAAGATCTATGGCGCGCCCATATGCAAGGCGCCGCCATGCAGCGTTTCCAGGCGAGAGGCGTCGGCGACTATTTCGCCGATTTCGCCCTGCATCGCTTGACCAAGGTCGTGGGCTGACACGACGCGTCGTTCACCAGTCGGTTACGGGCGACGAAATCAG
Source organism: Mesorhizobium sp. M0587 (assembly GCF_040320945.1). Taxonomy (NCBI): domain Bacteria; kingdom Pseudomonadati; phylum Pseudomonadota; class Alphaproteobacteria; order Hyphomicrobiales; family Phyllobacteriaceae; genus Mesorhizobium; species Mesorhizobium sp. M0587. The sequence goes on from NZ_JAMYQP010000058.1 coordinate 24,632, forward strand.
TCACAAATCGCGTTGGCCATTCACCGCAGATTTGCCCTGGCGCTCCGGTGAAGAAACCTGGCCATAGCGCGTCCTTCAAATTCCTCTTGAGATTGCAGAATCAAAGCTTGGGATCGGAAGCGCAGCAACGCCAACGCTGTGCGAGACCGGCAGCACGCCGTTGCTGCACGTCCACGCCGCGGAACACGTCCAGAACCAAGTGCCTGCGTCGCATCATGAAGACGCTGCACGGTCCATCCATGAGCGATCAAATGATGAACACGTCATGAAAGGTCAGGGTAGTCCCGGGCTCTAGCTGGGCGATTTCCACTTGGGCCATCGGTTTCGAGCCATCGGGGTCATAGTACAGAACGCCCGTGCTCTGGTTGTAGAGCAGGTAATCGTTGTGGCTGGTGGCGTGTTCGCGCAACTCGAAGTACGACGAGTTCACCTGCGTCGGGCTGGACAAGGAACCTTGGCCGAGCATGGTGAAGACGGCATTGTCGAGGTAAAGCGCGTCATCCGCCGCGTGGAAATCAATGAGTTTATCGACATTGCCGGGGCCATAGGCCGTGTCAAACACGAAGGTGTCCTTGCCGGCGCCACCGCTCAGCACGTCGTTGCCACCCTTGCCCCGCAGTGTGTCGTTGCCAGCCAGGGCATCATAGGTATCGGCCGCGCCGGTGCCGACAAAAGTGTCGTTCCCGGTGGTCCCCTTGGCCGGGTCGGTCGGCGGTGCCGGAGGTGGCGGTGGCTGGTCGGTTCCGTCATGGGCTGTATGCCAGGCCGCCTTGGCGTTGGCCCAGTAATCGCGGGCCGCCTGGCCTTGAAGGACCGTCCAGCCGGCCGGCGGCATTGGATAATCGGACGGCAGCGGCGTGTCAGAGAGGTTGAGGTAGTAATTGCCGTGTGACTCGACCGTCTTGTCCCAAGCCCGCTGCAGCCGTTCCATGCCGTTGTGGTGGACGTCGGTGATCGCCACCACACAATCGATAAAGTGCAGGCTGGGAACGATATCGTGTGAGCCTATGCCCTTGTCGAGTTTGAACGGCGAGCCGTGCGTCAGCTCGCCTTTGCGAAGGTACTCTCCCATGCCCAGAAGCATGCCATCCATGATGACCGAGTTGTCAGATCCATCCACGTCGCCGTCACCAAGGCTCACTCCGGAAAACACGTTGTCGAACAGGGAATCCTTGATAGTGCCGCCGATGACGTCGTCGTCCTCGACCGCGTCGTCTCGCGAGTAGCCGACATAGCTATCGTCGATGAGGAAGGTGCCGGTGCCGCCGACACGGATGCCGTCCCAGGGCTTGGTGATTGTCCAGTCGTCGATGACAAAGCTGTGGGCTGAATTTACACGGACTGCCGCGGAGTTGACATAAATGTTCTCCCAGTCGCCGGTCTGGGAGACCGTGCCGTTGATCGTGCCGCCCAAAGCCACGAGGTTGTCGCCGGGGTTGACGACCGCGAAGGGATAGAGGTTGGTGGGGCTTCCCTGATTGGCGACGATCCACGAGGCGTTGGTGGCATCGATAGTGGTGTCGGCGGCCAGACCGGATACTTTATAGCTGTCGTAGCCATAGTCGCCGCTCAAGACAATGGTGCTTGCTAGGGCCATGCTTGGCCACCCTTTCACACCCCCACCCTTTCCGCCAAGTGCCTGAAGCCGGAAAGGCGTGTACTTACCAGAGCCCCATCAGCGGCCTCGTGCAAATCACTAAATGTGTCAAAAGATCGGACGGTGATCTGCATCTCTATCGAGCACTCGCTGCATTCTTTCAGCAAGGAGATGTGGCGGCAGGCGGAGGAACCGGGAACAAATGTGTCCGGAACGGACCGGAAGGGGATGGTGCCCAGAGGCGGAATCCAAGCCAAGGAAATCTCGTTTTCGTTTCAAATAGTTATGACTCGGGCAATGGCAGAGCTAACCAACAAAAATACCAACTAAATATTTCTGTGGATTGATTCGGTTCCCGATCATTTCTCTGTTCGCGCAATGCCTTCGCACCTGAAACAATCTGTAGCAATTGCCCTCGATCTGGCCCAGATGGTCCCCCCGTCATGCCATTCGATGCAGGGGATCGAGTCGCCAGAGCGCCACCGCCTTTCCCCCCACTCGGAGAGCATGCGATATTTTCTACAGTGTCGGGCGTGATGGGCCTGTCTCGGTGCTGCAAAGACCGGTAGGGAGCGGGAGAGTCTGACCCGAAAGCTATCCACGACGCGAACGGCAGCTTTGCGCCTTGTATCGGCCATTGCGGTGCAGTTTGGCTCCGCTCGAACCGGACTTAGGATTGGGCCACCCCGGTCGTTGACTCGAGGCAGATTTAGGTTGGCGATAAGAAAGCGCAAGCGCGAGGACTAGTTTTTCAACTTCCCGTCCCGTTACTGGATTTGGAAACCGTGAGCCAACGGATCGCGGTCGTCGACGAAGATCGTATTGTGGCCGATGATCCGCGCCCAGCCGCCGACACTGGGCTTGATGCCTTTGAAAAGCCCTACGTCGGTCTCGGCCTCGACACGGCCCTCGAACACCGTGCCGATCAGGCTTTCCTGGCGGAAGCTGTCGCCGACCTTCAGTCGTCCCTTGCCGTGGAGTTGCCCCATGCGCGCCGACGTCCCGGTGCCGCCCGGCGAACGGTCGATGGCCTTGTCCCGTAGAACACCGCGCCGCGGCCGTCGGCATTGCTGCTTGAGATTTCGCCGCGATGGACCTGCGCGACCAGCGGCGTCGACAGCGAACATTGAAGCTGGACCTGGACACGCGGGAAGGCGCGCTGGAATACGGCCAAGATCGACGGCAGCAGATAGGCCGCGTAGAGATCGGGCATACCAAGGATCACCTGGCCTTCGATGTCGGGCGACGAGAGGCGTGACAGCAGCTCGTCGTGCAGGCGCAGGATCGAATTTGTATAAGAAAGCACCACCCTGCCGTCGGAAGTAAGCGCCATCTTGCGTCCGTCATGACGGAACAGGTTGCAGCCGCAAAAGTCGTCGAGTCGCTGAAGTTGCAGGGTAATGGCCGGTTGTGAGCGGCTGAGGCGCCGCGCCTCTCCGTAATGCTGCCGGTTTTGGCGACACATTGCAGCGATCGGAGCATTCGTATGTCGACGCTGATGAGGTTCATATTCGTGCCCGGGCCAGATCCGATGCGCCGAGTCAATTTTATGCAAGATTTTTCTGTGCGGCGTCTGCAGCTGTGGCCCGAGCGGACGCCGTTAGGTGTCGAGATGGCGCGCAAGGGCGGTGTCCCTGCGAAACGGGTCCTGAACGCGATGCGTTTGACGGCCCTCCTTGCGCATCTCGCACGGCGCAGGCAAACACCCTAACCTGCTTGTGCGCCCGGCCCATCAGCGCAGGAGTCCGTCCTTCTCAAAATCTTCCCAGCCGCGCAAATCGGAGAGCGCGTTCTCATCGGGGCCATAGCCAGCTGAAGCTGCAGTTCCGCGACCGCTTCTTTGAGCGCGTTTCATAGCGGCCCTCCCCGCGGCTCGCCGCCTATTCTCCGCAGCTGTCGCTGCGTCCTGTTCGCGCCAGACCGTAACCAGGTCGCGGTCAAGCACATCCTCCACGTGCTGCGGGTCGAACACGTGAAAGGTGATGTTCCTTGCCCGCCCGCGCAGTTTCACCGTTTTCGTCCCGGCGCTCTGCAAGCGACCATCTTTCAGCCAGCGGTGCCGTTCGGCCGTCGAGATCGTCAGAATGTCCTCGATTTCACGGGGGA
>NZ_JAMYQP010000059.1:0-28027 GCF_040320945.1 Mesorhizobium sp. M0587
CCCCGCCTCACGACGACGCCCTTGCGCTTCGCTAACCCTTCGCCGCCATCAGGCTGGGTAGAGGACTTACACCTCCGAGCTGTCGATCATGCTCGGCACACAACAAAAACCCCGACGCATGGAGCGCCGGGGCCTTTGTTTCACCGATGCCGCGATGGTTACGCGGCAGCCGATACCTGGGCGCTCGCCGGCACCGAGGCGATCGTCTTCAGGATCTGCGAAGCGATCTGGTAGGGGTCGCCCTGCGAGTTCGGGCGGCGGTCTTCCAGATAGCCCTTGTAGTCGTTCTTGACGAAGGAATGCGGGACGCGGATCGAGGCGCCGCGGTCGGCGATGCCATAGCTGAACCTGTTCCACGGCGCGGTCTCGTGCTTGCCGGTCAAACGCTTGTCGTTGTCAGGGCCGTAGACGGCGATGTGGTCCATCAGGTTCTTGTCGAAAGCGGCCATCAGCGCTTCGAAATAGGCCTTGCCGCCGACTTCGCGCATATAGGAGGTCGAGAAGTTGGCGTGCATGCCAGAGCCGTTCCAGTCGGTGTCGCCGAGCGGCTTGCAGTGGTACTCGATATCGATGCCGTATTTCTCGGTCAGGCGCTGCATGAGATAGCGGGCCATCCACATCTGGTCGGCGGCTTTCTTGGAGCCCTTGCCGAATATCTGGAATTCCCACTGGCCCTTGGCAACCTCGGCATTGATGCCTTCGTGGTTGATGCCGGCCGCGAGGCAGAGATCGAGGTGCTCCTCGACGATCTGGCGGGCGACGGAGCCGACATTGGAGTAACCGACGCCGGTGTAGTACGGACCCTGCGGTGCGGGGTAGCCACTCTCCGGGAAGCCGAGCGGACGGCCGTCCTTGTAGAAGAAATATTCCTGCTCGAAGCCGAACCAGGCGCCCTCGTCATCGAGGATGGTGGCGCGCTTGTTCGAGGCATGCGGGGTGACGCCATCCGGCATCATGACTTCGCACATGACCAGCACGCCGTTGGTGCGGGCCGGGTCCGGATAGGCGGCGACCGGCTTCAGCACGCAGTCGGAGCTGTGCCCCTCGGCCTGCATCGTCGACGAGCCGTCAAAGCCCCACAGGGGAAGCTGCTCCAGCGTCGGGAATTCCGCATAGTCCTTGACCTGCGTCTTGCCGCGAAGGTTGGGGACCGGGGTGTATCCATCGAGCCAAATGTACTCGAGCTTGTATTTCGTCATTCTAGCCTCTCGTTGCTTGATCACCGAACACTGAACGGCGTCGACATGCGTCTGCCACCAGCAGCCGGCCCTGCCGGTTCACTAAAATGCAAGTCGTGTGCCACTCTCGTCCCGAAGGGTGCGGCAAAATTGACGTCGCATTCGGCTGAAGTCGGCAAGCCGCCTAAGCAATGCGCCCGGATCGATCACAGTCACAAATTGCATAAATATTAGGCAAATACTGATCTTTTCGTGGGCATATTGCCTAACTTGATTGCAGACCTTATCTTCGGGACAAGTTGAATCGACAAGGTTCGGCAGAAGAAAGGAGCCCGGCAATGGAAATCGTTTCCGCCCGTCCGTCGGCCAAAATTCTGATGTTCCCGGCGGCAGCGCGCGCCTCTGCCTCAAATTTGAGCGGAAAGGCTAAGTTTGCAGCAGAGCTTGCCTCGCTGCGCGGCGCCCGAACCGATTTCGGCGATGGCTGGTACCATGAGGCAGCCATCGAGGAAGAGGCCCAGGGGCGCAAGAGCTGACCGCAAGGCCAGCCAGCCTTCGGCAGCGAATTGGCCTGGATAAATTGAAAGCCCGGCGCGATCGCTCGCGCCGGGCTTTTTCAAGGCTGTTGTGCCGGATTACTGCTTGGTATTCAGATCGGTGCCGAGCGTATCCTTGACGAAGATCATGCCGATGATCAGGGACATCGCCGCGATCACCACCGGATACCAAAGGCCGTAATAGATATCGCCCCTGTAGGCGCTGAGCGCGAACACGGTCGCCGGCAGCAGGCCGCCGAACCAGCCATTGCCGATGTGATAAGGCAGCGACATGCCGGTGTAGCGGATGCGGGTCGGGAACATCTCGACCAGGATCGCCGCGATCGGCCCGTAGACCATGGTCACGAACAGCACCAGGATGAACAGGATGCCGATCGTCATCGGCCAGTTCACGGCCGCCGGATCGGCGAACATGGCGAAGGGACCACCGCCGGGTATGTTGTAGGCGGTGACCTCGGCGGCGCCGGCAGCCTCGTCGGCGGTCACCAGCTTGTCCTTGACCGCCTGATCGACCGGTACCGTCGCTTTCTCGCCGCCGCGGATGGTGGTGGCATCTAGCTTCAGTTCCGGATTGGCCGCGATGAAGGCGTCGAGCTTCTGGTCGGCAACCTTGATCGCCGCGCGCCTCAGCGGATAGCCGCTGTCTTGGAGCGACATGTTGACGGCCTTGACGAAGGCCGCGTCCTTGGCCTTGGCCTGATCGCCGGCGGCGATGGCGTCATAGGACTCCACCGTCTCGTTGCCGATCTTGACCGACGCCGCCGTTCCGGCCGCGGCCGTCGAGACCACGTCAAAGGGAACCGAGTTCTTGGTCAGGAACGAGGTTGCGATGTCGCAGGAGGTTGTGAACTTGGCAGTGCCGACAGGATTGAACTGGAACCTGCAATCGCCGGGTGCCGCCGTCACCGTCGCGCGCGTATTCTGTTGGGCGGTGGCGAGCGCCGGATTGGCGGCCCAGGTCAACGCCTTGAACAGCGGGAAGGTGCAGACGATGGCGAGCGCGAGGCCAGCCATGATGATCGGCTTGCGGCCGATCTTGTCGGACAGCCAACCGAAGACGACGAAGAAGATCGAGCCGATAGCCAGCGCGATGGCGATCATGATGTTGACCGACTGAGCGTCGACTTTCAGCACGTTCTGCAGGAAGAACAGAGCGTAGAACTGGCCGTTGTACCAGACGACGGCCTGGCCGGCGGTGAGGCCGAGCAGCGCCAGCAGGGCGATCTTGGCGTTCTTCCACTGGCCGAAGGCTTCCGAGAGCGGCGCCTTGGAGCCCTTCCCTTCTTCCTTCATTTTCTGGAACGTCGGCGATTCGGAGAGAGACAGCCGGATCCAGATCGAAACGGCGAGCAGCACGAACGAGACGATGAAAGGAATGCGCCAGCCCCAGGCTGCGTAGGTTTCCTTGCTCTGTGACCCCTGGACGATCAGGATGACGATCAGCGACAGGAACAGGCCGAGTGTCGCCGTCGTCTGGATCCACGATGTGTAGAAACCGCGGCGGTCGTCGGGCGCATGCTCGGCAACATACGTCGCGGCACCGCCATATTCACCACCGAGTGCCAGCCCCTGCAGCATGCGCAGGATGATCAGGATCACGGGCGCCGCGATTCCCAGCGTCGCATATCCAGGCAGCAGGCCGACCAGGAAGGTCGACAGGCCCATGATCGTCATGGTGACGAGGAAAGTGTATTTGCGGCCGACAAGATCGCCGATGCGGCCGAACAGCAGTGCGCCGAACGGACGGACGAGGAAGCCAGCGGCAAAGGCCAGCAGCGCGAAGATGTTGCGCGTCGCCTCGGGAATGGTCGGGCTGAAAAAGGTCGATCCGATGAAGGCGGCCAGCGAGCCGTAGAGATAGAAATCGTACCATTCGAAAACAGTGCCGAGCGAGGAAGCGAAGATGACCTTCTTCTCCTCCCGCGTCATGCCGCGGCTCTTTCCGCCGGCGGTCGATGCGATTGCCATTGATATATCCTCCCGTGAGACCCGTGTCCTCGATGCGCGCCAAAGTCCGCGTTCTCCTCCAAACGCAGACTCAGAAAGTGGAGCCATCACGGAAAAAATGACAGAAAGTGCTGCCCAACGGCAACGCGTCTTTGGGATTATGACTTTGGTATTAGGTGCAGTGCGGCATCAACCCGTACGAGTTGCGCACGTCAGCCCTTGAGCGCTTCGAGGAGGCCGACGGCGGCCATCATGTCGCGCTTGCGGGCGGAACGGCGCGCGACTGCTTCGGCGTCCTGCCCCCAATGCTTGACCTGCCAATCCTCGTCGACATGGCCGGCGGCCCAGGCCGCCTCGCCGTCGAGTTCGCCGAAATCGACGGCCAGCGCCAACAGCGCCGAACCGGTCAGCGAGGTCATGACGTGAATGGCGGCAAGGCGCAGAGGCTCGGCGCGCTGGCTGAGATGGGCGCCAAGCACCGCGATGGACTCGCGGGGCTGCTCGACATGAATGATCCCCTCGGCGAGATTGAAGCGAGCTCCAAGTGCGGCCCGTGCCCAATCGAGAACCGGGTCCCAATGCTGGTTCTGCCGCTCGACCAGACCCTGCGGCACATCGGCGCGATAGCAGAGCAGGTCCGACGAGGCAAAGCGCAATATGTCCTCCAGCACCGCCTGGGGATCGTTGGCGACACCGTCCAGAGCAGTGTTGACCAAGCGCATCACCGGCATCGTCACCGGATCGATGGTCTCGCCCTGGGCGGAGAATTCATCTGCGACCAACAACGCCGCCTTCTCGGTCGGCAACACCAGCAACGCCTTGCCTGGCGTGCGGACCGGCTTGCCGTCGAGATGGACGGCAAAACCGCTGTCCACAGGCGCGACCGAGACGGTCTTGTAGAAGCGCTTCGGCAGCGGCTTTCTCATCTGGATCTGGGCGCGGCGCACCGGATCCGGATCGGAAAGCTGTTTGCCCGTTTCGAGGTCGTTGAGGATATCGCGCATGGAAGTCTCTCTTATACCGGTATCAGCTTGCGCGCCGGCCGGTTGACGATGATCAGTCCGGCGGCAATCAGGCCGAGTGCCAGAAAGATGCGCATGGTCAGCGGCTCGTTCAAGAAAATCGCGCCGCATAGGACGCCGAAAACCGGCGACAGGAAGGTGAAACTGGACAAGCCCGACGCCGGATAGCGACGCAGCAGCCAGAACCAAAGCACATAGGTGAAGGCGACGATATAGATCGCCTGGAAAAGCAGCGCCAATGTCGGCAATACGGCAGGATCGCGAATGGGCGGACCGGCGAGAGGCAGCACCAGGAAGCCGACGATCGCGGCGCCGGCGAGCTGATAGAGCAGCAGTTTCTCCGCGCTCGCCTCGACCAGCTTCGACCGCTTGATGAGGATGTTGGTCAAGGCCCAGAAAAATCCGGAACCGAGGCTCAGGAGGTCGCCGAACAACATGTCGCCGCCACCGCCAAGTTTGTCCGAAAACACGGCTGCGAGGCCGGCGAAGGCCAGCAACAGGCCGAGGAATTTGCGCAAGGTGATCTGCTCGCCAAGCAGGAAATGGCCACCGACCAGCATCCAGAACGGCATCGTGTTGACCAGCAGCGTGTTGCGGGCAACGGTGGTGTGTTCCAGGCCGACATAGAGGCAGAGGAACTCGATGCCGAAAAGCACGCCCACGGCGACGCCGGCGAGCAATGTGCCGTCGCGCGTGAAGAGAGCGATGCCGCGCCAGCGGCACCAGAGGAAGACGCAGAAACCACCGATGATCGAGCGCGCGATCGACAGGAAAACCGGATCGTAGCCGGCATAGGAGATCTTGGCGGCGACGTAGTTCAGCCCCCAGGAAAAGGTCAGGCCGACCATGATGGCGGCGGCGGCCATGTCGACGGTTTCGCGCCGATCGAGCGCATGGCTGGCGCCGCTCAAGATCAGTCCTCCGCGCTGGCGTCGTCGAAACCGATCAGGTTCCAGCTCTGGCGCATGTGCGGCGGCATCGGCGCGGTGACGTCGATGAAGCCCTTGTCCGGGTGCGGAATGACGATGCGACGGGCGTGCAGATGCAGGCGGTTTTGAATGCCGCCCGGAAAATCCCAGTTGGTGTCGGCCTCGAAATATTTCGGATCGCCGAGGATCGGGCAGCCGATGTAAGCGGCATGAACACGAAGCTGGTGGGTGCGGCCGGTATAGGGCTCCATTTCCAGCCAGGTCATCGTCTGCGCCGCCTGCTCGATGATGCGGTAGTAGGACACGGCATGGTCGGCGCCTTTTTCGCCATGCGCGGCGATGCGCACGCGGTCGCCGTCGGGTGTCGGCTCCTTGATCAGCCAGGTCGAGATCTTGTCCTCGCGCTTGGGCGGCACGCCCTTGACCAGCGCCCAATAGGTCTTCTTGGTCTCTCGCGCGCGGAACGCCTCCGAGAGCTTCATCGCGGCCAGCCGCGTACGGGCAACGACCAGCACGCCCGACGTATCGCGATCGAGCCGGTGGACCAGCCGAGGCTTCTCGCCTTTCTGGTTGCGCCAGGCCTCCAGCATGTCGTCGACGTTGCGGGTGACGCCCGAACCGCCCTGCACCGCAAGGCCCGCCGGCTTGTTGAAGACGAAGACCTTAGGATCCTCGTGGATCAGCATCTTCGCCAAAACGTCGGCATCGCCCTGGTTGCGGATCGAATGACCAGTCAGCGCGCTCTCGCCTTTCTTGTCCACCTCGAGCGGCGGAACGCGCACCATCTGGCCCGGCTCGACGCGGGTATCGGCCTTGACCCGGCCGCCATCGACTCGGATCTGGCCGGAGCGCAGCAACTTCTGCAGATGGCCGAAGCCGAGGCCCGGGAAATGGGTTTTGAACCAGCGGTCGAGCCGCATGCCCGCCTCGCCGGCCTCTACCGTGATCTGTTCAACGCCTGCCATGTTTTCTTCGCTTACCTGTTTCCTGAGCAGGCTCGGCCTGCCTTTGGCGCGGCAATAGCATTAAGGCAGGCCTCTTGCGAGCCAAAGTCCCAGAAACAGGGCGATAATGGCGCCAATGACGCTGGCCAACGCATATCCGAACGCCGGCAGCGTGGCTCCTCGCTCCCACAAGGTCGCGAAATCGAGCGAAAAGGCGGAAAAGGTGGTGAACCCGCCAAGGATGCCGGTGGCGACGAAAAGCCTGAGTTCGCTCGATCCGCCACGGCGCGCCAGGGTGGCGATGAACAGGCCCATGGCCAAGGAGCCGACGATGTTGATGACCATCGTGCCCCAGGGATAATTCGGGCCGACGAGGCGCAGCGCGCCCATATTGGCCAGGTGGCGCATGCCGGCGCCGATGCCGCCGCCGATCGCAATGAGAAGCAGATTGAACATGACCGTTTACTGCCCCTGTCGGGGCGGCAAGGTCAATCCCTCGAGCCGAACGTGTTCCGCCGGACAGCGCAGGCAGAGCGGCCAGCCTGGGCCACGCGCAAACTCGTTCACGTGATCGTCACCACTCCGGCGTCGTCCAACCAGGATATTTCTTCCTGAACTCGCCGTAGAGCGCGTCGATTTCCGCTTTGCTCACCGGACGCACCTGCTCATAAAGGTAACCGGTAACGCCGCCGGACAACTGATACGTCGCAATGCGCTTGTAGGCGGCACCGATGCCTTTCCCTTCGAGAATGTACTGGTTCGGTGTTGTGACGCAGATCTGAGCACCCGGTTGCAAATGGGTGACTGGACGATCGGTCACGACAACAAATCTGGATTTCAACGCTTCCGGTTGGAATTGGTCACGGCTATCAACCTGGCAGGACCATCCGACATACGCGAAAAGGTCTCGATTCATGCCAAACAAAAGCGAGTCGCTCATAGCCGGGCCAGAGGCAAATACCGAAAACCGGTCTTCGGGTCCCATTTTGCCGACAAGATCGGCAATCAGGCGTCTGTATTCGGGAAGATTGTCCAGGCGAAGCGGAAGCGTGTCTTCCCTGGCGAAGAAAACAGAGCCCACCGGCGACAGGACCTGACGGCCGGCCGGGAAAAAAGTGCCCCAAAATGCAAGTCCAGCAGCAGCAGCCACGGCTATCGTCGACCATCGCGATCTTAGCACCGGCACAGAAACGATCGCGACGATTGCTTGGACATAGGCAGGAAATAGCCAAAGAAACATCGGCAATGAATGATGGCGATCTGGATCCTGCATCCGGGTAAAAAGCAGAAAGGTGAGTACCGAGGCAACAGCGCATAACAAGGAAAACCTGTTGCCACGCACAACAGAGAAATAAAGCCCCAATGCAATCAACAGCCAATTCACATAGCTGAGCCGGGCTGCCATTTCGCCAAGCTGGGTGACGAAATTGGTCCTATATCCGCTGTAAAGATCGCCATAGCTGGTTCCCAGAATCCTGGCGATCAGCGGAAGCTGGAAATTCCATGCGGCTCCCAGGATAACCGCAACCGCACACAGTCCTGCCAGCGAAGCTTTCCGAAGACCCGGGAGGTCGCGGTCCCTCGCCACCTGCAACAGACAAAAGAACGCCGCAGAAATTGCGATCCCGATGACGGCGTAGGCGTACCAGCGGCGCAGCATGAAAGCCAACCACAGGCACGCGCCGACGGATATCGCGCTGATCACCGGTTCGCGGGTCAGAAACTTTGACTTCCAGAGAAAATAGGTCGCTGCAACAAGCGGGAGACATCCGGCAATGTCTGGCCACCCCCGAAGCGTTGCCGCCCATAGCGGGGTGTAGAGAAAGACCGCGATCCAGACCGCAAACCAGCTTCGAGATGGAGACGTCTCGGAGACCGCCTCCAGGTAGCTCATTCTTCCCATGAAGAGAGCCGTCGGGACCAGGTAAACCGTCACTATCGCGGCGATGTATGAAAGCCTCGAACCGCCAAAAAGCATGTGAAACGGCATCAACGGCACCAAGATTGCCGCGCTGTAGTCTTCCGTCGCGATGGAGGTGCCCAGTCGGCTCAGCCACTTGAGCGGGTTCTCGATCAGGAGCGCTCCCTCCCGGTTGAACACATTGAAATAGGCGGCGAAGTCCCAATAATAGACCGAATCCTCAAGATTTATGTACATGGCGCTGATGGCAACGCCCAGCAACACGGTGCCTATGTAGGTTCCGACCCAGAATCCCAGGGTTTTGTTGTTTGTCACTTGAGGTCGCCAGGAGAGAGGGAAGAGCCAGAACCGCCGAGGTCAGACCGAAACTACCGCCGATGCAGTTAAGAATCGTTCCGGCAGAACAGGAATCCCATGGGATTCATGTGATGAACTGTTGAAATCTTGAAAGGAAGTATGCTTGAACGCGCGGGCGCCGCAAGCGTTGAGCACGTCCCGGGGACCACAGGGGCAGCGTGCTGATAGTTCAGGGCTCGCCGATGTACGGCGACTTACGAGCGGCCCGCAACAGCAGCCAGATCTCACCCATGCGAACCGCCGAAACACTGCCGACAGCGCCCGGCAGCGCCGAGGAATTTCAGCTCAGGTGGTTTCGGTCTTCTTCGGCTTGGTCGAGCCGATCATCTTCCAGTTCTTATAGAACATCGAATTGATGCGTTCGACGCTCACCGAGACGACCGCGAGCATGCCCGCGATGAGCCGAGGGACCGGGGACGGGCGGATGATGTCCATGAACACGCAATAGCGGCGGCCGTCATACTCGTTGACCGAGCGATGCAGCAGCGTGTCGTCGAAGACGAACAGCGGATTGTCGTACCAGTAGTTCTTGACGTTGCCGCACTCGACGAAGATCTCCGACTTCACCGGGACCAGATTGTAGAGGATACGCAGGCTGAGCCGCAGCGGGCCGAAATGCCAGGAAGTCGATTCGCGCTTGCTGAAGACCGAAACCGCGATGGTCTTGATGTATTTGAAATCCTTGTTGAACTCGGCGACGTTATCGATCTTGTGCTTGCCGTACCACTGATAGACATACATGCCGCGCCGGCCGGCGCCGAAATTGGCGTCGATATCGGCGATGATCTCATCCTTGCGCGCCTTGAAGATGTCCAGGACCTCGTTGACCTCGCGCTGATAATCGGCGGGAAACTGCTCCAGCTTCCACACGCCGGGATTTCTGTAGCACAAGAGATCGACCAGCAGATTGAACGGCGAAAGCAGCCAGGTGAAAAGGCCATTGCCGAGGAAATAGCCGCTGAACAGGGACAAATCCTTCCTGTCGTTGCGCAGCACATCGATCAGGCCGCAAACGATGAAAATCGTCGTCAGAATGGGAACGAAATAGAACCCAAGGGCGAGAAGCGGGATGGCAATGGCAAATTTGCGAAGAGATTTGCGAAGGGTTTTTGTCATTTTTCCACGCGCGAAGCGCGATCCTGTTGCGAATGAGATGTGCCCGAACAACGGCAACGACCACCGCCCGGCGGCGCCGCCTTGATAAGGTCTTTTGGGCCGGTGCACAACGGCCATGGAAGCGCGAAGACCACCGGCCGCGCAAACCTGCTATTCCCGCTCTTTGCGCAGCTTCGCCCAATAGTCGAGCCGCTTCCTGATGTCGCGTTCGAAACCGCGCTCAGGCGGATCGTAGAAGGTCTGGCGGCCCATCTTCTCGGGAAAATAGTCCTGGCCCGAAAAGGCGTCCGGCTCGTCGTGATCGTACCTGTAGCCGGCGCCGTAATCCTCTTCTTTCATCAGCTTGGTCGGCGCGTTGAGGATGTGCTTCGGCGGCAGCAGCGAGCCGTGCTCCTTGGCGGCGCGTGTGGCCGCCTTGAAAGCGGTGTAGACGGCATTGGATTTGGGCGCGGTGGCGAGATAGACCGTCGCCTCGGCGAAAGCGAGTTCACCCTCCGGCGAGCCGAGATAATCGTAGGCGTCCTTGGCGGCATTGGCGACGACCAGTGCCTGCGGATCGGCAAGGCCGATGTCCTCCATCGCCATGCGCACCAGCCGGCGGCCGAGATATAGCGGATCTTCGCCGGCATCGAACATGCGCGCGAGATAGTAGAGCGCGGCATCGGGGTCCGAGCCGCGGACCGACTTGTGCAGTGCCGAGATGAGGTTGTAGTGGCCGTCCTGGCCCTTGTCGTAGATCGGCGCGCGGCGTTGCACGATGCGCTGCAGGCCCTCGGGATCGAATATCTCGCCCGGCTTGGCGGCGCGCCAGACTTCTTCCGCAAGGGTGAGAGACGCGCGACCATCGCCATCACTCATGCGGATGAGCATCGCCTTCGCATCGTCATCGAGCGGCAGCGCCCTGCCCTCGGTTTCCTCGGCGCGGGCCATCAGCTTGGCGATGCTTTCCTCGCCGAGCGAGTGGAAGACCAGCACCCGCGCACGCGACAGCAGGGCGGCGTTGAGTTCGAAGGATGGGTTTTCGGTTGTGGCGCCAACGAGCACGACCGTGCCGTCCTCCATGACCGGGAGAAAAGAATCCTGCTGGGCGCGGTTGAAGCGATGGATCTCGTCGACGAAAAGCAGGGTCTGGCGGCCGTTGGCGCGGCGCAGCTTGGCTGCCTCGAACACCTTCTTCAGGTCGGCCACGCCGGAAAACACCGCCGATATCTGCTCGAAGGCAAGGCTGGTTTCGCCGGCGAGCAACCTTGCCACCGTGGTCTTGCCGGTGCCGGGCGGGCCCCAAAAGATCATCGATCCGAGCGAGCCGGACCCGATCAGCCGGGTCAGCGCGCCGTCGGGGCCGGTCAGATGCTCCTGGCCGACGACCTCGCCAAGATTTCTTGGCCGCAGCCTGTCGGCCAGCGGCCGTCCGGGCGGCGGCTTTTCCGGTTCGTCAACGCTGAACAGATCGGCCATGCTTGTCTTCAGGTTGGAGCACGACCCTCCCGGATCGAACTCAGTAACGCAACACCTGGCGCAGTATCTGCCCGCCGCGCTCGACGGTAAAGCGCCACCAGCGCGTATCCTGCTGGGCGACCTGCGCCAGCACCGCCGCCGTATCGATGGTCGTACCGTTCACCTCGCGCACGATGTCGCCCGGCTGAAAGCCGAAATCTGCGGCCGGCGAATCGCGATTGATGTCGATCACCGTCACTCCCTTGATGTCGGTGCGCAGGCCGAGCTTCTGGGCAAGCCGTGGCGACAATTCCGCAACCTTGGCGCCCGAGAACGGGCTGCGGCCATGCAGCGTCACCTCGGAGAGTTTTGCGCCTTCCGGCGCGCGCTCCAGCGCGATGTCCATCGCCGCCTGCTGACCCTTGCTCAGCACCGCGAAATTGGCTTTGGTGCCGATCGACAGCGTCGCCATGCGATAATCCAGCGCCTCGATGCTCTCGACCGGCTTGCCGTTGATCTGCATCACGACGTCGCCCGGCTTCAATCCTGCCTTGCCCGCCGGCCCTGCCGCGTCGACGGACGAGACCAGCGCGCCGGTGGGCTTTTCCATGCCGAGCGATTCAGCGATCTGCGGCGTCACCGCTTCGAACTCGGCGCCGATATAGGGGCGCTCGAAGAAATCCAGACCGGCCTTGGCGGCATCGGCGAAGGCCCGCACCATGTTGGCGGGGATGGCGAAGCCGATGCCGATAGAGCCGCCGCTGCGGCTGTAGATGGCGGTGTTGATGCCGACCAGCTGGCCGCCCATATTGATCAGCGCGCCGCCGGAATTGCCCGGATTGACGGCGGCATCGGTCTGGATGAAATAGCCGGAATCCGAAACGCCGATATGGCTGCGGGCAAGCGCCGAAACGATGCCGCTGGTGGTGGTCTGGCCGACACCAAAGGGATTGCCGATGGCCAACACCAGGTCACCGACCTCGAGCGCGTCGGAATCGCCGATGGCGATGACCGGGAACGGCTTGTCGGATTCGATCTTGAGCACGGCGAGATCCAGCGTCTCGTCCTTGAGCATCACCTTGCTGGTGAATTCACGCCCGTCGGCGGTCGCCACCTTGACCTCGTCGGCATCCTTGATGACGTGGAAGTTGGTGACGATGACGCCGCTCGGATCGACAAGCACGCCGGAGCCCAGCGATGACTGCGCTCGCGGCTGCGCACGGCCGAAAAACTCCTCGAAGAACGGATCGCCTTCGAAAGGCGACGTGACCTTGGCGGTCTGCGATGCATAGACATTGACTACGGCCGGCGCGGTCTGCTTGACCAGCGGTGCGAACGACAGCTGCACCTCCTCGCGGCCGAATGGCACGCGCTTGTCAGGCCCCGAGGTGGCGTTTTCGCCTTCCACGCCGTGCAAGAGGTCAGTCAGCACATCGGACAGCCCGGGATCGGCCTTGGGCGCCTCCTCGGCAAGCGCCTGCCTGACTGTCGGCGCGGCTGCGAACGCCAGCATCGCGCAGAGCAGAACAAGGGACAGTCTTTTGGCGCGCATCGCGAATCCTCCGGGGCGAGTTCGGGGGCATTGTCCCGACGAATGTGCAAAATAAAAGGCTAAGCCGCTGAAATCCGATTATTTTTGCAGCCAGCGGGTCAGCATGAGCGCGCCTTGGCGCACCCGAACAAGAAAAAGGGGCCCGCAGGCCCCTTCAATTCACTTCGAAAGACCGAGCCTTATGCGGCCGCGGCTTCCGCGTCGGTGCCTTCGGCCTCGAGACGGGCGCGGTCGCCGGCGCCCTTGGCATCCGGGTCGCGGTCGACGAACTCGATAACGGCCATCGCCGCATTGTCGCCGTGGCGGAAGCCCGCCTTCATGATGCGCAGGTAGCCGCCGTTGCGGGTGGCGTAGCGCGGGGCGATGGTGTCGAACAGGCGCTTGACGACGCCTTCATTGCCGATCTGCGCGATCACCTGGCGGCGGGCGTGCAGGTCGCCGCGCTTGCCGAGCGTTACCAGCTTCTCGACGATCGGACGCAGGTCCTTCGCCTTGGGCAGCGTGGTGACGATCTGCTCGTGTTCGAGCAGCGACACGGCCAGGTTTGCAAACATCGACTTGCGATGGCTTATGCTGCGGGCGAACCGGCGGCCTTTAAATCCATGGCGCATGGCTCTTCTCCTTCATTCCGGGTTCAGAGGCAGGCGCCTCTTGTTGGTTAGCCGCATGATCTCCCGAAAAGTCGCGCGACCTTTCGGGATCATGCTCAATATTGATCTTCGTAACGCTTGGCGAGGTCTTCGATGTTTTCCGGCGGCCAATCCGGCACTTCCATGCCGAGGTGGAGGCCCATCGCCGCCAGGACTTCCTTGATCTCGTTCAGCGACTTGCGGCCGAAGTTCGGGGTGCGCAGCATCTCGGCTTCGGTCTTCTGGATGAGATCGCCGATGTAGACGATGTTGTCGTTCTTCAGGCAGTTGGCCGAACGCACCGAAAGCTCGAGCTCGTCGACCTTCTTGAGCAGCGCCGGGTTGAAGGCGAGCTCGGTGACGGCTTCGGTGGCAACCTCCTTCTGCGGCTCGTCGAAGTTGACGAACAGGCCAAGCTGGTCCTGCAGGATGCGCGCGGCGAAAGCCACGGCGTCTTCGCCCGAGATCGAACCGTCGGTCTCGAGGGTCATGGTCAGCTTGTCATAATCGAGAACCTGACCCTCGCGGGTGTTCTCCACCTTGTAAGAGACCTTCTTGACCGGCGAGTACAGGCTGTCGACCGGGATCAGGCCGATCGGCGCGTCCTCGGCGCGGTTGCGCTCGGCCGGCACATAGCCCTTGCCGGTGTCGACGGTGAATTCCATGCGGATCTCAGCGCCTTCGTCCAGCGTGCAGATGACGTGGTCGGGATTGAGGATCTCGACGTCGCCGACCGTCTGGATGTCGCCAGCCAGGACCGCACCCGGTCCCTGCTTGCGCACGACCATGCGCTTGGGGCCATCGCCTTCCATGCGGATGGCGATTTCCTTGATGTTCAGGACGATGTCGGTCACGTCCTCGCGCACGCCGGCGATGGACGAGAATTCATGCAGGACGCCATCGATCTGCACCGCGGTGACGGCCGCGCCACGCAGCGACGACAGGAGCACGCGACGCAGCGCATTGCCCAGCGTGAGGCCAAAGCCACGTTCGAGCGGCTCGGCGACCAGCGTGGTCAGCGTCTTCTTCTTCGACGAGAACTCGATTTTGTTCGGCTTGATCAGTTCTTGCCAATTTTTCTGGATCATAATGCTTTCCTTCCGTTGACCCGCCACCATCCAATCGTGGCGGGCGACCTGGAATACCGCGGAGGAACGCCTTGTAGCGTTCGCGCGGCGTTCAATAATTAGACGCGGCGCTTCTTGCGCGGGCGGCAGCCATTGTGCGGGATCGGCGTCACATCACGGATCGAGGTGATGGTGAAGCCGGCCGCCTGCAGGGCACGCAGAGCCGATTCACGACCCGAGCCAGGTCCGCAGACCTCGACTTCGAGCATGCGCATGCCGTGTTCCTGGGCCTTCTTGGCGACGTCCTCGGCAGCCATCTGGGCGGCGAACGGGGTCGACTTGCGCGAACCCTTGAAACCCTGGGCACCGGCCGACGACCAGGCAATCGAATTGCCCTGCGCGTCGGTGATGGTGATCATCGTGTTGTTGAAGGTCGAATTGACGTGGGCAACGCCCGACGAGATGTTCTTGCGTTCGCGACGGCGAACACGAGCGGCTTCCTTGGCCATGATAGTCCTTTCAGTTGATCTCTGCACCGCCGTAATGCCAGCGGCTCCACCTTCGTAAGGGAGTAGGGGAATAGGGCAGTAAGGGAGTAGGAAAGTACGGCCTGATCGGCGGGCATTCCCTACTGCCTTACTCCCCTACTCCCTTATTCCCCTAAAAATTACTTCTTCTTGCCGGCGATCGATTTGGCCGGGCCCTTGCGGGTACGTGCGTTGGTATGCGTGCGCTGACCGCGAACCGGCAGCGAACGGCGGTGACGCAGGCCGCGGTAGCAGCCGAGGTCCATGAGCCGCTTGATGTTCATCGACACTTCGCGGCGCAGGTCGCCCTCCACCTGATAGTCGCGGTCGATCGTCTCGCGGATCTGGAGCACTTCGGCGTCGGTCAACTGGTTGACGCGGCGCTCGGCCGGGATGCCGACCTTGTCGACGATCTCCTGGGCGAACCTCTTGCCAATGCCGTGAATATATTGAAGCGCAATGACGACGCGCTTGTTGGTCGGAATGTTGACGCCGGCTATACGAGCCATGTTCTCTCTTCTCCATATGGGCCGGCCAACCTTCGAAAAAAGGCAGGCCCGGCGCTTCAAGATTGCCCCGCGTCCGGTGGAGGCCGGCCCTTGCGGGTGTTTCCAGTTCAAAACGACTGCCTTGCCCTTGCGGACAAGCAAAGTTCACGCCTGATAGGAAGACGGGCCGCCATACCGCAGCGATCCGTCGCCGTCAAGCCAATTCTTAACTTTCCTCAGCCCCTTGTGCCGCCGCGGCGAGCACCGCCTCGATTTCGGCGGTCACCGCGTCGATGCTGGCCATGCCGTCGACGCCCTTGAGCTTGCCCTTGGCGTAGTAGTAGCCGGTCAGCGGTGCGGTCTTCTTGTAGTACTCGCGCAGACGCTCTTCGAACACCGCGGGATTGTCATCCTTGCGGACCGGCTGCCCGGCCGCCTTGGCCTCCTCGGCGCGCTTGACGATCCGGCCGACCAGGGCCCGGTCGTCGACGACCAGCTCGATCACCGTGTCGAGGCCGATGCCGCGTTCGCCGAGCATCGCCTCGACCGCGTCAGCCTGTGGCAGCGTGCGTGGATAGCCGTCGAGGATGAAGCCCCCGGCGCAGTCCGGCTGGTCGATGCGCTCGGCAACGATGGCGTTGACGATGGCGTCGGACACGAGTTCACCGGCATCCATCACCGCCTTGGCGCGCTTGCCGACTTCCGTTCCGGCCTGGACCGCGGCACGCAGCATGTCGCCCGTCGAAAGCTGGGGTATGCCGTGTTTTTCTACCAGTCTTTGTGCTTGTGTCCCCTTGCCCGCTCCTGGCGGCCCAAGCAAAATCAACCTCATCTGGCTTTCTTCCCCCCGCGGAGCTTCGACTTCTTGATCAGGCCTTCATACTGGTGCGCGATCAGGTGGCCCTGAATCTGCGCAACCGTATCGAGCGTGACACTGACCACGATCAGAAGCGATGTGCCACCGAGGTAGAATGGTACGCCAGTCGCCGAGATCAGGAACTCCGGCAGCAGGCACACCAGCACCAGATAGATGGCGCCGACGACGGTGATGCGGGTGAGAACGTAATCGATGTAATCGGCGGTGCGCTCTCCCGGACGATAGCCCGGGATGAAGCCCGAATGCTTCTTGAGCTGGTCGGCGGTGTCCTTCGGATTGAAGACAATCGCGGTGTAGAAGAAGGCGAAGAACACGATCATCGCCGCGTAGAAAGCCATGTAGAGCGGCTGGCCGTGGCCGAGCGAGGCCAGGATGGTGCTCGCCCAGGCCGGCATGTTCGTCGTCTGCGAGAAGCCGGCGATGGTGGCCGGCAGCAGGAGCAGCGACGAGGCGAAGATCGGCGGGATAACGCCCGACGTGTTGAGCTTGAGCGGCAGGTGCGAGGTATCGCCCTGGAACATGCGGTTGCCGACCTGGCGCTTCGGATACTGGATCAGCAAGCGGCGCTGGGCGCGCTCGAAGAACACGATGAGCGCGATGACGACGATGGCGAGCACGATGATCGCCAGGATCAGGCCGGTCGACAGCGCGCCGGTGCGGCCAAGTTCCAGCGTACCGGAGATGGCATGCGGCAGGCCGGCGACGATGCCGGAGAAGATGATCAGCGAAATGCCGTTGCCAATGCCGCGCGCGGTGATCTGCTCGCCGAGCCACATCAGGAACATGGTGCCGCCGACCAGCGTGACGACGGTCGAGATGCGGAAGAACATGCCGGGATCGCTGACGATGCCGTTGCCGCCCTCGAGGCCCACCGAAATGCCATAGGCCTGCACCAGCGCTAGAAGCACGGTGCCGTAGCGGGTGTATTGGTTGATGACCTTGCGGCCCTGCTCGCCTTCCTTCTTCAGCGCTTCCAGCGACGGGATGACCGAGGTCATCAGCTGCATGATGATGGAGGCGGAGATGTAAGGCATGATGCCGAGCGCAAAGATCGCCATGCGCTGCACGGCGCCGCCGGCGAACATGTTGAACATGCCGAGCACGCCCTTGCTCTGCGAGGAGAAGGCCTGCGCGAACGCGTCGGGGTTGATGCCCGGAAGCGGGATATAGGTGCCGAGACGATAGACGAGCAAGGCGCCGATCGTGAACCAGATGCGTTTCTTCAGATCCTCCGCCTTGGCGAAGGCCGAGAAATTCAGATTCGAGGCTAGTTGTTCAGCAGCCGAAGCCATGCCTGATTCTCCGCTTGGTAACGCTTGATGGCCCTGAGGTCAGGCGGCGCGTCGCACCGAAACTCACGAGATAAGCTCCGGGCTGTAAACATGCAAGCGGCCGCGTTGACGCGGCCGCCTGATTGAGCAGATCAAAGCGCGATCGCGAGCAAAAACGGTTCCCGCTCTTGCCGGCCGCGCTTCAAATTGCTGTTACTCGGCAGCCGCCGTCTCCGGCAACTTGACCGAGCCGCCGGCCTTTTCGATCTTCTCGATCGCGGCCTTGGAGGCACCGGCCACGTCGAAGGCGAGCTTCGCCTTGATCTCGCCGTCCGAGAGAATGCGCACGCCGTCCTTGACGCGACGGATGACGCCGGCAGCAACCAGCGATTCAGCCGTCACGGTTGCCTTGGCATCGAGCTTCTTGGCATCGATGGCCACCTGGATGCGGGCCAGCGAGACGACGGTAAAGCTCTTGGCGAAGATGTTGTTGAAGCCACGCTTCGGCAGGCGCCGATACAGCGGCATCTGGCCACCCTCGAAGCCGTTGACAGCAACGCCGGAGCGCGCCTTCTGGCCCTTGACGCCGCGACCGGCTGTCTTGCCCGAGCCGGAGCCGATGCCACGGCCGAGACGCTTCTTGGAGTGCGTCGCGCCGTCCTTGTCACGCAGATCGTTGAGTTTCATCTGAGTTCTCCTGCGCTTCTGATCAGCCCTCGTCCACGACGCGGACGAGATGCTGAACGGCAGCGATCATGCCGCGCACGGAAGGCGTATCTTCCAGGGTGCGCTGCTTGTGCATCTTGTTGAGGCCGAGGCCGACCAGCGTCGCGCGCTGCTCCTTCGGACGGCGGATCGGCGAACCGATCTGCTCAACGGTGATGGTCTTGGTTGCTTTCTTGGCCATGGTCAAAATCCCTGGTCAGATCGACTATTCTTCAGCCGCGACGGCGGTGCCGCGGCGGGCCTGAAGGGTCGAATACTTGATGCCGCGCGCGGCAGCCACATCCTTGGGATGCATCTGGCTCTTCAGCGCGTCGAAGGTGGCGCGAACCATGTTGTAGGGGTTCGACGAACCCATCGACTTGGCGACCACGTCATGCATACCGAGCGTCTCGAAGACGGCGCGCATCGGGCCGCCGGCGATGATGCCGGTACCCTGCTTGGCTGCGCGCAGCAGAACGCGTCCCGCGCCCCAGCGTCCTTCGACGTCGTGGTGCAGCGTGCGGCCCGAGCGCAGCGGCACGAAGATCATGTCGCGCTTAGCCGATTCGGTCGCCTTGCGGATGGCTTCCGGCACTTCGCGCGCCTTGCCGTGACCGAAGCCGACGCGGCCCTTCTGGTCGCCGACGACGACGAGTGCTGCAAAGCCGAAGCGGCGGCCACCCTTGACGACCTTGGCGACGCGGTTGATGTGGACGAGCTTGTCCACCATGCCGTCATCGCGCTCTTCACGATCGCGGCCGCGGCCGCCATCCCTACGTTCCTGTGCCATATCCTGTTCCTTGTTTTTTTCCGGAAGCACGGTTGCTGATAAGATCCGGCACCTCTGTGGGTTGCCGGGGGCGAAAATCATTTTTTCCTTTGCATGATCCTATCCGAAAGTCTGCAACTTTTTGCTGCGCTGACCTCCGGTTCGGGATCAAGCATTAGAAGCTCAGACCACCTTCGCGGGCAGCTTCGGCCAGTGCCTTGACGCGGCCGTGATAGATGTACGGACCGCGATCGAAGACGACTTCCTTGACGCCGGCCTTGGCGGCGCGCTCGGCGATCAGCTTGCCGATCGCGGCGGCGGCAGCAGTGTCGGCGCCGGTCTTGAGCGAACCTTTGAGGTCCTTCTCGAGCGTCGATGCGGCAGCGATGGTGTGGCCCTTGGCGTCGTCGATAACCTGAACATAGATGTTCTTCGACGTGCGGTGCACCGACAGGCGCGGACGCTCGCCGGCGACCTTCTTGATCTGGCGGCGGACGCGATGCGCGCGGCGCAGCGTGGCTTCTTTGGTACCCATGGTGGTCTTCCTTGCCTTCAAAAAACGGGGGCCGCCCTGTGCGGTAGGCGAAAGCGCCTCCCGCGACCGCTCCCCGCGGCGCTACACTTCTTGGCTTGGCCCTTTCCGAAAAGTCTGCGACTTTTCGGGGTCAACCCACTACTTCTTCTTGCCTTCCTTACGGACGATCTTCTCGCCGGCGTAACGGACGCCCTTGCCCTTGTAAGGCTCGGGACCACGATATTCGCGGATCTCGGCGGCAACCTGGCCGACCTGCTGCTTGTCGATGCCGGCCACGGTGATTTCGGTCGGCTTCGGCACCGTGATGGTGATGCCGGCCGGCGTCTCGTAGACGACGTCGTGGCTGAAGCCAAGCGCTAGCTGCAGGTTCTTGCCCTGAAGCGCGGCGCGATACCCGACGCCGGTGATCTCAAGCTTCTTCTCGAAGCCGTCCTTGACGCCCTGCAGAATGTTGACGATCTGCGTGCGCGACATGCCCCACTTGGAGCGGGCGGTCTTGGTCTGGTCGCGCGGCTGGACAGCGATCTCGCTGCCTTCCATCTTGACCAGCACTTCGTCGTTCACCACGAACTTCAGCTCGCCCTTGGGGCCCTTCGCCGTCACGGTCTGGCCGTTGACGGTCGCGGTCACGCCCTGCGGCAGCGAAACGGGTTTCTTTCCAATACGAGACATTTTGTTGTCCTCGTCACTTCTCTTGTTTCAGGTCTCTGTCTTCGGAACGATCCGAAGACCGGATTCCATTTTTCGGGATCGCGCTGCCAGATCAGAAGATCTGGCAGAGGATCTCCCCACCGACGTTCTGTTCGCGCGCTTCGTGGTCGGCCATCACGCCTTTCGGCGTCGAAAGGATGGCGATGCCGAGGCCGTTGGCGACATGCGGAATCGACTTGGCCGAAACGTAGACGCGGCGGCCCGGCTTCGAGACGCGGGCGATTTCGCGCACGACCGGCGCACCGTCGAAATACTTCAGCTCGATTTCGATTTCGGACTTGCCGTTGTCGAAGTCGGTCTGGCTGTAGTCGCGGATATAGCCTTCAGCCTTCAGCACGTCGAGGACGCGGGTACGCAGACGCGAGGCCGGGGTCGAGACACTCGACTTCTTGCGGCCATAGGCGTTGCGGATGCGGGTCAGCATATCGCCGAGAGGATCGCTCAATGACATGTTATGTCCTCCTTACCAGCTCGACTTGACCAGGCCCGGGATCTGGCCGTTATTGCCGAGATCCCGAAGCGCGATGCGCGATACTTTGAGCTTGCGATAGTAGGCGCGCGGACGGCCGGTGACTTCGCAGCGGTTGCGGATGCGGATCTTGGCCGAGTTGCGCGGCAGGGCAGCAAGCTTGAGCTGAGCGCGGAAACGCTCTTCCATCGGCTTGGACTGATCCATGATGATCGCCTTCAGGGCAGCGCGCTTGGGACCGTACTGGTCGGCAAGCTTGCGGCGCCTGTTGTTCTTCTCGACTGAGCTGGTCTTTGCCATTTCAGATTTTTCCTTTTCTCGCTGCCGTTACTGGCGGAAGGGGAAGTTGAAGGCCTTGAGCAGTGCCCTGGCTTCGTCGTCCGTCTTCGCAGTCGTACAAACGATGACGTCCATGCCCCAGATCTGATCAACCTTGTCGTAGTTGATCTCCGGGAACACGATGTGTTCCTTGATGCCCATGGCGTAGTTGCCACGGCCATCGAAGCTCTTCGGATTGAGTCCGCGGAAGTCGCGGACGCGCGGCAGCGCAATGTTCACGAGGCGGTCGAGGAACTCGTACATGCGTTCCTTGCGCAGCGTGACCTTGGCGCCGATCGGCATCTTCTCGCGGACCTTGAAGCCAGCGATCGAATTGCGGGCGCGGGTGACGACGGCCTTCTGGCCGGCGATCATCGCCAGGTCCTCGGCCGCGATCGAAGGCTTCTTCGAATCGCCGGTCGCTTCGCCGACGCCCATGTTCAGCACGATCTTGTCGATGCGCGGAACCTGCATCTCGTTGTCGTAGCCGAACTGCTCCTGCAAGGCCTTGCGGATGGTCTCGTTGTAGACCTGCTTGAGGCGCGGCGTGTTCTGAGCAGTCGCCTGCTTGGTTTGAGCCTTAGCCATTGATGACTTCTCCCGAGCGCTTGGCGACGCGCACCTTCTTGCCGTCCTTCTGGAAGATGAAGCCGACGCGGGTCGGCTTGCCATCCTTGGGGTCGGCCAGCGCGATGTTCGACAGCTGGATCGGCGCTTCCTTGGTGATGATCCCGCCCTCTTGGGACTGGGACTGCTTCTGGTGACGACGGATCATGTTGACGCCGCGCACCAGCGCGGTGTCTTCCTTCGGCTGAACCGAGAGGACTTCGCCTGAACGGCCCTTGTCCTTGCCGGCCAGCACGACGACCTTGTCGCCTTTTCTAATCTTTTGCATTGGTCCGGCTCCTTACAGCACTTCAGGCGCGAGCGAGATGATCTTCATGTGGTTCTTGGCGCGGAGTTCGCGCGGAACCGGTCCGAAGATACGCGTGCCGATCGGCTCTTTCTTGTTGTCGACGAGAACAGCCGCGTTCTTGTCGAAACGGATCACGCTGCCGTCCGGGCGGCGGATGTCCTTGGCCGTGCGAACCACGACCGCCTTCATCACATCGCCCTTCTTAACGCGGCCGCGCGGAATGGCTTCCTTGATCGACACCACGATGATGTCGCCCACGGAAGCGTATTTCCGCTTCGAGCCGCCCAGCACCTTGATGCACATGACACGACGGGCGCCGGAATTATCCGCGACGTCGAGGTTTGTTTGCATCTGAATCATGACTGGCCGCCTTCTTCTTTTCTAACGGGATGGGCTCGAAGCCCCTCCCCGGTCTGTCCAAAATTCGTTTGTTTACGCCCAGAGATCAGGCTTGGTCCGAAGACACGACGATCCAGCGCTTGTCCTTGGAAATCGGCTTCGATTCCTGGATGAACACCTGATCGCCAACCTTGTGGGCGTTGTTCTCGTCGTGCGCCTTGTACTTCTTGGTCATGCGCACGGTCTTCTTCATCACGGGATGCGTGAAGCGCCGTTCGACCTTGACGACAACCGTCTTCTCGTTCTTGTCGCTGACGACGGTGCCCTGCAGAATGCGCTTTGGCATGGTTTTCGTCCTTAAGCCTTCTTAGCCGCGGACTTTTCCGCAGCGATGGTCTTGATGCGCGCGATGTCCTTGCGGACCTGTCTCACGCGCGCGGTCTTCTCAAGCTGGCCGGTGGCCTTCTGGAAGCGCAGGTTGAACTGCTCCTTCTTCAGGCTGGCCAGATCGTCGGTCAGCTGGTCCTGGGTCTTGGTCCGGATGTCTTCGGCTTTCATGATCAGCCCGTCCTTATTCTGCGATGCGCTGTACGAAGCGCGTCCTGACCGAGAGCTTGGCCGCGCCGAGACGCAGCGCCTCACGGGCGGTTTCTTCATTGACGCCGTCGATCTCGAACATGATGCGGCCCGGCTTGACGCGCGCCGCCCAGTAATCGACCGCGCCCTTGCCCTTGCCCATGCGGACTTCGGTGGGCTTCGAGGTGACCGGCAGATCTGGGAAAATACGGATCCAGACGCGGCCAGCGCGCTTCATTTCACGAGTGATCGCGCGGCGGGCCGCCTCGATCTCACGCGCGGTGACGCGGTTCGGCTCAAGCGCCTTCAGCCCGAAACCACCGAAATCCAGGTTGGTGCCGCCCTTTGCGGTACCATGGATACGGCCCTTGAACTGCTTGCGGAACTTTGTGCGCTTTGGCTGCAGCATCGTTCTAACTCCAAATTCCTAAATGTCTCAGGCGTTCTCGCGACGACGACCGCGTTCGCGTTCGCCACCACCGCCATGCGCATGTTCGCCTTCAGTCGCGCGACGCTCCGAAGCCATCGGGTCGTGCTCGAGGATCTCGCCCTTGAACACCCAGACCTTGACGCCGCAGATGCCGTACGCCGTATTCGCCTCGGCCGTGCCGTAGTCGACATCGGCGCGCAGCGTATGCAGCGGCACGCGGCCTTCGCGGTACCATTCCATGCGCGCGATCTCGGCGCCGCCGAGACGGCCGGCGCAGTTGATGCGGATGCCTTCGGCACCGAGACGCATCGCCGACTGCACGGCGCGCTTCATGGCGCGGCGGAACGCGATACGGCGCTCGAGCTGCTGGGCGATCGACTGGGCGACCAGGGTCGCGTCGATTTCCGGCTTGCGCACCTCGACGATGTTGAGGTGCGTCTCGGACTTCGTCATCTCCATCAGCTTCTTGCGAAGCTTCTCGATGTCGGCGCCCTTCTTGCCGATGATCAGACCCGGGCGCGCTGCGTGGATGGTGACGCGGCACTTCTTGTGCGGACGCTCGATCACGACCTTCGAGATCGCGGCTTGCTTGAGTTCCTTCTCAAGATATTTGCGGATCTTGATGTCCTCATGCAGCAGCTTGCCGTACTCGCCGGTGTTCGCGAACCAGCGCGAATCCCAGGTGCGGTTGATGCCGAGGCGAAGACCGATCGGATTGACTTTCTGGCCCATTATGCGGCCTCCCCTTTTTCTTCGACTTCACGAACGACGATCGTGAGGTGCGAGAACGGCTTCTCGATACGGCTGGCGCGACCACGGCCACGAGCGTGGAACCGCTTCATGACGATCGACTTGCCGACATAGGCTTCCGCCACGATCAGCGCATCGACGTCGAGGTCGTGGTTGTTTTCCGCGTTGGCAATCGCCGATTCCAGCGTCTTCTTGACCGTGCCGGAAATCCGCTTGGCCGAGAATTCGAGATCGGAAAGCGCTGTCGCGACCTTCTTGCCGCGGATCAGCGCGGCAACCAGGTTCAGCTTCTGCGGGCTGATACGGATCGTGCGCAACACGGCGCGCGCTTCGTTGTCAGCAAGCCTGCGCGGAGCTTTGGCCTTGCCCATGATTATTTCCTCTTCGCCTTCTTATCCGCGCCGTGACCGTAATAGGTCCGGGTCGGAGCGAATTCACCGAACTTGTGACCGACCATGTCCTCGTTCACCGAGACGGGAACATGTTTCTGGCCGTTGTAGACACCGAAGGTGAAGCCGACGAACTGCGGCAGGATGGTGGAGCGACGGCTCCACATCTTGATCACCTCATTGCGACCACCTTCACGAACCTTGTCCACCTTCTTGAGAAGGTAGCCGTCGATGAAGGGGCCTTTCCAAATAGAACGAGTCACCTGGCGTTACCTCTTCTTAGCTCTTGCGCTGATGGCGCGAGCGCAGGATGAACTTGTCGGTCGCCTTGTTGGACCGCGTCTTCTTGCCCTTGGTCGGCTTGCCCCACGGGCTGACCGGATGACGGCCACCGGAGGTGCGGCCTTCACCACCGCCGTGCGGATGGTCGACCGGGTTCATGGTCACGCCGCGATTGTGCGGACGCTTGCCACGCCACACCGTGCGGCCGGCCTTGCCGTCGTTGATGTTGCCGTGGTCCGGGTTGGAAACGGCGCCGACGGTGGCCATGCAGGAGCCGTGAACGACACGCTGCTCGCCCGAGTTGAGGCGCAGGATCGCCATGCCCTGGTCGCGACCGACGAGCTGGCCATAGCCACCCGCCGAACGAGCGACCTGGGCACCCTTGCCCGGCTTCAGCTCGATGTTGTGGACGATGGTGCCGACCGGCATCGAGGCCAGCGGCATCGCATTGCCCGGCTTCACGTCGACCGCTTCGCCCGACACGATCTTGTCGCCGGGAGCCAGACGCTGCGGAGCGATGATGTAGGACAGCTCGCCATCGTCATACTTGATCAGCGCGATGAAGGCGGTGCGGTTCGGATCGTATTCGATGCGCTCGACCGTGCCGACGACGTCGAACTTGCGGCGCTTGAAGTCGATGATGCGGTACGAACGCTTGTGACCGCCGCCGATGAAGCGAGCCGTGATGCGGCCGTGATTGTTGCGGCCGCCCGACTTGGTCAGGCCTTCGGTCAGACCCTTGACGGGCTTGCCCTTGTAGAGGCCCGAGCGGTCGACGATGACCAGCTGGCGGGTGCTCGGCGTTACCGGGTTGAATTTTTTAAGTGCCATTGTCCTGTCCTCGCGGCCTTGCTCAGAGACCCGTCGCGACGTCGATCGACTGGCCTTCGGCCAGCGTCACGATCGCCTTCTTGACGTCGCTCTGGCGGCCGATCGTGCCGCGGAAGCGCTTGATCTTGCCCTTGCGGACAAGCGTGTTCACTGCCGTCACCTTGACGCCGAACAGGGCTTCGACGGCGGCCTTGATTTCCGGCTTCGACGCCTTCTTGGCGACGTTGAAGACGACCTGGTTCTGCTCGGAGGCCATGGTCGACTTTTCGGTGATCGCCGGCGAGACGATCACGTCGTAATGACGAAGGTCGGTCATTTAAAGCGCTCCTCGAGAGCCTCGACGGCGGCCTTGGAAAGGACCAGCGTGCCGCGGCGCAGAATGTCGTAGACGTTGATGCCCTGGATGGGCAGCACGTCGATGTTGGGGATGTTGGTCGCGGCCAGCTTGAAATTGTTGTCAAGCTCGGCGCCGCCAATCACCAGGGCGTTGGTCAGGCCCAGCGTCGCGAAATTCGCGATCAGTGCCTTGGTCTTGGCCTCGGTCAGCTTCAGCTCGTCGATGATGATGATCGACGCGCTCTTGGCCTTGGCCGAGAGAGCATGCTTGAGGCCAAGCGCGCGAACCTTCTTCGGCAGATCGTGCTCGTGGCTGCGAACGACCGGGCCGTGGGCCTTGCCGCCGCCGCGGAACTGCGGAGCGCGTGCCGAATGGTGGCGGGCGCGGCCCGTACCCTTCTGCTTGTACATCTTGGCGCCGGTGCGCGCGATTTCGGCGCGACCCTTGGTCTTGTGCGTGCCCTGCTGCTTCTTGGCGAGCTGCCAGCGCACGACGCGCTGCAGGATGTCCTCGCGCGGATCAAGGCCGAAAATCTCCTCGGAGAGTTTCACCTTGCCGGCGTCCTTGCCGCCCAGCGTTGTGATCTTGAGATCCATTATTCCGCTCCCTCTGTGGCCGGAGCCTCGTTCTTGGCGACAGCGCGGATCGCGGCGGGCTTCGGCGCGTTGGCCGGCAGTGCCACCTTGGCCGCATCGCGGACCAGGATCCAGGCGCCCTTCGATCCGGGAACCGCACCGCGGATCAGGATCAGGCCGCGGTCGGCGTCGGTCGATACGATCTCGACGTTCTGCGTGGTGACGCGGGTATCGCCCATGTGGCCAGCCATATGCTTGCCCTTGAACACCTTGCCCGGGTCCTGGCGCTGGCCGGTCGAACCGTGCGTACGGTGCGAGACCGAGTTACCGTGGGTCGCGCGGCCACCACCCATGTGGTGGCGCTTGATGACGCCCTGAAAACCCTTGCCGATTGTCGTGCCCGTCACATCGACCTTCTGGCCGGCGACGAAATGCTCGACCGTGATCTCGGCGCCGACATCGATCATGTTGTCGGCGGAGACGCGGAACTCGGCGACCTTCGCCTTCGGCTCGACGGAAGCGGTCGCGAAATGGCCGCGCATCGCCTTCGACGTGTTCTTCACCTTGGCAAGGCCAACGCCGAGCTGAACGGCGGTGTAGCCATTCTTCTCCTGCGTGCGCTGCGCCACGACCTGGCAGTTCTCCATCTGGAGAACAGTGACGGGAACATGTTCCCCGGCATCGTTATAGATGCGGGTCATCCCCACCTTCTTTGCAATCACACCTGAACGCATCGGTTCAATTCCTTTAGAGTTCCGGGCCAGGGGCACCGCCCCTTCCTCGCCTCTCGTTCCTTAGAGCTTGATCTCGACGTCCACACCGGCCGCCAAATCGAGCTTCATCAAAGCATCGACGGTCTGCGGGGTCGGATCGACGATGTCGAGCAGACGCTTGTGCGTGCGCATCTCGAACTGCTCGCGGCTCTTCTTGTCGACGTGGGGCGACCGGTTGACCGTAAACTTCTCGATCCGCGTCGGCAGCGGAATGGGGCCGCGGACGTTGGCACCGGTGCGCTTGGCCGTCGACACGATTTCCTTCGTCGAGGCGTCGAGCACGCGGTGATCAAACGCCTTCAGGCGGATGCGGATATTCTGTCCGTTCATGCGTCACTTCCTTGTTCTGGCGCGGCGCGGGCAGCGCCCGCGACAGATCGGTTTAAGTCCAAATTACTCTTTGATGGTGACGACGATGCCGGCACCGACGGTGCGGCCGCCTTCACGGATGGCGAAGCGCAGCTTCTCTTCCATGGCGATCGGCACGATCAGCTCGACATCGA
>NZ_JAMYQP010000060.1:0-27375 GCF_040320945.1 Mesorhizobium sp. M0587
AAGGCATCGCAATGCGCAGCGAGAAAACTGATCGCAACTTCTCCGCGATGATCTACGCATGCGCTGCCGTCATCAACTCTCGATGATTCTCAACAGCCCCTAGGCCGTGAACCCATAAACACGAACGGCTGAGATGGGTGGAAAGCGGTCGCACCAGTGGTAAATAGCTAACGGCAGCTAAGCGGAAAAAGCGGACTCTTGGGTCTGTGCGCCCCGTCGCGGGCATTGAAACTTTTGTCTGATCAATCCACACTGAGCCAATACTCCACGACGAGAACAACCATGACACTAGCGGTTTCCGCTCCGAAGTATTTTTCAGACGCGCCGGATTTTGAGTACCTATGCCCCCAATGCGGCGTGGGCTTTCTTGTACCGGATCAGGACACGTTCAAATCAACAGAGCCTGCATACTCACGGAGCGCTCATTCGCATGAGGCGTGGGACCCCGACTGGATTACTTACCGCTTCATCGTCACATGTGTCTGCACGAAGAAGGATTGCGGCGAGTTGGCTTTTGTGTCGGGAGCCGGGTCTGTCGATCAAAGATATGGCGATGACGGGCGGCCTGAATATTACGATCACTTCTCTATTAAGTCATTTTTTCCATCCCCACGGTTATGTCATATCCCAGCCGACACACCCGCGAAAGTAGCGGAATGTCTGCAAAAGAGCTTTTCACTATATTGGGTCGATACCGCTGCGGCGGCAAACGCGTTGCGAGCAAGCCTTGAGGCATTGCTGGACGAACTCAAAATTCCAAGTCACAAAAAGAACGCCAAAGGCGAAACCGTTTATATCGCCCTACATACCAGGCTGGAATCATGGTCGGCATCGGACAAGGACCATGCTGAGCTTTGCTTTGCGCTTAAGGAAGTTGGAAATCTCGGATCGCATGGCGATTCGGTGAAGCCAACACATTACTTTGGTTCTTTGGAAATATACTCTCATCTTTTAAAAGAACTTTTCGATAATAACGCAAAGAAAATGAAAGATCTTGCGCAAAGCATTCGCGACGAGATCAAGGCGAAGAAACCCTGACATGCACGACAAGCGATATTCCGTCTTCATCAGCTCGACCTTTGAGGACCTCAAGGCCGAACGGCAGGCGGTTCAGGATGTGGTGATCAGCGCAGGTGATTTTCCGGTACAGATGGAGTCTTTCCCTGCCGCCGACGAGGATCAGTTTGAGTTTATTAAGGCGCTAATAGACAAGTGCGATTATTATGTGCTGATCGTCGCGGGTCGTTATGGAAACCCCGCCGAAGACGGCTTGAGCTACACCGAAAAGGAATATTGCTATGCGGTATCCAAGGGCATTCCGATTCTGGTGATGCTGCACGGGGATCGGGGCAGCATTTCGGCAAAGGACAGTGAAGGCTCGGTGGAGGGCAGAAAGCGCCTAGATGCATTCGTTGCGGCAGTTGAAACAAACCGCCTACGGAAGACTTGGATAACCCCAGATGGCCTAAAGCTCGCTGTCCGCGAGGCACTGGAACATGCCAAGGCAACGAAACCGGCTGTGGGCTGGGTACGAGGTGACGCCGTTGCCAGTATGGAAGCTCTGGAAGAGCTAAACGAAGTCCGCAAAGAAAACGTCAAGTTTCGCGATGCAATTGGCAGTTTGGAAATAGCACTTGCGCTACCTCCGATCCCGGCGGCGGACGATCCAATTACTATTGATCTTTTGCCGAATACCCGCGGGCGGGGCTCTCCGTACGGCAGTACTGCATCCGTTCACGCCACATGGATTTCCACTTTCCCTATATTCTTCAACAACCTTCAATGGAGTACGAGTGACTGGAACAACGAGTACTCCTATTACATCAAGGATGACGAATCTTGTGTTGAAATAGGGTCTGCCATCGCAGGTGTGGTGGAGTCGGTTGATACCTCAAAGGCGTTCAAAATCAGCAAATCGACGTTGGACCGCCTCATGAGCTATTATATCGAAGCCGGACTAATGAACGCGGTAGGGGCGGAACAGGCGTTCACCGAGACAGCGCGGACGGTGGCTAGGCGTCACAGTATAGCGGGCGGGAGCCCGTTTGCATTCAAAGTATTTAGAGGAAAGATCGCGGTGACCCCCGCGGCGTCGGACTTGAGCGACGAAATACCCTTCTAGCTGCCCCGCGTCGGGCTACGGCAGCTACGGGCTCGAAGCGGTCATTTCGGAAGCGTCGCGCTGGCGACCGCAATGGGGTCGTTTGGCGACGGCCGGGAAAGCGCGTAACGCTTCCCCGGGGGAATTGCGTAAAAAACAAAGTTTCTCAGGTCACCGCCGTCTTGACCGCGAAGCGCGCGTCCTGCCAGGCGCCGGTGCGCAGGATATCCTCCAGCACCTCGACAGCCTGCCAGACGTCCTTGTAGCCGATATAGAGCGGCGTGAAGCCGAAGCGGATGGTCGACGGCGCGCGGAAATCACCGATGACGCCGTGCTCGATCAAGGCCCGCATCACCTGGTACCCGTGTGGGTGGAGGAACGACACCTGGCTGCCGCGCGCATCGCCGTTGCGCGGGCTTTCGAGTTCGAGGCCGTAGGCGCCACACCTGGCTTCTACAAGCCGGATGAACAGATCGGTCAGCGCGATGCTCTTCTTGCGCACCACCGCCATATCGACCTCGTTCCACAGGTCCAGCGCGCCCTTGAGCGCCCGCATCGACAGCACCGGCTGCGTGCCGCACAGGAACCGGCGGATGCCCGTGCCGGCCTCGTAGCCCTGTTCGAAGGCGAACGGCCGGGCGTGCCCCCACCAGCCGCTGAGCGGCTGCCTGATATCACCATGGTGCCGTTTGGCCGCGTAGATGAAGGCCGGCGCGCCCGGACCGCCATTGAGGTATTTGTAGGTGCAGCCGATGGCGAAATCGGCATTCGCGCCGTCGAGTTCGACCGGCAGTGCGCCTGCCGTGTGGCAGAGATCCCATACGATCAGTGCGCCGACCTGATGCGCCTTGCACGTCAGGGCGGCCATGTCGCGCAACTGGCCGGACTTGTAGTTGACGTGATTGACCAGGATGACGGCGACATGCTCGTCGATCAGGTCTTCGATATCAGGCGCATCGACGCCCTCGAGCCGCAGCACCGTGCCCGGCCGTGTCGAGGCCACGCCTTCCGCCATGTAGAGATCGGTCGGAAAGCTGTCGCCCTCGGCGACGATCACCGACCGGTGCGGCCGCATGCCGAGTGCGGCATGCAGCACCTTGTAGATGTTGATCGAGGTGGTATCGCAGACCACCGTCTGGCCGGCCGCGGCGCCAATCAGCCGCCCGAGCTGATCGCCGAGTTCGACCGGCATGTCGAACCAGCCGGCGGTGTTCCAGGCACGGATGAGATCCTGCGCCCATTCCTGTGTCGCGGCCTTGTTCAGTTCCTCGAAGACGGCGGGAGAAGCAGCACCCAACGAATTGCCGTCGAGGTAGATCACCCCTTCCGGCAAGACGAAGCGATCGCGCATGGCACGCAGCGGATCCGCGGCGTCCATCGCCTCGATCGCTGCCAGATCGGGAATTCTGCTCATGGTCACGATGTTCCCCGTTGAAAAGAGTGCGCCCGCGGCCGGGGCAAGGCTGGTTGAAATCAGACGTCAGGTCGCAACCAAGCTCCCGGCAGGAGCGACAGAAGGGCGGACAGGTAGGGAACCGCGATCATTATCGTGTACTCCTGTCGGCGGCTGTCGACGACCGGCCGTCCCTGTCGGGCGCATAGAGGCGCAAGAACAGGGTGAGCGCCCTGTTCGATCTTTGCTCGACTTCCGGCGGAGGCAGTTCCTCCAGGACCCCGACGATCCGGCGAACCTGAAGATCGCCGATCAAAAGACGGACGTAGATGTCGGCGGCTTCGGCAGGATCGTCACAGGCGATCAGGCCGTCCCGACTTGCGGTTCGAAGCAGGTCGCCAACAAGCGGCATTATGGTGTTGCGGCCGAATTGCGCGATCGATTGGCCAAGCGTGCCTGTATCGTTGACGTCGCCCGCCGCGGCGCGATTGAGCGCCACCGCCTTGTCGCCCGTCACCAGGGTCAGCAAGACCGGCCCTAGCAAGCCCAGGGTTTCGAGGGGATCGCGAGCCTGGTGAAGGGCGTCCTCCAGCAGCTTCCTTGCCTCTCCCGCATTGGCTTCGATCAGGGATCGAAACAGCACCTGCTTGTTGCCGTACCAGTTGTAGAGGGTTTCGTTCGACGCCGATGCCCGCTTGGCGATGGCAAGCAGGGACGCGCTTTTGTAGCCGGTTTCCCGGAGCACCGCGTAGGCGGCATGCTCTATCCGTGCGCGGCGCGCTGCCTGCTTCGGCGTGATCATTCATGTTCCTCCTCACAAACCGTATACTCTTATACGGTTTCGTCAAGCGAGCGGTAAGCAACGAGCAAAAAAGCGGCCCTTCGCGTCCTACGGTGCCTGGCCGCTTTCTGGCACGCAGTTGGCATTTTGGCTTCGTTTCGTTCACGAGCGACGGAGGTTTTTCGACCCGCCGAAACGCACCCGGCATCTGTCGGCAACACAGCTTGCGGGATTATGCCAAAAGTGGAGATCGATCGGCCCACAGGCCATTAACCGAAACAATTTCAATGGGCCCGAGCGCGCGTTGACGGCGGACCGCGCCTTTGGGATGCCGGTTGCGGGAGGCCACTTCGTTTCCGCAGCCTTAACAAATTCATTAAACTTTAAACAGTTGCGGAACACAACTGGAACAGATAGTGTTTGTTCTGGGTTTGTTTTTCTGATTCTGATTCAAACCCGTTGTTCAATGTCTTGGGGGCCGCCATGCTGACACGCAAGCAACATGAACTGCTGATGTTCATCCATGAACGACTCAAGGAAAGCGGCATTCCGCCCTCCTTCGACGAGATGAAG
The DNA here is from genome assembly GCF_040320945.1 of Mesorhizobium sp. M0587. Classification (NCBI taxonomy): domain Bacteria; kingdom Pseudomonadati; phylum Pseudomonadota; class Alphaproteobacteria; order Hyphomicrobiales; family Phyllobacteriaceae; genus Mesorhizobium; species Mesorhizobium sp. M0587. Next base: position 4,849 of record NZ_JAMYQP010000060.1, read on the forward strand.
GAAGCGCTCGATCTCGCTTCCAAGTCCGGTATCCATCGGCTGATCACGGCGCTGGAGGAGCGCGGCTTTATTCGCCGGCTGCCCAACCGGGCGCGGGCGCTGGAAGTGCTGCGGCTGCCGGATTCGATCGCGCCGGGCCTCAATGCGGCAAAAAAATTCTCGCCAAGCGTCATCCAGGGCAGTCTTGGGCAAGGCAGCCTCGGCCGCCAGATCAAACCGGCGCAATCGCGGATGTCATCGGCTGGCAATGACGACGATGCGGTTTCCGCGGTGTCGATCCCGGTGATGGGCCGTATCGCCGCCGGTGTGCCGATCGATGCCATACAGCATCAGACGCATTCGATCTCGGTGCCGCCTGACATGATCATGGGTGGCGAACACTATGCGCTCGAGGTCAAGGGCGACTCGATGATCGAGGCCGGCATCTTCGACGGCGATACCGTCATCATCCGCAACGCCGACACGGCCAGCCCTGGCGAAATCATCGTAGCGCTGGTGGATGAAGAAGAAGCGACGCTGAAACGGTTCCGCCGCAAGGGAGCTTCGATTGCTCTCGAGGCAGCCAATCCCGCCTATGAAACGCGCATTTTCGGGCCAGACAGGGTCAAGGTGCAAGGCAAACTGGTCGGGCTGATCAGACGCTATTGAGGCGGCTGCGGTTTTACCGCTGGCTTGTCGGGTTTGTTGTAGGGCGGCAGCCCCCTCGCCTCGCGTGAAAATTTGCGTTGCGTGTGCCAAGGCCGGTATGGGCTGTCCACGGCGAAGCTGATTGTCGCTGGTGCGATCGCCGATTGGCGGTCGAAGAAGACGGCCGCACTGCCTTTGCGGGCGAGTTGCCGCTTGGTGACGACAAGCACCAGCGGGTTGTGACAGGGGTCATATGCCGTTGCATCATTGATGACGATCAGGTCGGCGAAACCGCAGGCTTTCCACGCATCCTTGCGGTCTTCGACATGCGCTATGATTGCACCCGATGAGTGCCTGGCGAGACAGACGCCTGATATGCAATAGAAAGGTGATCCCGGCGGCAGCCCGATGGAATCGGCGATGTCGAATTCGCCGTCTCCTTCGGTGAAGATTTCCGGCACGACGATGGTTTCGGATGTCAGGGCGCGTTTCCAGTTGTCGACGGTGAATTCGTTCGGGCGTGCCCGACTGACCGCAAGTTCGCCGCCGCCGATCGGCAGTGCGACCAGCCGCGCATCCTCCGAGATCAGCACATCCGGCGTGCGCGTATCGCCGACGATCAACAGACCGGCGAGCGCGAATGGAAGTGCTCCAAGCCGCAGCCATGTCGTTGCCATTGTCGCGATGACGAGGGCAATGGTCACCAACAGCACCGACTGCTGCGAAATCAGCCCGACGGCATCGACCGGCGAACGCTCGGAAATCCAGCTTGATATGGCGATCATGACAGTCAACCCCTTGCCCATCAGGTAAAGGGACGGCCCATCCAGCCCGAACGGCATCAACAGTGCACTGGCAACGGCCAGGAACATCACGAGCGTCACGATCGGCATGATGGCCAGATTGGCGAACAGGCTGAGCGGCGACACGCGCTGAAAATGCCAGATGGCGAAAAGTGCCGTGGCGCCGCCGGCGATGATCGACGTCATGGCAAGTCCGCCGGTCGCCAGCAGGAGTTTTCGCGTCAGGAAACCCGGCAGGGATCGCTTCGGCGGTGGCGGTCTGGTCTTTCCCGCACGGTGATCCGCCCAGCCGGCATAGGCGCCGACCAGCGCGGCGGTCGCGGCGAAAGACATCTGGAAACTCGGGCCGACCACTTCATGCGGCGACACCACGATGACGGCGATCGCCGAGATCGCCAGGTTGCGCATGGTCAGCGCCGCCCGATCGAACAGCACCGCGATCAGCATCACCGCCAGCATGATGAAGCTGCGCTCGGCGGCAACGACGACGCCCGAGATGACAAGATAGGCGGCAATCGAGCAAAGTGCCGCCACGGCGGCGTATTTCTTGACCGGCCGACGCGCTGAAAAATCCGGGAACAGGGCAAAGACGCCGCGCAGCAGGCCCATGATGGTGCCTGCGACCAGCGCCATGTGCAGTCCGGAAATGGAGATGATGTGATAGATGCCAGTACGGCGCATCGCTTCGTTGATTTCGTCAGGAATGCCGGCGCGCACGCCGACGATCAGCGCCGCGGCGATCTCGCCTTCGGCACCGCCGACAATGTCCCTGATGTGATCGGCGATGCCTTCGCGGGCGGTTTCCACCGCCGAGGAAAGGCGGGCCGACAGCGGCATGCCATCGTCACCTGTGGCGACGATTTTTGGATTGCCGAGAAAGAACCCGCTGCCGCCGATGCCCGCGAAATAGCTGTCGAAGGAGAAGTCGTAGCTGTCCGGCCGCACCGGGCCTGTCGGCGGAAGCAGCTTGGCATAGCCGGTGACCAGGGAACCGGCGGTCAGTTCGGCCGGTATCTTGCGTGCCGACAGCCGGACGCGCTCCGGCGCATAGCGCAGTATCGGCCGGGCGGTCGACATCACGTCGATGGTCAATCGGATGCGGCCAGTCTCCATCCGGTCGACCGAAACGACACGGCCTGTCACTTGCGTCGAGATTTCGGAGCCCAGCATCCGGGTCGCGGTCCGCCACGTCTCGACCTTCGCGGCAAGCAAGCCAGCCGCGCACAGGAACGCCGCCATGAGGCACAGGTGAGTTTTGGGCCAGGAACGCGAGACCAGAGCTAGGAGCCCCGTCAGCATGACCAGCGCCACAAGTTTCGCAAGGTCAGGCTCCGCCGCGAGCGAAAAATAGCCGATCGCTCCGCTCGCCAGACAGACCGGCACCAATAGGAAACCTATGCCGCGGTCGAGTTCCAGAGCCGCCGCCGTTGCAATGCCGCGGCGCAGGCGCGGCAGTGAAACCCGGCCGATCCGCCGGCGCACGCGCACAATCCTTCCGGCGTCCGTGGGCGGAATTGGCGCTGGGATATCCACCGGCAACGGTTGCCTGCCGGGAGCCTGCACGAGCGGCGATAACGACGGCAGCGGAACAGGCTGGGGCGTTGCAAACAGGGACCGTTCGCTGACGCCGGCAACAGCATCCTCGCCCTGATCCGAGCTCCAGCCTCGTCCAGCCATCGGGTCTGCCCCTTGCGCCCTCGACACCCTATGCTACATGAACGCGCAACGCGCGAAAGCCCGCGCACCGCACCCCGCTTCAGATGGTTTCCGAGAGCTCCATGTCCGACAAGGTCGTCACCCGTTTTGCCCCTTCGCCCACCGGCTACCTCCACATTGGAGGCGCGCGCACGGCGCTGTTCAACTGGCTGTACGCGAAGCACACCGGCGGCACGATGCTGCTGCGCATCGAGGACACCGACAGGGAGCGTTCGACCGAGGCTGCGACCACGGCCATTCTCGACGGGCTTTCCTGGCTTGGCCTTAGCTGGGACGGCGAGCCTGTGTCACAGTTCGAGCGCGCGCCGCGCCATCGCGAAGTGGCCGAGGAGCTGGTGCGCATGGGCAAGGCCTATTATTGCTATGCGACGCCCGCCGAGCTGGAGGCGATGCGCGAGGCAGCGCGGGCCAAGGGCCTGCCGCCGCGCTATGATGGCCGCTGGCGCGACCGCGATCCGTCGGAAGCGCCTGCCGGCGCCAAGGGCGCAATTCGCATTAAGGCGCCCACGGAAGGCGAGACGGTGGTGCACGACCGCGTCCAGGGCGAGGTACGCTTTCCCAACAAGGATCTCGACGACTTCATCATCCTGCGCTCGGACGGCAACCCGACCTACATGCATGCCGTCGTCGTCGACGACCACGACATGGGCGTCACGCATATCATCCGGGGCGACGACCACCTGACCAATGCCGCTCGCCAGACGGTCATCTACGACGCCATGGGCTGGGACGTGCCTTCGATGTCGCATATTCCGCTGATCCATGGTGCCGACGGCGCCAAGTTGTCGAAGCGGCACGGCGCGCTCGGCGTCGAGGCCTATCGCGCCATGGGCTATCTGCCGGAGGCGTTGCTCAACTATCTGGCGCGCCTTGGCTGGAGCCATGGCGACGACGAGATCATGTCGATCAAGGACATGATCTCCTGGTTCGATATCGGCGACGTCAACAAGGGCGCGGCCCGCTTTGACTTCGCCAAGCTGGAGGCGTTGAACGGCGTCCATATGCGCCGCATGGATGATGCCGAGCTGTTCGACATCTTCATCGCCACCCTGCCCTATCTCGAAGGCGGCCCGGCGATGGCCGCGCGCCTCGACGACCGCAACAAGGCGCAGCTGCTGGCCGCAATGCCGGGCCTGAAGGAGCGCGCCAAGACGCTGGTCGAGCTCGTCGACGGCGCAGCCTTCCTGTTTGCGGCGCGGCCGCTGCCGGTCGACGACAAGGCGGCGCTTTTGCTCAACGCCGATGCCCGCAAGATCCTGCGCGGCGCTCACGAAGCTTTGAACGCGCTGTCAGGCGACTGGACCGCCGCCGCGGCGGAGGCCGCCATCCGCGACTACGCAGTGGCCGGCGGCTACAAACTGGGCGCCGTGGCCCAGCCTTTGCGCGCCGCCCTGACCGGCAAGAGCACTTCGCCGGGCGTGTTCGACGTGCTTGCCGTCCTCGGGCGCGAGGAAAGCCTCGCGCGCATAGAAGATCAAATCGATTAGGAGCAAACTGGACCAAGAAGATTGGCATTGAAAGGCGGGTTTCGCAGTGCAACATTAGGCCTTGGCCCAATCTGGCACGCACCTCCTGAAATGCGGTGGCGAATAAGCGGCATTGCGGTGATTTCGACGTGTCGCTTGCACAATTTGCCTTTGCCGGCATGAGGAAACAAAAAGGAGTTTGCAATGACCGAAGCTGCGACAAAACTGGAATTTGGCGGCAAAACCCAAGAGGCCACGGCAAAGCTGGAATTCGGCGGCAAGACTCATGAATTCAAGGTGCGAAGCGGCTCTGTCGGGCCCGATGTCATCGACATCGCCACGCTCTACACCACCACTGGCGCCTTCACATACGATCCCGGCTTCACCTCGACCGCGAGCTGCGAGTCCGAGATCACCTTCATCGACGGCGACGCCGGCATTCTCCTGCACCGCGGCTATCCGATCGACCAGTTGGCCGAACACGGCGACTTCCTCGAGGTCTGCTATCTGCTGCTCTACGGCGAATTGCCGACCAAGGCGCAGAAGGATGATTTCGATTACCGCGTGACACGCCACACCATGGTGCACGAACAGATGTCGCGCTTTTTCACCGGCTTCCGCCGCGACGCGCACCCGATGGCGGTGATGTGTGGCGTGGTGGGCGCGCTGTCGGCCTTCTATCACGACTCCACTGATATTTCCGATCCGTACCAACGCATGGTGGCTTCCATGCGACTGATCGCCAAGATGCCGACCATCGCGGCCATGGCTTACAAATACCACATCGGCCAGCCCTTCATTTACCCGAAGAACGAGCTGAACTTCGCGGCAAACTTCCTGCATATGTGCTTCGCCGTGCCGTGCGAGGAATACAAGATCAACCCGGTGCTGGCGCGCGCCATGGAGCGCATCTTCATCCTGCATGCCGACCACGAGCAGAACGCCTCGACCTCGACCGTTCGCCTCGCCGGTTCGTCGGGCGCCAACCCGTTCGCCTGCATCGCCGCCGGCATCGCTTGCCTGTGGGGCCCGGCCCACGGCGGCGCCAATGAAGCGGCGCTCAACATGCTGGGCGAGATCGGCCATGTCGATCATATCCCGGAGTTCATCGCCCGCGCCAAGGACAAGAACGATCCGTTCCGGCTCATGGGCTTCGGCCACCGCGTCTACAAGAATTACGATCCGCGCGCCAAGATCATGCAGAAGACGGCGCACGAAGTGCTGGGCGAGCTCGGCATAAAGGACGATCCGCTGCTCGACATCGCCATGGAACTGGAAAAGATCGCGCTGACCGATCCCTATTTCATTGAAAAGAAACTCTATCCGAACGTCGACTTCTATTCCGGCATCACGCTGAAGGCGCTGGGTTTCCCCACCACCATGTTCACCGTGCTGTTCGCGGTCGCCCGCACCGTCGGCTGGATCGCGCAGTGGAAGGAAATGATCGAGGATCCGCGCCAGAAGATCGGCCGCCCGCGCCAGCTCTACACCGGAGCGCCGGAGCGCGACTACGTGCCGATCGCCAAGCGGTGAATGGGACGCGTAAATAGCGAGTAGGAAATAGCGAATAGGGAGTTGCGAGGGAGCCGATCGACGACGCATCCTTCCTACTCGCTACTCGCTACTCGCTACTCGCTACTCGCTACTCGCCCTCTTGACGTACCGCATCAACACCTGCGCCGCGATCTCGCCGGACGGCTTGTCCGTCGCCATGCGACGCCTGATCTCGGCAAATCCGCTTTTCTGCCAGGCGCGCATGCCGCTGTCGGCCCACAATGCTTCCAGCTGGCGGGCCAGATTGTTCGGCTTGACATACTCGTTGTAGAATTCAGGAACCAGCGCACGGTCCGCGATCAAATTGGGCAGCAGGGCGGACCAGACGGACAGCAGATAAGGCGCCACGACGCGGGCGACGGGATCGAGCCTGTAGCAGGAAACCATCGGCACGCCAGCCAGCGCCAGTTCCAGCGATACCGTCCCGGATGCGATCAGCGCGGCATCGGCCTTGCCGAACGCCTGCCATTTGCGCTGGGGATCGACGATGATCTCGGGCTGCTCATCCCAACGGTTGACCGAGGATTTGATGAGATCGGCGACATGCGGCACCGTCGGCAAAAGCAGCCGCAGGCGATGGCCCCGTGCGCGCAGCATCGATACCGTCTCGCCGAATGGCTCGAGCAGCCGCCGCACTTCGCCGCGCCGCGAGCCGGGCAGGACGAGCAATGTCTTTACGCGGTCCGCGGTGAGATCGCGCGGAAGATCCTGCGCCTTCGCCGCCACCAGAACGCCCGCATCATGGGCAAGCCGGTGCCCGACATAGGTACCGGGCGGGCCGCCCAGCCGTTCGAGTTCCTTCACCTCGAACGGCAGAATGCAGAGAATATGGTCGACATAGGGTTTCATCGCCACCGCCCTGCCCGGCCGCCACGCCCAGACGCTCGGGCAGACATAGTGGATGATTGGGATGGACGGATTGGCCGCACGCACCTTCCTGGCGACGCGCAGCGAAAAATCCGGGCTGTCGATGGTAACGAGGCAGTCGGGCTTCTCGTCCGCGATGCTTTTGGCCAACTGACCGATCCGCCGTATCAGGCGCGGCAGGTCGCGCAGGATGGCGCTGAAGCCCATCAGCGCGATCTCTCCGGCATCGAATGGCGAAACCAGCCCCAGCGCCTGCAGGTGGCGGCCGCCGAGGCCGACAAGCTGCACCTTGCGGCCAGTTGCCTGCTCAAGCGAAAGCACGATGTCGGCGCCGAGCACATCCCCGGATTCTTCGCCTGCGACGATGGCGATCTTGAGCGGCTTGTCAGCGGCCATCAGCCGGCTCCGTGATGGGCAGTCCGACGATAAAGATGCCGAGCGCGTTGGCGCGATCAAGCGTCGCCGGGCCCTCGAGGATAAGCGAGCGGCCCGCTTCCACGGCAATGCCGGCAAGCCCGGCGGCATGTGCGGCTTCCACGGTCTGTGGTCCGATCGAGGGGAGATCGGCGCGTAATTCCTGACCTGGCTTCGCGCATTTGACGAGAACGCCACGCGTCTTTCCGGCAAGCCTGCCATGGCCGCGCAGATCCCGTGTTCTTTCAAGCAAGCTCGCCGTGCCTTCGATGCCTTCGAGCGCGATGGCGCGCCCGCCGATCGCAATCGCTGCCTGGCCAATGTCCAGCGCGCCGATCGCCTTGGCGGCCTGCCTGGCGGCCTCGATATCGCGCCAATCCGATTGCCTCGGCGCAACTGACGTCAACGTGCCCTCGCCGGCGGCCAGTTCGGGAACGACCTCATGCGCGCCGACCACTTTTATGCCGCGCTTCTCCAGACCGCGCGTCAGGACCTTCAGCAGTCCGTCATCGCCACGCGCCAGCGCCATGATTACCGACGGCACGATCGCCAGCAGGCCAAGACTTGGGCGGATGTGGGCCAACCGCGGCCTGCGCTTGATCTCGCCCGCAAGGACCAGATGGGTGACGCCGTGGCGTTTCAGCGTCGCCACCAGCGAGCCGATCTGCTCCAGTTCCAGACTGTCGTGCTCGTATCCGCGCAGGTCCTGCTGGCGGTCGGCCTCACCTTCCATCAAAAGAATGAAGGGGCGATACCCGTGCAGGGCCAATCCCCGTGCGACCTCGACCGGAAGACTGCCGCCGCCGGCGATGATGCCGACCTTGGCATCAGGCGGGAGATCGAGACCAGTCGCGGTGGCCTCAGCCTTCGTCATCGGCGTCGTCGCCATCGCCGCCCTTGAGCGATGGCACAGCATAGTGGCGCTTGCCCCGACTGGTGATGAAATCGATGATCTTCATGGCGGTCGGAGACGAGGCGAACTCGGCCTTGGCCAGTTCGATGTTCTCACCGACGGTGCGGGAGCGATCGAAGATCGCCTTGTAAGCCTTGCGCAGCAAATGGATTTCGGATTTCGGCAGGCCAGACCGCTTCAGCCCGATGATGTTGAGGCCGCGCAGGCTGGCGCGGTTGCCAACGGCAATGGCATAGGGGATGACGTCGCCCACGATCGCCGAGCAACCGCCCAGGAATGCATTGTCGCCGATGCGCACGAACTGATGGACGGCGGTCAGCCCGCCAATATAGACATTGTTGCCGACCTCGCAGTGGCCGCCCAGCGTTGCCCCATTGGCAAAGGTTGCGTTGTCGCCGACGACGCAATCATGCGCGATATGGGCGTAGGCAAGGAAATTGCCGTTGTCGCCGACCTTCGTCTCGCCACGGCTGGAATCCGTGCCGAGATGCATGGTGACACCTTCGCGGATCGTGCAGTTGGCGCCGATGACCAGCGTGGTGCGGCCGCCCTTGTGCTTGGTGTTCTGCGGCGGTGCTCCCAGCGTCGTCATCGGATAGACCTTTGTCGACGCCCCGATGGTGGTCGCGCCGATCACCGAGACATGGCTGACCAGTTCGACGCCATCGCCGATCACGACATCTGCGCCGATATGGCAGAACGGTCCTACACGAACACCTTGGCCGATTTGAGCGCCTTCTTCCACGACGGAGGAAGGATGGATGGAAGTCTGGATTTTCATAAGCACTCGATCGTCAGTCGCCGGTGACCATCATGGCTGAAATCTCGGCCTCGGCCGCCTTGGTGCCGTCGACCAAGGCTTCGCAGGCGAATTTCAGCAGGTTGCCGCGCTTTTTGATTTTCTTGACGTGGATCTTCAGCTGGTCGCCAGGAACGACCGGTTTTCGAAATTTGGCGTTGTCGATGGTCAGGAAGTAGACCAGCGACGGCTTCTCGGTGCCCAGGCTGCGGATGCAAATCGCGCCGGCCGTCTGCGCCATCGCCTCGACGATCAGCACGCCCGGCATGACCGGCTGCTCGGGAAAATGACCCTGAAAATGCGGCTCGTTTATGGTCACGTTCTTGATGCCGATGGCGGACTCGTCGCCATCGATGTCGACGATGCGGTCGATCATCAGGAATGGATAGCGGTGCGGCAGGAGCTTCATCAGCCCCATTATGTCGACCGCTTCCAGCGTTGTCGCCGCCACCATATCAGCCATTTCCCTTGCCCTGCTTGCGTGCCCTGGCCATCGTTCGCAACATGGCTATCTCCCGCATGGCTTCCGCCATCGGCTGCGCCGGATATCCGCCCCAGATCTCGCCCGCAGGGACATTGCTCATAAAACCACTTCTGGCGGCAAGCTTGGCCCCGGACCCGATGGTCAGGTGATCCGCAAGCCCGACGCCGCCGCCCATGGTGACGTTGTCGCCCACGACCACGGAACCGGAAATACCCGAAAGCCCGGCAATAATGCAATTGCGGCCAATGCGGACGTTGTGGGCGATCTGCACGAGATTGTCGATTTTGGTGCCCTGGCCGATGATCGTATCGGACATGGCGCCACGATCGACCGTCGTGTTCGAGCCGATCTCGACATCATCCTGAATGACGACACGTCCGATCTGGGGAACGCGTTCAGGTCCCTTGGCGCCGCCGACGAAACCAAAACCATCCTGGCCTATCCTGGCGCCGCCATGGATGATCACGCGGTTACCGATCAAGGCATACTGGATGCTGGCGCCGGGCCCGACATAGCCGTCGCGGCCGATCTGGCAGGATTGTCCGATGACGGCGTTGGGCGCGATGACGGTACCGCTGCCGACGGAGGCACCCGGGCCAATGACCACACCAGCCTCGATGACCGCGCCTGCCTCGACATAGGCTGTCGGATCGATATGGGCGTGCGGCGAAACACCGGTTTCACCGGTCATCGGTCCCGGCGTGGCGGCTGTCGGAAACAGCAGGCGCCCGACCAGCGCGAAAGCCTGCTGCGGACGCGGGTGGGTCAGAACGGCAACGCCGGCTGGCGCCTTGCCGGCGAATTCAACCGGGCACAGCACCGCGGCAGCCCGCAGCGACGGCATCAGCAAGGAATTGCGTTTGCCGTCAACGAAGACGAGGGCATTCTCGCCACCCTCGCTGGCCGGCGCCAGCGCGCCGATCGAAATATCGGAGTGGCCGGAATCGACAAGCACCGAGCCGGTCAGAGTCGCGACTTCGCCCGCCGTGTACCGGCGTGATGGCGCGAAGAACACCGGATCGGTCATTCCAGAAGCTATATCCAGCTAGATCGGAACATTTCTCCCGGACCTTTGAAGACCCGGGAGCATCGTTGCCCGCCGATCAGAAGCGGGTCGATATGCCGAAGTTAAATTCCTGCACGTCGTCGGTCGCTTCCTTCTTGACCGGGACCGCATAGTCGATACGGATCGGGCCGAACGGCGAGGCCCACATCAAGCCGATACCGACCGAGGCGCGCAATTTCATGTCAGTGGAATTTGGATCGACCAACCCACTGGCAACCTTGCTGCCATAAAGCGTTGCAGCATCGGCAAACACAGCGCCGCGCAGGCCGAAGCTTTCTGGGACAACCGGCAGCGGGAATTGGGCTTCCGCCGACGCATTGAAATAGGTCGTGCCGCCGAGATGGTCGCCCGCACCGTCGTTGTCGACCGGCCCGATACCGCCATAAGCGAAGCCGCGGATCATCCGATCGGTGCTCTGGAAGTGGTCGAACACCCGAAGATCGCCTTCTCCGTAGCCCATCACATGACCAGCGCCGCCTGAAATGAGTCCGACCAGATCGAGCTGCTCCGACAGAGTCTGATAGATACTGCCGCGCGCGGTGACCTTCACGAACTTGGCGTCACCACCGAGACCGGCAGCTTCCACCGTCGTGTTGGCATAGATACCCTCATGCGGGTTCTTCATGTCGTCGATTGTGTTGTAGACCAGCCCCAAGCTGACCGACGACTTGATCCATGGGCTCTGATCTATGCCATCCAAGATGGCGTTGGAAACATTGCAACCACCATCGGGAATTCCGTCGTCATTGGTATCGCAATCATCATCCAGCTTATATTTCTCTTGCGAAATGTTGTAGGCCAGCTGGGTCGTGATGCTGTTGGTAATCGGCAGGCCGAAGCGCACCGTCGCACCAATGGTATCGCTGTCGTAGTTGTCGTATTCACGCGTCGCCTTGAAAATGTCGAAACCGGCGGCGATGCGCCGCCCTAGGAAATAAGGCTCCGTAAACGAAATGCTGTAGTCGCGTGATTTCTTGCCGCCGCCTGCCGACAGCTTGATGAACTGGCCGCGGCCGAGGAAGTTGCGTTCGGTGATCGATCCTTCGACGGACGGACCGGCCGTATCGCCACCGGTCGAATAACCGGCGCCGACCGAGAACTCACCGGTCGACTTCTCGACCACGTCGACCACCAGCACGACCTGGTCCGGCTGCGAGCCGGGCACTGTCGAGACTTCGACTTTATCAAAGTAATTGAGGTCTTCCAGGCGTTTCTTCGCGCGCTGTATGAGCACCTGGTTGAACGCGTCGCCTTCGCTGACATCGAACTCACGGCGAATGACGTAGTCGCGCGTGCGGTCGTTGCCGCGGATTTCGATGCGCTCGACATAGGCCTTGGTGCCCTGGTCGATGGTATAGACCACCGAAATCGTGTGGTTCTCGAAATTGCGATCGCCGCGTGGCGTCACCTGTGCGAAGGCATAGCCTGAACCGGCCACCTTCTCGGTGAGTGCGATGATGCTGTCTTCGACATTCTTGGCGTTGTAGACGTCGCCCTTGTGGGTCTCGATCACAGATTCCAGCGACTTGCCGTCGACTTCCGGGATCGTGCTTTCGACGCTGATGTCGCCAAACGTGTAACGCTCGCCTTCCTGGACGGTGATGGTGACCGTGTACTTGTTCGTCGCATTGTCGAGTTCGCCGACAGCCGAGACGACCTGGAAATCGGCGTAGCCGTGATTGTAGTAGAAGCGGCGCAGCAGTTCCTGATCCGCGCGCAGCTTGTCGTCGTCATAGACGTCGTCACGCAGGATGAACGAAACCCAGGACGACCGCTTGGTCGTGATCACATCGGACAGGCGGCGGCTCGAATAGGCGCTGTTGCCGACAAAATTGATCGCCGCGATCTGCGTGCGATCGCCTTCATTGACCTGGAACACCACGTTCACGCGGTTGTCGCCGAGTTCCATGATCTGGGTGGTCACGCCGGCATCGTCCCGGCCAATGCGCCTGTAAGCGGCCTTGACCGCCTCGACGTCGGCATCGAGCGTCGCCTGCGAGAACGTGCCACGCGGCTTCAATTGCACCGCGGCCGCAAGCGCATTGTCCTTGAGCTTCTTGTTGCCCTGGAACAACACCTGGTTGACGACCTTGTATTCGGCAACCTTGACCACCAGCGTCGAGCCGACCTGGTTGATCTGCACATCCGAAAACAGGCCGGTGCCGAACAGCGCTTTGACCGCGCTGTCGACGTCGGAACTGGAGAAAGCCTTGCCCGGCTTGATGGTGATGTAGTTGCGGATGGTATCGGCGTCGACACGCTGGTTGCCGCTCACTTCCACCCTGCTGACGACAGCGGCCTCGGCCGCCGATGTGGCAACGAACTGCACTGCGAGCGCGCCTGGTACGACCAGAGCGGCGGACATAGCCACCGCAGAAGCGGCGCTCAGAAACTTGGATGCTGCCTTCATCGGGCTTAATAACCTTTTCTCGTAGTCCCCACGGCGAGAAAACCGGACGTGCGGTAATTTCCCGTACCGTATTAACCGGATTTTCCCTACACGCAAGGCTTCTGGTTAATTTGTATTTACTTAACCCTGGTGCGTGGCTTTCGCGTCACTCATATCCCCGTGCATGGTAAACGGCGTCTCAACATCGACCATGCCAAAGCCAAATTTCTTCATGATTTCAGCATCCAAACAGATCGTTCCAGAAAACGAACCCCATGAAGCACAGCACCAGAAGCAAACCGGCCCGATAGGCCATTTCCATCATCCGTTCCGACACCGGCCGGCGGATGACGGCCTCAACCCCGTAGAACAACAGATGACCGCCGTCGAGGGGGGGAATCGGCAAAAGGTTCAGAATACCGATCCCTACGGACAGCAGCGCAACGAGCTGCACCAGCCATTCGAATCCGAGTTTCGCCGCCCTGCCGGCCATGTCGGCGATCTTGACCGGACCGCCCAGCTGGCATTTGTCCTCACGACCGACAACGAAACGCTGCAGAAACTGTCCGGTGCGCTGGATGACGTGCCCGGTTTCCTCGACCGCCGCCGCAACCGCCCCCACAGGAGTGTAGGTGATGAGACGGGGCTGGCCGAGTTCCTTGTTGTTGACGACACCGATCACGGCGACCTTGACCTTGTTGCCGAGTGCGTCCTCCTGCTCCATCAGGCGCGGCGTCGCGGTCACCGTGACTTCCTTGCCGTCACGCAGCATGACGAAGGTGATGGTATCGCCGCCGCGGCCTGAAACCAGCCGCTGGACATCGCCGAAGGTCAGGACCTTGCTGCCGTCGACGCTGACGAATCGGTCGCCGGGCAGGATGCCGGCCTTCGCCGCCGGACTGTCGGCGGTGACTTCCGCCACCATCGGCTCCGCCACGTAACGGCCATAGGCCGAAAACAGCACAGCGAAGACGACGATCGTCAGCAGGAAATTGAACAGCGGCCCGGCCACCACCGTCGCCGCGCGCTTCCAGATCGGTTGCGTATGGAAGGCGACCTTGCGCTCCTCGTCGGTCAGTGTCTCGAGTTCTTCCGAACTGGGCTGGCTGGAGGTGGCGTTCATGTCGCCGACGAATTTGACGTAGCCGCCAAGCGGTATGGCACAAAGCTTCCAGCGCGTACCGTGGCGGTCGTTGAAGCCGTAAAGTTCGGGGCCGAAGCCGATCGAGAAGGCCTTCACGCCTATGCCGCACCAGCGGCCAACGAGATAATGGCCCATTTCGTGGACGAATACGACCACGGTAAGCACAAAGAGGAAAGGCACGAGCGTGCCGAGGACAAAGCCTTCTGTGCTGAAAAGCGCGTGAAGAATCTCGTTCAAGACAAACCTCAAATCCTTCCACGGCGCAGGGATAGCGCCGTGACTGTGACATCAATCCGGGCGAATCCAAGGCGCGCAGCGCCTCGGCGCCCTGAAATGCCACGACTCAAACAGGAAACAGCCCATGTGCCGGGTGATCGGCGCCCGCCAAAATCCAGCCGATGACGTATAGGGCGAAAGCCGCCGCGACAAGCCCATCGACACGGTCCATGACGCCGCCATGGCCAGGAATGATCGCGCCCGAATCTTTGCGGTCGTGCCGGCGCTTCACCCATGATTCGAACAGGTCGCCGGCCTGGGCGACAATCGACAGCACGAGCGCCACAAGGCCGAGCAGCGCCAGATTGCCGGAACCGGCAATGGCGGCCAGGACGAGCCCCGCGACGACGCCGCCAACGGCACCGCCAAGCGCGCCGCTGCGCGTCTTCCCGGGCGAAATCGACGGCGCCAGTTTCGGACCGCCGACGGCACGTCCAACGAAATAGGCGAAAATGTCGGTTGCCCACACCACAGCGAACAGGAACAGGATGGCGACGAGGCCCGAATGGTCGCCGTCCCGCAGCAGGGCGAGCGACAGACCGGACACACTGGCATAGGCAAGACCGCTGGCGTCCCATTGCCCGGTCCTGCGGACCATGGCGGCAATCGCCGTTGTGGCGACCAGAATCACGACAAGCGGCAGCAGCCAGGATGCCGAAAGGCCGGCGATCAAGGCGCCGATGAAGACCACGGCCAGCGCTTCCGGCAGGAAACCGAGGCCCGGGACCCCGGCCGGACGCGACATGCGTGTCCACTCATAAAAGATCACCGCCGACATGACGGCGCACAGCAATCGGAAGGGCAGACCGCCGAGCCAGGTCAGGCCAAGGGCGACGACGGCGAGCACCACCGCGGAAACGACGCGAAGTTGGAGATTGCTCATCCCGCTGCCGGCCGCGAAGCGACGTCTTGCGGGTCCAATCCGCCGAAGCGGCGTTCGCGGCCGGCAAATTCGCGCAAAGCCTCGGCAAGGTGCTCACGGCTGAAGTCCGGCCAGTAGCAAGGCAGGAAGACGAGCTCGCTATAGGCAGCTTGCCACAGCAGGAAGTTGGAAAGCCGAAGCTCGCCGCTGGTGCGTATGACCAGTTCCGGATCGGGAATGCCCTGAGTGTCGAGAGCGCCGGCAAAGCTTTCGGCTGATATCGCCTCGCTGTCGAGCTCGCCACGCGCCACGGCCGAGGCAAGCTTGCGCGCCGTGCGCACGATCTCGTCGCGTCCGCCATAGTTGAAGGCGATCACCAGCGTCAGTGCTTCATTGCCCGATGTCAGCGATTCGGCCTCGTCGAGCAGTCCTCTGATATCGGGCTGCAGCCCTGCCCTGTCGCCGATGATCCTGACGCGCACGCCGCTCTGGTGCAGTTCGGCAAGATCGCGGCGGATGAACAGCTTCAACAGCCCCATCAGGTCGCTGACTTCGGACTTCGGCCGCGACCAGTTTTCCGACGAGAAGGCATAGACGGTCAGGAAGGAAATGCCGAGGCCGGGTGCCGCGCGCACCGTCTTGCGCAGCGCCTCGACCCCAGCCCGATGACCGGCAAGCCTCGGCAGGCCGCGCGCCTTGGCCCAGCGTCCGTTTCCATCCATGATGATCGCGACATGCGCGGGCGTTGCCATGATCTCGCTTTCGGATCGGCCTATGGCCAACCCTAAACCTGCATGATTTCGGCTTCCTTTTCGGAAAGCAGATGGTCGATGGTGCTGATCGTCTCGTCGGTGAGCTTCTGGACCTGGTCCGAACGCTTGCGCTGATCGTCCTCGCTGATGTCTCCGTCCTTCTCCGCCTTTTTCAGGAAGTCCATGCCGTCGCGGCGCACATGGCGCGCGGCGATGCGGGCGTTCTCGGCGTAGCCGTGCGAGATCTTGACCAGTTCCTTGCGGCGTTGCTCGTTGAGTTCAGGCAGCGGAATTCTGAGATTGGTGCCATCGACGATCGGGTTGAAGCCGAGATTGGATTCACGGATGGCGCGGTCGACCGCGCCGACCATGGACTTGTCCCAGACCGACACCGAAATCATCCGCGGCTCCGGCACCGAGACATTGGCCACCTGGTTGATCGGCATGGAGGTGCCATAGGCCTGCACCTGGATCGCGTCGAGCAGATTGCTGGAGGCGCGACCGGTCCGCAGCGAAGCTAGATCGTGCTTGAACGCCGCGATCGCCCCGTCCATGCGCCGTTTGAGATCGTCGTACTCACCACTCATCTTAGTCTCCTCGACCCGTCTGACGCGGGTTCACTGCTTCAGGGCGCCGCCCCACGTTCGAGCCTGGTTTTCGAAAGCCGGTTTTCCCGTTTTCGGGACCAGGCCCCGGCTCAATCGTCAGCGACGACCGTGCAGCGGCCGCCGCCCCTTAGAATATCGCCGAAACCACCCTTTTCGTGGATCGAATAGACGATTATCGGAATGTTATTTTCGCGCGCAAGTGCAATCGCTGCCGTATCCATGATGGAAAGACCGCGATTTATGACTTCGGCGTGGCTGATGCGCTCGAAACGTGTCGCATGCGGGTCCTTTTTCGGGTCGGCCGAATAGACGCCATCGACCTGGGTGCCCTTGAACAGCGCGTCGGCACCGATCTCGGCCGCGCGAAGCGCCGCCGCCGAATCGGTGGTGAAGAACGGATTGCCGGTGCCGCCGGCAAAGATCACGACCTTGCCCTGGTTCATGTAGGCCGTCGCCTGGCGCTGCGAAAAGCTCTCGCAAAGCTCGGGCATGGCAATCGCCGAAAGCACCACGGCGTCGACGCCGATCTTGTTCAGCGATGTGCGCAGTGCCAGCGAGTTGATGACCGTGGCAAGCATGCCCATGTGGTCGCCGGTGACGCGGTCACCGCCCTTGGAGGCAACGGCCACGCCACGAAAGATATTTCCGCCGCCGATGACGACGCCAACCTCGATGCCCAATGCGCGGGCTTCGGCGATGTCGGCGGCGATGCGATCCACCACCGAAACGTCGATGCCGAAATGCTGTTCGCCCATCAACGCTTCGCCCGACGCTTTCAACAAGACACGTCGGTAGAGGGGCTTCACCGTCATCTGGTCCTCGTCATTTTGCGTGGCGCATCCTGGCCGGCATTCGTAACGCGCCGTCCCAAAAACACTGGGTTCCGATACACGAAGGGCGCCGCGATGTCACGCGGCGCCCGTGCAGGAAATTCCCGGATTGGTCAGCTTGTGGACACGCTGGCGGATTCGCCCTCGACAAGCACCGGCGACGTATAGCCGGAGGGCTTGTCGCCGGTTACCGCGCCGCCGGTGACGCGCGCTTGTATCTCCGATCCGAAATGTGAATAGGGAAATGGTGCCGGAATGCTGCTGACAAGATCCAGCCGTTCGCGAAGCGCGGCGGGGATCTCGAAATCCAGCGCACCAAGATTGTCCCGCATCTGGGCTGGTGTCGTCGCTCCAAGGATGACGGTAGCGACGCCCGGCTGTGTCGCCACCCAGTTGAGCGCAACCTGGGGCATGCTGCGGGCAAGATCCGATGCGACCTTCTCAAGTTCGGCCACGATAGCCCAATTGCGCTGCGTGAACTTCTGGAATCCCGGATGCGTCGAGTTGCGGAAGCCGTCGAGCCGCCCGGCATTTCCTGTCTGCGTTGGTCGATATTTGCCGCTGAGCAAACCACTGGCCAACGGGCTCCAGACCATGATGCCGGCGCCATGGCGCGTGCCGAAAGGCACGAACTCGTGCTCGATCGCGCGCTCGGCCAACGAATATTCGAGCTGCAAAGCCGAGACCGGCTCGTAGCCGCGCAGCTCGGCGATCGCCTGCGCCCGTCCCGCATACCATGCCGGCACGTCGGACAGGCCGACATGACGCACCTTGCCCATCCGCACCAGGTCATCGAGCGTGCGCATGACCTCTTCGGCCGGCGTCAGCCTATCCCAGATATGCAAGAGATAGAGGTCGATATAGTCGGTGCCCAAGCGCTTCAGCGACGCATCGACCGCCCGCATGATGTTCTTGCGGCCGTTGCCGCCCGCATTCGGATTGCCGGGCTGCATGTTCATGGCGAACTTGCTGGCGATTACCGCCTTGTCGCGCAGCCCGCGCTCGGCGATGAATTCACCAAGCCAGGCTTCGGCAGTGCCGCCGGTGTAGAGGTCCGCTGTATCGAAGAAATTGCCGCCAGCCTCGACATAGGCGTCGAACATTTCCCGCGCGGCCTGCTTTTCGGCGCCCCAGCCCCACTCCGTTCCGAAGGTCATGGTGCCGAGTGCCAGGCGCGTGACGCGCAATCCGCTGTTGCCGAGCGTATAATAGGACATGGTCATGATCGTCTCCCGATAATTGGTGATGAACGCCGCGGCGTCACTGTCCAGGGGTCGTCTTGACCCACGGATTGCCGCGCTCATGCGTCATGCGGAACGTGAAGCCGTCCACCTTCCAGCTGGCGCCGGAACGCGTCAGATGGTGCTCGTAGGTGCCCCAGACTTCCCAGAGCGGGTCGCCATTGCCTTCCATCCGGTTCCAGGCATAGCCGTTCGAAAGGACAGTCGCCGTGTCCGCCTCGATAACGACCTGATGATTGGTGCGCAGATGCAGGCTTGTCTTGCTGCCCTTGAGGTTCCCGGCCCAGGCACCGATCAGATCGTCGGAGGCGATATTGGCCGCGGGCTGTCCCGACAGGCTGCTGAAATCAGCGGTGACCCGATCCGCGAAATAGCTGCGGGCGAGCTTCCAGTCCTGTGCGTCGACGGCGCGGTCGATGCCGTCGGCGATACGGATGACGGCACGCTCGTCAGCGAGCGCCTGCCAGTCGGGTGTCTCAAATGTCGCGGCGCCCCCGGCATCGACCGGCGCCAGGGCAATGCCTGCCGCGAAGGTGACGTGCTTCAACGCATTCATGTGTCTTCTCCTTGTGCATCGGCCCACCGCCCGTGTGCTGGCGACAATGTGGGCCAGCGCGCAGCCATCGATAAGATTGCGTTGTTCGCAAGGACTGTGCGATATCCTTCATGAATGGATCGAGATCTTCTTAGCCATCTGCCAGTGGTGGTCGCCGTTGCCCGGCGGGGCGGCTTCGCGCTTGCCGCGGCCGAACTCGGCATGAGTCCTTCCGCGGTCAGCCATGCCGTACGGCAGGTGGAGGAGCGCATCGGTCAGCCGTTGTTCGCGCGCACGACGCGCAGCGTTTCACTAACGGAAGCTGGAAAGGCGCTGGTGGAGACGGCGGCCCCTGCCCTTCAGGACATTAGCGAGCGGATGGATCGGATCCGTGCGATCAAGGGCAAGCCATCTGGCCTGCTCAAGATCAATGTTTCCAACATCGCTATCCCGTTGGCGGTGACGCCCGTGGTCGCAGCAATGGCCGAGCGGTATCCCGATGTGACGGTGGAGCTGTTCACCGATCAACGGCTTGTCGACATTGTCGGCGAAGGTTTCGACGCCGGCATCCGGTTGGGTGAGATGATCGCGCAGGACATGGTCACGGTCCGGCTGACGCCGCCCTTTCACGCCGTGATCGTTGCCTCCCCCGCCTATCTCGGACGGCATGGCCGTCCGCGCGATGTGGCCGACCTCGCGAACCACAACTGCATCGGTTACCGGCTGGTTCGGTCCGGAGCGCTCTACCGCTGGGACCTGAGCGAGAACGGCAAGGATCTCGTCGTCGAGACGCGCGGCACCACCATCGTTACCGATTCGCTTGCCGCCATCGATCTCGCTCTTGCGGGATTGGGCCTTGCCTATGTCTTCGAGCCGCTGGTGCGCGCGGACCTTGCCGCTGGCCGCCTCGTCCAGGTCCTGCCGCAAACGGCGATCGAGGAACCTGGACTGTTCCTCTACTTTCCGCGGCGGGCGGCGATGGCGCCGAAACTCAGGGCCTTTATCGATACCGCAAACGAAATCGGCCGGGCGTCCCTGCGGACGCCCGGCCGATAAATCCAGTCGGAAGGATAGAGCGCCCGAAGGCGACCTTACTTCTTGACCGCCGCCGCGACTTCCGCCGCAAAATCGGTCGCTTCCTTCTCGATGCCTTCGCCCAGCGCGAAGCGCAGATAGGCGGATATCTTGGCCGGAGCGCCGATATCCTTCTCCGCATCCTTCAGCGCCTTCTCGACAGTGATGTCGGGATTGAGCACGAAAGCCTGCTTCAGGAGCACGACCTCTTCATAGAACTTGCGCAAGCGGCCCTCGACCATCTTCTCGATGATCGCTTCCGGTTTGCCCGACTGGCGCGCCTGGTCGGCGAAGATCGCCTTCTCGCGCTCGACCGCTGCCGGATCGAGCTCTTCGGTCGTCAGCGCCATCGGGTTGGTGGCGGCGACATGCATGGCCACCTGGCGGGCAAACGCGTTGGCCGCATGCTCGTTGCCCGTGGTCTCGATGGCAACCAGCACACCGAGCTTGCCAAGGCCGTCGGCAACCGCGTTGTGGACGTAGGTGGCGACCGCCCCGTGCGGAACGGTGAGCTTGGCCGAGCGGCGGAAGCCCAGGTTCTCGCCGATCGTGCCGACGGCGTCCTTGATGGCCTCGGTAACCGACTTGTCGGAGCCCGGATACTTGGCGGCGGCAACCGCCTCGGTCGTGCCATAGGCGAGCGCAACCTTGGCCACGTTGGCGACGATTTCCTGGAAAGCCCCGTTGCGGGCCACGAAGTCGGTCTCGGAATTGACCTCGACGACCGCGGCCTCGCGGACGCCGGAATCGACACCGATCAGACCTTCGGCGGCGGTGCGGCCGGCCTTCTTGTCGGCCTTGGAAATGCCCTTCTTGCGCAACCAGTCGACGGCTTCTTGCATGTTGCCGTTGGTCTCGTTCAACGCCGCCTTGCAGTCCATCATGCCCGCGCCGGTCAAGTCGCGGAGTTCTTTGACCTGTGCAGCCGAAATGCTCATTGTCGCCTCTTTGTTTCAAATGCGCCGACGCACCATCGAATCTCGACGGTGCGTCCGTTTAACGCGCAAAATATGAGAAAGATGAAGGCCGTGGTCCGGCCTTCGCTATCACGCTTCCGGAGCTTGCGCCGCCGGAGTTTCGTCGAGAGCCGGCTCGACCGGAGCTTCCACCGAGGCACCGACATCGACGCCGAGCGCGCCCTGCTGGCGAGCGATGCCGTCGATTGCCGCCTTGGCGATCAGGTCGCAGTACAGCTGGATGGCGCGCGCCGCGTCATCATTGCCGGGGATCGGGAAATCGATCTTGTCCGGATCGCAGTTCGAATCGATGATGGCGACGACCGGGATGCCGAGCCGCTTGGCCTCGAGGATGGCGATCGCTTCCTTGTTGGTGTCGATCACGAACATCAGGTCGGGCGTCGAGCCCATGTCCTTGATGCCGCCCAGCGCCTTGTCGAGCTTCTCGCGCTCGCGGTCGAGGTTCAGGCGCTCTTTCTTGGTCAGGCCCTGGGCCTCGCCGGCCAGCATCTCGTCGAGCTTGCGCAGGCGCTGGATCGAGTTCGAGATCGTCTTCCAGTTGGTCAGCATGCCGCCGAGCCAACGCGAATTGACATAGTACTGGGCCGAACGCTGGGCCGCGTCGGCGACGATGTCCGACGCCTGGCGCTTGGTGCCGACGAACAGCACGCGGCCGCCCTTGGCGACGGTATCGGAAACCTGCTTCAGCGCCTGGTGCAGCAAAGGCACCGTCTGCGAGAGGTCGATGATGTGGATGTTGTTGCGGGCGCCATAGATGTAAGGCGCCATCTTCGGGTTCCAGCGGTGGGTCTGGTGGCCGAAGTGAATGCCAGCTTCCAAAAGCTGGCGCATGCTGAAATCAGGCAGAGCCATTCTCATTTTCCTTTCCGGTTAGCCTCCACGGACACAGGCATTTCTGGACGAAGTCCTCGAACGCCACCGGAGGTTTCAGCCGGATTTCTCCCGGCAGACACCAAAGTCCGTGTGTGGAATGAGCGCGCATATAGAGGGGAAGCGCGACAAACGCAAGCCGTGAGGTGCTTCACCGCACGGTTGGGAATTCAGGTTAACGGAGATTTTCGGGCATTTTGCATTGACGTTCGGGTGTGATTCGCTGGGTGCTGTGATTCGGTTGGGAGCACTGCGATGGA
>NZ_JAMYQP010000061.1:0-26882 GCF_040320945.1 Mesorhizobium sp. M0587
TGTTTGCATCGGGGAATACCTCTGCTCAAGGTAAGTCTTTGTCGCAGAAGCATTTTCCTTGATTCGGAGCCCCGATGCACTTCAACTGTGTGAGATATCCGGGCTAGACTGTCGCCATTTGATCGCATGGAATGGCAGGTGCGTCATCGACAGGCCTGCCACACCGCCAGCACTCACGCCGGCAAATACGTCTCAGCCATTGGCGAACGGCACGGCAACATAGATCTGAGCGTCGCCTCGCTCCACCAGGAGCAGCACGGAATGGCGGCCCGATTTGCCGGCCTGCGCAATCGCCTGGGTCACTTGCCTGGCGCTCTTCACCGGAGCCTGGTTGACGGCGACGATGATATCGCCGGGCTGTATGCCGGCGGCAGCCGCCGGTCTATCGGGATTGACGCTGGCGACCACCGCGCCATGCTCGTTGTCGGCGAGGTTCATCTGCTGGCGAATTTCGGGCGTGATGTCCATCAGGCCAAGGCCGAGCGCCGGCAGGCGCGCGCCCTGCCCGGCACTCGGCGCGCTGGAATCGCCGGTCGACGCCGTCTTGGCCTCGTCGCTGTTGCGCCCGACATCGACGGAAATCCGCATGGTCTTGCCCTTGCGCCAGACATCCAGTGTTTCCCTGGCGCCCGGCGCGACGTCGGCGACGGCCCGGGACAGGTCCTTGGGGTCCTTCACGTCCTGTCCGGCGAAGCTGGTGATGACATCGCCGCTCTCGATGCCGGCGTTTGCCGCGGGCGAGCCGTCATTGACCTGTGAAACCAGGGCGCCGCCGGCGTGATCGAGCCCGATGGCGCTTGCCACGTCAGGCGTCACCGGCTGGATCTGGACGCCCAGATAGCCATACTGGATGGAACCGCCCTTCATCAGCTTGGCGACCACTTTCTGCGCCTGGTCGGACGGGATGGCGAAGCCGACGCCGACACTGCCGCCGTTGGGCGAAAAGATCGCCGTGTTGATGCCGACGACGTTGCCGTTCACATCCACCAGCGGACCGCCGGAATTGCCACGGTTGATCGGTGCGTCGATCTGGATGAAATCGTCGAACGGCCCGCTGTGCAGATCGCGGCCGCGTGCCGAAACGATGCCTGCGGTGACCGTCGTGCCGATGCCGAACGGATTGCCGATCGCCAGCACCTGGTCGCCGGTCATCAGCCTGTCGGAATCGCCCCACTTGATGGTCGCCAAGGACTTGCCGGGCTTGACCTTGAGCACGGCGAGATCGTTCTTGGCATCGTGGCCGACGAGCTTGGCCGGAAGCTCGGTGCCGTCGTCGAGCGTCACTTTGATCGAAGAGGCGCCATCGACGACGTGGTTGTTGGTGACGATGGTGCCATCGGCACTGACGATGAAGCCGGAGCCCAAGGCCTCGCTCCGCGGCGCCTGGCGCTGCGGCGGCGTCCTGGGCATGGGTGTTCCCTGATCACCGAAGAACTGGCGGAAATAGTCGTCCAAGGGTGAATCGCCATCGAAAGGCGACGCCCCGCCCATCGCTTCCGGCTGTGCCTTGGTGACCGTAGTGACGGTCACCACCGCCGGTTTGGCCATCGCCACGATCGGTGCAAACGAACCGTTCGGGGCCTTTATCCCGGCAATAGGGGTCTGGGTCGTCGCAGCGGCGTTGCTCGTGCCGATGCTGCTTGCGTTCTGCGCCAACGAGACGACGGCGGGAGAGATGATCAGTGCAGCGCCCAGCAGGGCTGCGACGCGATGCCTGCGAAGAATGCTTAGGGGTGACATGGTCGTTCTGTCCGGGCGAGAGTTGATCCGGCGCCGCGGGGTTCCTGGAGAAGCTCCCGTCGGCGTGCCGGCGACCGGGATCGCCTGTCTCGCCGTACATGACGGCCGGCCGCGTCGACAACCAGCTATCTAGGTTTTGGATCGGCCTGGATTAGGGTTTTGGGCCGACCTTACGAAGATTTAATTCAGGACGCGCTTACGGACCCGCTCGCCGGCGTATGTAAGCCGAGGCGATCTCGCGCATGCGCTTGCCGTCGAAACTTGGGCCGTGGCCGCCATGGCCGATGCGGATAGGCAGGTCGAGCAGGCGCTGCATGGTGCTGACATAGGCGGCTTGGTCGGAGTCCGGCAGGTCGTCGATCAGTCGGTCGTCGTAGATGGCATCGCCGCTGAAGAACAGGCCGTCGGTTTCGTCGAACAGCGCGATCGAATCCGGCGAGTGACCGGGCAGATGCAGCACGCGGAATTGCCGGTCGCCGAGATCGACCAAATCGCCCTCGCCGAGGATACGTGTCAACGGTGCCGAGGGGATTTTGTAGTCGGCGGCTTTCCAGCCATGTTCCGGCAGTTTCGAAACGGCGCCTTCGAGGTTGCGGAACATGTAGGCGTACGTCGCGGGCTCGTCCATGCTCTCGAACTGGGCGGCACTCATCCTTGGCCCCGCCCGTAGCGGGAATTCGTGTAGCGAACCGACGTGGTCGAGATGGATATGGGTGGCGACGACCAGCAGCGGCTTGCCCTCGGGCGTCTCGATCTCCGGCGCCAGCGGACAGATGCCCATACCGGTATCGACCAAAAGGTCCGCGTCGCGTCCGCGCAGGTGCCAGATGTTGGCGCGCACATACTCATGCACGAACGGCTCGGTGAGCATCGTCGTCTTGTCGTCGACGATGCTCCTGCTGAACCAGCCCGGCATCAAGTGTGAGCCTGGGGCATCAGACGAACGGCTTCCCGACCTTGTATTTTTCGGGCACCAGCCGCTTGAGGTAGGCCATGCCGGCATCGGACAGCTGGTTGACGTCGGGCTTCATGAAAGTGTCAGGCATATGGCGGGTCTTGCCGGCGACGTTCTTCAACGGCACCTTCTTCAGCACCGTTTTGGTGCCGTCATATTGCAATGCCACCGAGCCGCCGCCTTGTTCGGCAACGGTGACGGCGAAGGCGCCGGCATCGAAAGCCTCCTGCGCATCGACCGCGCTGATGGCGCCGACATAGCCGCGCGGCATATAGCCAAGCGCATCGACGCGGGCCCGCTTGCCCGGCAGGCCTTCGGCCAATGCGCGCTCAAGCGCGGCCGGCAGATCGCTGCCGGACAATTTGACGTTGCCATGCGCGTCGCGCTCGAGCTTGTCCGGTGGCACCAGGCTTTCGACCAGCGCCTTGCCGTCGGCGGTGCTGACACCTTCCGACACGGCAACAATGCAGCGCTTGTGGCGGTCGAGCGTAGCGCGCACGTCTTCTATGAAGCCGGCGGCCGAGAACGGCCGCTCCGGCACGTAGACCAGGTGCGGACCGCTGTCGGGGTCGAGTTGCCAGGCGGCCGAGGCGGCGGTCAGGAATCCTGCGTGCCGGCCCATGACGATGCCGACATAGATGCCGGGCAGCGCGCGAAAATCGAGATCGACGGAGAGGAATGCGCCGGCGACGAACTCGGCAGCCGACATGAAGCCCGGCGTGTGGTCGTTTTCCTCGAGATCATTGTCGATGGTTTTCGGTGCATGGACGAAAGCGATCTTGCCGCCGGCGGCGTCGGTCAGGATCTGCTGCGTGCCCGACGTGTCGTTGCCACCGATGTAGATGAAGGCATCGGCGCCAGCCTTTTTCAGGCCGTTGAGAATCACGTCGCAATAGGCGGCGTCCGGCTTGTCGCGCGTCGAGCCAAGGGCGGCGCTTGGTGTCCCGGCGATCAGCCGCAGCCGGTCCTCCGATATGGCGGAGAGGTCGACATAATTGCCGTCACGAATGCCGCGCACGCCATGCAGCGAACCCAGCACCTTGGCGCCGGGATGCTGCTTGCGGATCTCCAGCGTCGCCCCGACAACCGTCTGGTTGATGACGGCGGTCGGGCCGCCGCCCTGCGCGATGACGAAAGTTCCGGCCATTCCTGATCTCTCCCGAGGCGATGGTTTCAGGGCACCTTCGCCTGTCTTTCGCTATCGCGCAACGGGAGAGTGGAGCGGGTGATGGATCAGACGACCACCACCGGGTTTTTCTTCGAAACGCGGCTGTAGAGGTCGATGATATCCTGGTTGATCAGGCGCACGCAGCCCGACGACATCGCCTGGCCGATGCTCGCCCATTCGGGCGAGCCATGGATGCGGTAGCCAGTGTCCTTGCCGTCCTGGTAGATGTAGAGCGCACGCGCGCCGAGCGGATTGGTGAGGCCGCCGGGCTGACCGCCCTGCCACTTCACCAGCTCCGGCTTGCGGGTGATCATCTCGGGCGGCGGCGTCCAGGTCGGCCACTCCCTGCCGTACTGGATGTTGGCGCGGCCGGACCAGCGGAAGCCGTCCTTGCCGACGCCGACGCCATAGCGGATGGCATCGCCACCCGGCTGGACGAGGTAGAGCATGCGCTCTTGCAGGTGGACGACGATGGTGCCGGGCGCTTCGCCCGTCGTGTCGACCACGATCTGGCGGCGGAATTCCGGCTTGACCTTGAGGTAAGGCACTTCGGGCACGTTGAAGCCGCCATCGGTCAAGGCGGCGTACATCAAGTCGGGACTGGTGATGTTTTTGTCGACGCTGATACTCGGGCGGATCGGCCGCACCGAGCCGGTAACCGTGTCGTCAAGCTGCAGCATCGACAGGCCACCGCCGGAAGTCGAGCAGCCGGCGGCGCTGAGCAGCGCCAGCGCGCCCGCCCCGGACAGTATGGCACGGCGGGAGAAGTGATGATCGGTTTCGATTGCGTCGCCGTTTCGCGGCGGCGTCAGACCTTGCGGCAACCCACGCATGTACCCAAACCCTACGCTGTCGGCGGGAAGCACGGTCCGGCCGGATAGCAGGCATTTTCACCATTCATGGTTGATAAAGCGTAAAGGCCTTGGCCGATGTCGTGATTCGCTAAACGGCGCGAACGGATGCCGGCCTGCCGTTGGCGCGATTGAAATCGTGGCCTTTACATTCTCCCGGGCCTAAGGATTTATCCTCTTCTTTGAGCTCAAGGGAGACGAGCATGTCCTTCGAAAACTGGGCCGCCTTCGCCGCCGCATCGACGATCCTTCTCGTCATTCCGGGGCCGACTATTCTTCTGGTGGTGTCCTATGCGCTGGGCCAGGGCTGGCGCACCGCCCTGCCGATGGCGGTCGGCGTGGCGCTGGGAGACTTCACCGCGATGACGATGTCGATGCTCGGCATCGGCGCGCTGCTGGCGGCTTCGGCGACTGTCTTCACGATCCTGAAGCTGATCGGCGCCGGCTATCTGATCTATCTCGGCGTGAAACTGTTCCGCGCCGGCGGCGCGCTGAAAGCCGAACCGCGCACCGACGCAGTATCGTCGGCCAAGATGATGGCGCATGCCTGGCTGGTCACCGCGCTCAACCCGAAGAGCATCACTTTCTTCGTCGCCTTCCTGCCGCAGTTCCTCGACCGGCACGCCGATTTCTGGACGCAGATGCTGATCTTCGAGACGACCTTCCTGGCGCTCGCCTTCGCCAATGCCTTCGGCTACGCGCTGATCGCGGCACGCGCCCGCAACGTCGTTCGCAACCCCAAGGCGATCCGCATCTTCAACCGAACCGGCGGCACGCTGCTGGTCGGCGCCGGCATCGCCACGGTGGCGATGCGTTCCAGCAATTGAGTTCGGGCTCGCTCCTCGCGCAGCGCCGACTCTGGCGGCATCGCTTGTCGCCGCCGAGGTCGACCGAACCACAGATGATGCCGCCGCCACTCCAGACGAAATTGTCGCCAAAGCTCATCGGCACATCGCCGCCGACCGTGCCGCCGGCAACCGTCACGCTGTCATTGCCGCCGCTGACGCTGATATTGCCGCCGATAGTGCCGCCCGAGAGGATGATCGTGTCCTTGTCGAAGCGGTGACGAGGTCGCGGCCGATGGTGCCGGCGGACATGTTGAAATAATTCTCATCGAGCTTCATGTTAACGCGGCCGATGCGGCCGCCGGTCATCACCGCACGGCTTTAAGATCGCTTCGGACCTAGGTTCGAAGGATCGCTCACGGGTCGATCAGGGGACGTTGCATGGCAGTCAATGATGCATTCGGCCTGGCGTTTTCGGGCGCGAGCGATGCGGGGTTCACGCCCTACAGCCAGGCGGTGCGTGAGCTGCAGTGCTTCATCGGCGATCCTGTCGGCTCGGTCGACAGGGCCATCGCCGAGAACCCCGGTTTCGTCATGGCGCATGTCTTCAAGGGCTATCTCTTTGGGCTCGCTACCGAACGAGAGGCGACGGCCGTGGCCAAGGCATGTTACGAAGCGGCGCTGCCGCTTGCCGCGACGAGGCGCGAAGAGGCGCATGTCTCTGCCCTTGGCCATCTCGCCGGCGGGCGCTGGCATGAGGCCGCCCGCATCCTCGAAGACGTCGCCATCGATTTCCCGCTCGATGCGGTGGCGCTGCAGATCGGGCACCAGATCGATTTCTTCACCGGCAATGCCCGCATGCTGCGCGACCGCATCGCCCGCGCCTTGCCGTCCTGGCAGGACGGCATGCCAGGCTACCACGCCGTGCTCGGCATGCAGGCCTTCGGGCTGGAGGAAATGGGAGACTACGCCCGTGCCGAAACGCTTGGCCGCGCGGCGATCGAGATCGAGCCGCGCGACGGCTGGGCGCAACATGCCGTGGCGCATGTGATGGAGATGCAAAGCCGGCAAAGGGATGGCATCGCCTGGATGCGCGCCAACCCCGAGGCGTGGACGACGGAGAGTTTCCTCAAGGTGCACAATTGGTGGCATCTGGCGCTATTTCACTATGACCTCGGCGAGACCGACGAGGTGCTGGCACTTTATGACGGGCCGATCTACGGCACGCGATCGACGCTGGCGCTCAACATGGTCGATGCTTCGGCGATCTTGTGGCGGCTCCATCTCGGCGGCGTCGATGCAGGCGATCGCTGGGCAGCGCTTGCCGCCAACTGGACGCCCAAGGCCGGCGCCGGCAATTATGCTTTCAACGACGCTCACGCGATGATGGCCTTCGTTGGTGCCGGGCTCGACGCCCCGGCCCGGACCTTGCTCGACGCGCAGCGGGAGGCCATGCGCGGCGACGACGACAACGCGGCTTTCACCCGGGATGTAGGCCATCCCCTTACGCTCGCCATCCAGGCATTCGGCGACAGGGATTATAGCCGGACGGTGCGCCTGATCAGGCCGATTCGGGCGATCGCCCATCGCTTCGGCGGCAGCCATGCACAACGCGACATCATCGACCTGACACTGATCGAAGCGGCCTTGCGGGCGGGTGATGGCGCGCTGGCAAGAGCGCTCACGGCAGAGCGTTCGATGGCGCGGCCTGACAGTCCACTGTCGGCGCTGCTTTCACGGCGTGCGGCCGATTTGTCAGAGAATTGACCCGAAGCGGATCTTGCCTTAAAACCTGGCCAAGCCAGATTTTTTCGAGATCCGAAAAAATTAATGGCAAGGGAGGAAATCATGTATCTCGGCCTCGACCTGGGCACGTCGGGTATCAAGGCGCTGCTGATCGATGCGGGACAGTCCGTCATCGGTTCCGGCCATGCGTCGCTCGACGTATCGCGTCCGCACCCCGGCTGGTCGGAACAGGATCCGGCTCAATGGATACGCGCCTGCGACGAAGCAATTGCCGAATTGAGGGCTTCCCATCCAGGGCAACTCGCGGCGGTGAAAGGCATCGGCCTGTCCGGCCACATGCACGGTGCAACCTTGCTCGATTCGGCCGACAAGGTGCTGCGCCCCTGCATCCTGTGGAACGATACGCGCAGTCATGTCGAGGCAGCGGCGCTCGATGCCGATCCTCGCTTCCGCGAACTCACTGGCAACATCGTCTTTCCTGGCTTCACCGCGCCGAAGCTTGCCTGGGTCAAGAACAACGAGCCCGCTGCCTTCGCCGGGGTAGCGAAGGTGCTGCTGCCCAAGGACTTCCTGCGGCTCTGGCTGACCGGGGAGCATATTTCGGAAATGTCGGATTCGGCCGGCACGGCCTGGCTCGATGTCGGCAAGCGTCGCTGGTCGTCCGAATTGCTGGCAGCGACGTCGCTCGACGAAAGACAGATGCCGTCGCTGGTCGAAGGCACCGACAGAGCTGGCGCCCTGCGCGCCGAACTGGCTTCGAAATGGGGCATGCAGGCGGGCATCCCGATTGCCGGTGGCGCCGGTGACAATGCCGCTTCGGCCTGCGGCATGGGCACGGTGGGCGCGGGCCACGCCTTCGTCTCGCTCGGCACGTCGGGCGTGCTCTTTGCCGCGAACGCGTCCTACCTGCCGAACCCGGCAAGTGCCGTCCATACCTTCTGCCACGCGCTTCCGAACACCTGGCACCAGATGGGCGTCATCCTGTCGGCGACGGATTCGCTGAACTGGCTGTCGGAAATCACGGGCAAGGGCGCGGGCGAACTGACCGCCGAACTCGGCGACACGCTGAAGGCGCCGGGCGGCGTGTCCTTCCTGCCCTATCTCTCGGGTGAACGCACGCCGCACAATGATTCGGCCATTCGCGGCGCGTTCACCGGCCTTGGTCATGAGTCGAGCCGCGCCGTACTGACCCAGGCCGTGCTCGACGGTGTCGCCTTTGCCTTTCGCGACAGTCTCGAAGCGTTGAGGATAGCGGGCACCACATTGACGCGCGTAACGGCAATCGGCGGCGGCTCGCGCTCGCGCTATTGGCTGAAAGCCATTGCCACCGCGCTTGGCCTGCCGGTCGACATTCCCGCCGACGGCGATTTCGGCGCCGCCTTCGGCGCCGCCAGGCTTGGCCTGATTGCCGCGACGGGCGCCGATCCGCTCAATGTCTGCAAGGCGCCGAGGACGGATGCCACGATCGAACCCGATGCCGCACTTGGCGGCGCTTACGCGGATGCGTATCAGCGCTATCGGGCGCTGTATCCGGCGATCAGGGCGGCAACGGCGTGAGTAGGCGCGCGGCGCCCCCCTCTGCCCTGCCGGGCATCTCCCCCTCTAGGGGGGAGATCAAGCTCTTTTTCGGCCTTCGCCAATCGCCAGCGCTGCAAGTCGGGAGCCGACGTAAGAGCTGCCAATCTCCCCCCTTGAGGGGGAGATGGCCGGCAGGCCAGAGGGGGGCGCCTCACGCCCGCCTTACCCAGAAATCCTCACTGCGCCGGCACCTTGTCCAAAAAACCCGTGACGCTCTTCAGGCGGCCATTCTCGATGATGCCGATATCTGTGCCTTCGATGACGGAAGGCGTGCCCTCGGGGCCGAGATTCCAGGAGAAGCGGATCTTGTCGGCAAAGCCGTCCGGCGTGCCCTTCAGCGAGAAGCGGAAGCCGGCAAAGCGCTGCTGGACGCCGTCGATGAGCGCGGCGACGCCGTCATGGCCGTCGCCCTGCATGAGCGGATCGCGGTAGCTGACATCTTCGGTGAAGGTCGCCTTGAGCAACTCGGCGCGGCGCTTCGCGTCGCCTTCGTTCCAGGCGGTGATGTAGTTTTGGGCGATCGTGTTGAGGTCGGTCATGGTCTGTCTCCTTTGTCGGGTGGCTGTGACATGAGCTTTTTCGGCGGACGCAAGAGCGAAACCAATTACGCCTGAGGTAATCGGGGCGGATTAATCGAGAGGAAGAGAACCAATGAGCAGCGGATTTTTCGGCGACATCCAGAAGATCAAGTATGAGGGACCGGATTCGACCAATCCGCTGGCCTACCGGTTCTACAATCCCGACGAGGTGGTGGCCGGCAAGCGGCTGGAGGACCATCTGCGCTTTGCCGTCGCCTATTGGCATTCCTTCGCCTGGCCGGGCGGCGATCCGTTCGGTGGCCAGACCTTCGACCGCCCTTGGTTCCCCAAGGCCGGCGGCATCGACACGATGGAACTGGCCAAGCTCAAGGCCGATGTCGCCTTCGAGATGTTCTCGCTGCTCGGCGCACCCTATTTCTGCTTCCACGACGCCGATGTGCGGCCCGAGGGCAAGGATTTTTCCGAGAGTGCGGCGCGGCTGGACGAAATCGCCGATTATTTTGCGGGCAAGATGAAGCAGACCGGCGTCAAGCTTCTTTGGGGCACGGCGAACCTGTTCTCCAATCGCCGCTTCATGTCCGGTGCGGCAACCAATCCCGACCCGGATGTCTTTGCCTACGCGGCGGCGACGGTGAAAAGCTGCCTCGATGTCACCAAGCGGCTGAAGGGCGAGAACTATGTGCTGTGGGGCGGACGCGAGGGTTACGAGACGCTGCTCAACACCGATCTTGCGCGCGAGCAGGAGCAGGCCGGGCGGTTCCTCAGTCTCGTCGTCGACTACAAGCACAAGATAGGTTTCAAGGGCACGATCCTGATCGAGCCGAAGCCGCAGGAGCCGACAAAGCATCAGTACGACTACGACGTCGCGACGGTCTACGGCTTCCTCAAGCGCTTCGGGCTGGAGAAGGAGGTCAAGCTCAACATCGAGCAGGGCCACGCCATCCTCGCCGGCCACTCCTTCGAGCACGAGCTGGCGCTCGCCAATGCGCTAGGCGTCTTTGGCTCGATCGACATGAACCGCAACGACTACCAGTCCGGCTGGGACACCGACCAGTTCCCCAACAATGTGCCGGAGATGGCGCTGGCCTATTACCAGGTGCTGCAAGCGGGCGGCTTCAAGACCGGCGGCACCAATTTCGACGCCAAGCTGCGCCGTCAGTCGCTCGATCCGCAGGATCTGCTGATCGGCCACGTCGGCGGCATGGATTCCTGCGCGCGCGGCCTCAAGGCCGCCGCTCGCATGGTCGAGGACAAGGCGCTGTCGGGCCCGCTGGCCGAGCGTTATGCCGGCTGGAACAGCGCCGAGGCCAAGGCGATGCTGTCGGGCAAGCGCTCGCTGGAAGACATCGCCGAGCGGGTGGTGAAGAAGAAGATCGAGCCGCAGCCGCGCTCCGGCCGCCAGGAACTGCTCGAAAACATCGTCAACAGGTACGTTTGAAATAGGCATGCCTAGAGATGGCTAGTCACGTCACGTTCGCGCCGCCCCTCATCCGCCTGCCCGTCCTCCGCAGCAGCTGCGCTGCAGCTGCGGAGGGTGGACCGGCACCTTCTCCCCGTTAGGGACGGGGAGAAGGGGGGCCTGAGTGCGTGCCTTGCCAGCGGCGACGCCCTGGAACGGCTTTGCGCGCGCCCATATTCGACGACAAGGTTTTGCCCTTTGACGCCCCTCAATCGCCTCGCTCTTGCCTTCAAACTGCCGTCACGAATCTCGTATAAGAATGGCTCGTGGCGGGAGAGGAAGAAGGAGGCGAACCGATATGCAGAACGAACGTGAAATCGACGCCCTGCTCTCACCTGGCGAGGCCGGATCGATCATCGACCGGTTGATGGAATTGCCGCATCCGAAAGATGGTGCACGCCGCTCGAACGAGTGGGATCGTGCCGTTGCCAGCCGTTTCGAAACCCACCTGGCAAAGCAGATGCGCTCGCAGATCGATAGCGGCAGCGACCGTCAGAACGCTGCCTGATCGATCTTTGTTTATGCGTCCCAAAACCGCTTCACGCTTTTGGGCGACAAGCGCTACCCGCGTCGCAGCCTGACCGGCGCTTCACCGAATGCCCGTGAAAAAGCCCTCGAAAATGCCGCGGCGGACGAAAATCCGGTCCGCCCGGCAATATCGGCCATCGCCACTCTGGTGTCGACCACCAGCCGGCGCGCCGCACCCAGGCGCAGCCTGAGATAATAGGCGCCCGGCGTCTCGCCGATCGACTTGCGAAAGATGCTCTCCAGGGTTCGCGCGGTCACGCCGGCGCGCTTTGCCACGGCTTCTATGGTCAGCGGCTGGTCGACATGCGCCTCCATCAATCGGATCGCCTGCGCCAGACGCGGGTCGTAGCCGTCGAGCCGGCCGAGCGAGACCAGCGGCTGCGCATCGGTGGAGGCGCGTGCCTGGTCGTAGATGAAGACGCTGGCGACATCGAGCGCGACAGCCATGCCGAGCCGCGTGCGGATCAGATGCAGCATCAGGTCGAATGTCGGCGAGGCGCCGCCTGACGTGAAGACCGGGCCGTCGATGACATAGCGGTCGGGCCGCACGTCGACGCCGGGAAAGGCCGTGGAAAACTCCTCCATGTCCTCCCAGTGGGTGGTGGCGCTGCGCCCTTCCAGCAGGCCAGCGCGCGCCACCAGCCAGGTGCCGGCCTCGACGCCGCCACAGGCGCGCGCCGTCCGCGCCGCCCGGCGCAGGCCGGACAGCAGGGCCGACGTCGCATAGTTCTGGGTGCCGAAGCCGGCGACGACGACAAGCATGTCGGTCTGCTCGGCCGCGTCGAAGCGGCCGCTGACCGCCACCGGCAGGCCGCATGTGGTGACCGGGGCCTCGCCGGTGACGGAGACCAGCTTGAAATCGAACAGGGTCTCGCCGGAGATACGGTTGGCGGCACGCAGCGGGTCGACGGCTGAGGCCACGCACATGATGGACGAGCCGGAAAACACCAGCAGCGTGACCTTGAGCGGCGAGCGCTCGGCACGAAAGATCGGCGGTTTTTCGCTTTTAGTCATGGAAGCTTCGTAAAACGCAAAACAGTTTCCGGCAAGTCAGGCATTCTTGGCCTATTGTCCGATTGGGAGGATTTTCCATGCCGCTCGCGATGAACCGTGAGGTTTTCATTACCTGTGCCGTAACCGGGTCCGGCGGTTCGCAGGACCGCAGCCCGCATGTGCCGCGCTCGCCCAAGCAGATCGCCGATTCGGCGATCGATGCGGCCAAGGCCGGTGCCGCCATCGTCCATTGCCATGTCCGCGACCCCGACACCGGCAAACCGCGACGCGACGTGCATCTCTACCGCGAGGTGACGGAGCGCATCCGCGCGGCGGACGTCGACGTCATCCTGAACCTGACCGCCGGCATGGGCGGCGACATGGTGTTCGGATCGCCCGAGGCGCCGCTGCCGCTCAACGAGAAAGGCACCGACATGGGCGGCGCCACCAACCGCATGGAGCATGTGCGCCAGTGCCTGCCGGAAATTTGCACGCTCGATTGCGGCACCATGAATTTCGCCGAGGCGGATTATGTCATGACCAACACGCCCGGCATGCTGCGCGCCATGGGCGGCATGATGACGGCGCTCGGCGTCAAGCCGGAGATCGAAGCCTTCGACACCGGCCATCTCTGGTTCGCCAAGCAGCTGGTCGAGGAAAAGGTGCTCAATCCCGATGCGCTGGTGCAGCTCTGCATGGGCGTGCCGTGGGGAGCGCCTGACGACCTCAACACTTTCATGGCCATGGTCAACAACGTCCCGTCGACCTGGAACTGGTCGGCCTTCGCCATCGGCCGCAACCAGATGGCCTATGTCGCCGCCGCGGTGCTGGCCGGCGGCAATGTTCGCGTCGGGCTGGAAGACAATCTGTGGCTCGACAAGGGCGTGCTGGCGACCAATGCGCAGCTGGTCGAACGTGCGGCCAGTATCGTCACCAATCTCGGCGCCCGAATCCTCGGCCCGGAGGAGGTGCGCAAGAAGCTGAACCTGACCAAGCGGGCGCCGATAGCGGCATAAATTATTCGCTGGGAGGCCGGCGTGACTACCGTAAAATTCACCGCGATGAAGGATGGCGACCGGGAAGACTACGAGTTCCTGACCGCGCACGAGATCGACTATGCCGCCAGGACCGGCGAGCGCGTGCCTCTCATCGATCCAGAAACAGCCAGGACAAGAACCGGAGCCTCCGCATGAGCATCATCAACAAGGCGGCCGCCATCGGCGGCGGCGTCATCGGCGCCGGCTGGGTGGCGCGCCTGCTGCTGAACGGCATCGATGTGTCGATCTTCGACCCCGACCCCGAGGCGTCGCGCAAGGTCGGCGAGGTGATGAAGGGCGCGCGCCGCGCCTATAAGCAGATGGTGCCCGGCGGCCTGCCGAAAGAGGGCAGGCTGACCTTCGCCAAGACCATAGCCGAGGCGGTCGCGGATGCCGACTTCATCCAGGAAAGCGTGCCGGAACGGCTCGACCTCAAGCACCGCGTGCTGGCCGAGATCGACACCCACGCGCCCGCCAACGCCATCGTCGGCTCGTCGACATCAGGCATCAAGCCGAGCGACATGCAGGTGGCGATGAAGAAGCACCCCGAGCGGCTGGTCGTCGCCCATCCGTTCAACCCGGTCTATCTCTTGCCGCTGGTCGAGATCGTCGGCGGCGACCAGACCTTTCCCGAGGCGATCGAGGTGGCCAAGGAGATCTACGCCTCGATCGGCATGAAGCCTGTCGTCATCCGCAAGGAGATCGAGGCTTTCGTCGGCGACCGCCTGCTCGAAGCAGCGTGGCGCGAGGCGCTGTGGCTGATCAAGGACGGCATCTGCACCGTCGAGGAGCTCGACGACATCATGCGCTATGGCTTCGGCCTGCGCTGGGCGCAGATGGGCATGTTCCAGGTCTATCGCGTCGCCGGCGGCGAGGCCGGCATGCGCCACTTCATGGCCCAGTTCGGTCCGTGCCTGAAATGGCCATGGACCAAGCTCATGGATGTCCCGGAATTCAACGACGAGTTGGTCGACCTGATCGCCACTCAGTCGGACGACCAGGCCCACGGCCTGTCGATCCGCGAACTGGAAAAGATCCGCGACGACAATCTGGTCGCGATCATGGACGCGCTGTCCAAGCAGAACAAAGGCAAGGGCTGGGGTGCCGGCGCCCTGCACAAGGACTATACGAAGCAGTTGGCCAAGCTGGCGGCGAAAAAGCCTACCGCTTCCAAGGCGGCCGAAAAAGCCAAGGCATTGAAGCCGGTGAAGAAGGCCGAAAAA
This sequence comes from Mesorhizobium sp. M0587, assembly GCF_040320945.1. Lineage (NCBI taxonomy): Bacteria > Pseudomonadati > Pseudomonadota > Alphaproteobacteria > Hyphomicrobiales > Phyllobacteriaceae > Mesorhizobium > Mesorhizobium sp. M0587. The sequence goes on from NZ_JAMYQP010000061.1 coordinate 14,603, forward strand.
CCGAAGAAAAAGAAGAAAGGCTGAGACCATGGATTTCGGTCTGTCGGAGGAACAGAAGCTTATCGTCGAGACGACGCGCGCGTTCGTCGAGAACGAGCTTTACCCGCATGAGCGTGAGGTGGAACGCACCGGGGTGCTGCGCCGCGAACTGATCGAGGAGTTGAAGGCCAAGGCGATAGAAGCCGGGCTGTATGCCGCCAACATGCCGGCGGACGTCGGCGGTGCCGGCCTCGATACGGTGACCTGGCTGCTCTACGAGAAGGAACTCGGCCGCGCCAACTACGCCTTGCACTGGACCTGCGTCGCGCGTCCCTCCAACATTCTGCTGGCCGGCACGCCTGAGCAGCGCGAAAAGTACCTGTTTCCCTGCATCCGCGGCGAGAAATGGGATTGCCTGGCGATGACCGAGCCGGGCGCCGGTTCGGACCTGCGCGGCATGAAGGCGACCGCTGTGCAGGACGGCGACGACTGGGTGCTGAACGGCACCAAGCATTTCATCAGCCACGCCGATCTCGCCGACTTCGCCATCGTCTTCATGGCCTCGGGCGAAGAGGATTCGCCGCGTGGCAAACGCAAGAAGATCACCGCCTTCTTCGTCGACAAGGGCACCAAGGGATTCACGGTGCGCGACGGCTATCGCAACGTCTCGCATCGCGGCTACACCAACGCCATTCTCGAATTCGACGATTGCCGCCTGCCGGCGAGCCAAGTCTTGGGCGAGGTGCACAAGGGTTTCGACGTCGCCAATTCGTGGCTCGGCGCCACCCGCCTGCAGGTCGGCGCCACCTGTCTCGGCCGGGCCGAGCGGGCGCTTGGCCATGCGGTGGAATATGCCGCGCAACGCCAGCAGTTCGGCCAGCAGATCGGCAAGTTCCAGGGCGTCTCGTTCAAGCTCGCCGACATGGCGACTGAATTGAAGGCCGCCGACCTGATGGTGTTCGAAGCCGGCTGGAAGTACGATCAGGGCACCGTCACCGACCAGGATATGGCCATGGCCAAGCTGAAGGCCACCGAAATGCTCGCCTTCGTCGCCGACGAGGCGATCCAGATCCACGGCGGCATGGGGTTGATGGACGACCTGCCGCTGGAGCGCATCTGGCGCGATGCCCGCGTCGAGCGCATTTGGGAAGGCACGTCGGAAATCCAGCGCCACATCATTTCGCGGGCGCTGCTGCGCCCGTTCGGGGCTTGATCGATGCACAAGCTTGAACGTCTTCTCCGCCCCAGATCGATCGCCGTCTTCGGTGGCGCGCAGGCCGCCGCGGTCGTGGCGCAATCGATCAAGATGGGCTTTGCCGGCGAGATCTGGCCGGTGCATCCGAGCAAGGACGAGGTCGCCGGGCGCAAGGCCTATCGTTCGGTCGCCGACCTGCCCGGCGCGCCAGACGCCGCCTTTGTCGGTGTCAACCGGCACCTGACCATCGAAGTGATCAAGGCCCTGGCCGAACGCGGCGCCGGCGGCGCGGTCTGCTTTGCCGCGGGGTTTCTCGAAACCGAGGCCTACGACGCCGATGGCGAGCGGCTGCAGGCCGAGCTGGTGGCGGCGGCGGGCCAGATGCCGATCATCGGCCCGAACTGCTATGGCCTGATCAACTATGCCGACGGCGCGCTTTTGTGGCCCGACCAGCATGGCGGCATAAGGCTGGCCGAGGGCGGCAAGGGCGTCGCGATCATCACGCAGTCGTCCAACATCGCCATCAACATGACGATGCAGAAGCGCGGCCTGCCGATCGCCTTCCTGATGACCGCCGGCAATCAGGCACAGACCGGCCTGTCCGAAATGGCGCTCGGCCTGATCGAGGACGAGCGGGTCACGTCGCTCGGCCTGCATATCGAGGCTTTCGATTCGGTAGCCGGCTTCGAACGGCTGGCGGCACGGGCGCGCGAGTTGAAGAAGCCGATCATCGCCATGAAGGTCGGTCGCTCCGAACAGGCGCGGCAGGCGACCGTCTCGCACACCGCCTCGCTCGCCGGCTCGGACGCAGCGTCGGGCGCTTTCCTGAAGCGGCTTGGTATTGCGCGCGTCGATTCCATCCCCGCCTTCATCGAAGTGCTGAAGCTGCTGCACATCACCGGTCCGCTGCCCGGCTATCGCCTGTCGTCGATGAGTTGTTCGGGCGGCGAGGCCTCCGTCATGGCCGACAGCGCCGAAGGCCGCTGGGTCAATTTCCCGGTCCTGACCGACCAGCATCGCGCCCATGTCAAGTCGACGCTCGGGCCGCTGGTGGCGGTCGCCAACCCGCTCGACTATCACACCTTCATCTGGAACAACGAGCCGGCGATGACCGCCACCTTCACAGCCATGGTGTCCGGCGGCTTCGATTTGAACATGCTGGTGCTCGACTTTCCGCGTCCCGACCGCTGCTCAGTCACCGACTGGTGGGCGACGCTGCGCGCCTTCGAATCGGCGCTGAAGACCAACAAGGCGCATGGCGCGATCGTCTCCTCGCTGCCGGAGAACCTGCCGGAAGAATACACAGCCGAGCTGATGGCGCGGGGCATGGTGCCGTTGTTCGGCATTTCCGAAGCCATGGACGCCGCGCAAGCGGCAGCCTTCATCGGCTGGGCGTGGCATGAGCCGCAGGCGCAGCCGATCGACACGTCCGCCTCCGGCGCGCCAGGCGGCGATCACATCACGCCAGATGAAGCCGAGGCGAAGGCACGGCTGATCGGGGCCGGGCTTCCAGTGCCGAAGGGCGAACGCGCCGGCAATTCCGTCGAGGCGGTGATCTCGTCGATGGCGCTCGGCTTCCCGGTGGCGTTGAAGGCGTTGGGCGTCACCCACAAATCCGAGGTCGGGGCAGTAAGACTCAATCTCAAGGATGCCGAATCGGTCAGCACGGCGGCGCATGATTTGCTGCCGCTCGGCACCGGGCTTTATGTCGAGCGCATGGTGCGCGACGGCGTCGCCGAACTGATCGTCGGCTTCACCCGCGATCCGATGTTCGGAGCGGTCATGACGCTGGGCACCGGCGGCGTGCTGGTCGAACTGCTGCGCGACAGCGTCACGCTGATGCTGCCGGCGACGCGCGACGACATCGAGGCGGCATTGCGCGGGCTGAAACTCTATCCGCTGCTCGAAGGCTATCGCGGCCGGCCAAAAGCCGATGTCGTTGCGGCCATCGACGCCATCTCCGGCATTGCCGCTTTCGTCCAGCAGAATGCCGGCGAGATCGAGGAACTGGATATCAACCCGCTGATCGTCTGCGCGGAAGGCAAGGGTGCCTGGATCGCCGACGCGCTGCTGGTGCTGGGAGGTAAGAAGAATGTGTGACGTCATTTCGACCCGCCGCGAGGGCACCATTCTCGAGGTTACGCTCGACCGGCCCAAGGCCAATGCCATCGACCTCAAGACATCGCGGCTTATGGGCGAAACCTTCAAGGCGTTCCGGGACGATCCCGCCTTGCGCGTCGCCATCGTCAGGACCGCCGGCGACAAGTTCTTCTGCGCCGGCTGGGACCTGAAGGCTGCTGCCGGCGGCGATGCGGTCGACGGCGATTACGGCGTCGGCGGCTTTGCCGGCTTGCAGGAGCTGCGCGATCTCAACAAGCCTGTCATCGCTTGCGTCAATGGCATGGCGGTCGGCGGCGGCTTCGAACTGGCGCTGTCCTGCGACCTCATCTACGCCTCGGACCATTCCTCCTTCGCGTTGCCCGAAATCCGAGCCGGCACCCTGGCCGATGCGGCGACCATCAAGCTGCCGAAACGCATCCCCTATCATGTCGCGATGGACCTTCTGCTCACCGGCCGCTGGATGGATGTCGCCGAGGCGCACCGCTGGGGCCTCGTCAACGAAGTGCTGCCGAAGGAGCAACTCGAGGACCGTGTCTGGGAGATCGCCAGGCTTTTGGCCAGCGGCCCGCCGCTGGTCTTCGCCGCGATCAAGGAGACGGCGCGCGTGGCCGAAGCGCTGACCTTCCAGGACGCGATGAACAGAGTGACGCGCCGCCAGTTGCCGACGGTCGATGCGCTGTATGGCTCCGAGGACAATATGGAAGGATTCCGCGCGTTTGCGGAAAAGCGCGACCCGGTGTGGAAGGGAAGATAGAGGAATGCCGGGGATAACGGCGCGAGGCGCCCCCCTCTGCCCTGCCGGGCATCTCCCCCTCCAGGGGGGAGATCGGCAGTTTCAGGCTCGGCGCTCCTCCTGCAACGTAGAAGGTTGGCGAAAGCTGTCGCGACAACCAATCTCCCCCCTTGAGGGGGAGATGGCCGGCAGGCCAGAGGGGGGCGCCTGGGCTCGCCCTTCACAGTCGGTATGACCGACTACGGCAAACTCATCGACGCCGAGACCCGGACCTTCATCGAGCGGACCAATTCCTATTACCCGCCGGATACGATCGACTACACGATTGCCGAGCAGCGCGAGATCTATGACCGCATGTGCCGGGAGTTCTTTGCCGGCTATCCCGAGGGGGTGACAGCGGAGACCACCGCTATTGCCGGGCCGGCGTGCGATATCCCGATCCGCATCTACCGAGGCGCGCCGCGAGCAGCGGTGACGGTGCTCTATGTCCATGGCGGCGGTTTCATGCTCGGCGGGCTCGACAGCCACGACGACGTCTGCGCCGAGCTTTGCGCCCGCACCGGCTACGAAGTGATCTCGGTCGATTACCGGCTGGCGCCGGAGCACCTGCATCCGGCCGCCTTCGACGACGTGATGAGCGCCTTCGACTGGGCTGCCGCCAATCGCAAACACCCCATTCTGCTGTGCGGCGACAGCGCCGGCGGCAATCTTGCCGCGGCCGTCAGCCATGCGACACGCGGCCATGTGAAAAAACCGATCGGCCAGATACTGATCTATCCCGGTCTTGGCGGCGACTCGTCGCGCGGGTCCTATGTGACACATGCCGAGGCGCCGATGCTGACCATTCGCGATCTCGAATTCTACAAGAACATTCGCACTGGCGGCGTCGACAGCACCGGCGACATCACGCAGTCGCCGCTTGCCGACGCCGATTTCGCCTACCTGCCGCCGACCGTGCTGGTCACGGCGCAATGCGATCCACTTTCGTCCGATGGCGAAGCCTATCGCGACCGCGTCGTAGCGGCAGGCGGGCGTGCCATCTGGCTCGAGGAGAAAGGCCTGGTGCACGGTTATCTCAGGGCCCGGCACTCGGTGGGCCGTGCCCGCGCCAGCTTCACCCGCATCGTCGACGCGGTTGCCGCCCTTGGACAGGGTTCCTGGCACTGGTGAGCGGTCTTATAGTCTCGCGGCTTGACCCTTATTGCACCGAGGCGGCCACCGCCCGGCCGGCACCGCGGCCGGAAAAGATGCAGCCGCCGAGGAACGTGCCTTCCAGCGCCGCATAGCCATGCACGCCGCCGCCGCCGAAACCGGCGGCCTCGCCGACGGCATAGAGTCCCGCGACCGGCCGACCGTCGGCACCCAGCACGCGGCTGTCGAGATCGGTCTGCAGGCCGCCCAGCGTCTTGCGGGTCAGGATGTTGAGGCGCACCGCGATCAGCGGGCCATTTGTCGGGTCGAGCATCTTGTGCGGCTTGGCGGTACGGATCAGCCGGTCGCCGAGATAGGCGCGGGCGCCGCGCAAGGCGGTGATCTGCATGTCCTTGGAGAACGGATTGTCGAGCTGCCGGTCGCGGGCACGGATCTCGCGCTCGACCTGGCCGACGTCCAGCAGCGGTTCGCCGCCGGCCAGTGCGTTCATCCGCGCTACCAGCGTCGGCAGGTCGGCTTCGACGATAAAGTCCTCGCCCTTGTTCATGAACGACTTGACCGGCCCCGGAATGCCGGATGTGGCGCGGCCGAGCACTTGACGCCAGCTCTTTCCCGTCAAGTCCGGGTTCTGTTCGGAGCCCGACAGCGCGAACTCCTTCTGGATGATTTTCCTGGTCAGTATGAACCAGGAATAATCGAAGCCGGTGCTCATGATGTGGCTGAGCGTGCCCAGCGTGTCGAAACCGGGATAGAGTGGCACCGGCAGGCGCTTGCCCCTGGCGTCGAGCCACAGCGATGACGGGCCGGGCAGGATGCGGATCGCATGGTCGGTCCAGATCGGCGCCCAGTTCTTGATGCCCTCGACATAGTGCCACATGCGGTCGCGGTTGATGATCGAGCCGCCGGCCTGTTCGGTGATCGCCAGCATGCGGCCGTCGACATGGTCGGGCACGCCAGTGATCATGCGCTCCGGTGCCGTGCCGAGCCGTTGCGGCCAGTTTTCCCGCACCAGCTGATGATTGCCGCCAATCCCGCCGGAGGCGACGATCACCGCTTGCGCCTTGAGTTCGAAATCGCCGGCGATATCGCGCGCGCTCTTGTGGCCGCGCTCGACGGTGCTCGGCTGCAGGACATCGCCGCGCACGCCGTCGACGGTCGCACCCGTGCGGGTCAACTCGTTGACCCGGTGGCGGAACCTGAAGCTGATCAATCCACGCTTTTCCGCCTCGCGCACGCGCTGCACAAAAGGTTCGAGCACGCCGGGGCCGGTGCCCCAGGTGATGTGGAAGCGCGGCACCGAATTGCCGTGGCCGATGGCGTTGCCGCCACCGCGCTCGGCCCAGCCGACCACCGGAAAGAATTTCAGGCCGCGCTCTAGGAGCCAGGAGCGTTTCTCGCCGGCGGCGAAGCCGACATAGGCTTCCGCCCATTTGCGCGGCCAGTGGTCTTCCGGCCGGTCGAAAGCGGCGGTGCCCATCCAGTCCTCGAGGGCCAGATCGTGCGAATCGCGGATGCGCATGCGCCGCTGCTCCGGCGAATCGACGAGAAAAAGGCCTCCGAACGACCAGAACGCCTGGCCGCCCAGCGATTGCTCGGGTTCCTGGTCGACAATGATGATCTTCTTGCCTGCATCGGCAAGCTCGGCGGCGGCGACCAGCCCGGCAAGGCCGGCGCCGACAATGATAACATCCGCATCGTCAGCCATTTTCCCCTCCCAATTAGCCGGCTAAAGCCACTCCGGGAATAGGCGGTTTCCCGAAATTGGCGTCGACGCAAAAATCAGACGGATTCCCAGCCGTCCTTGCCGCCGGCGCGGAAGATGGCGTCGATGACCTTCTGGTTGAGCACGGATTCCTCCAGCGTGAAGACACGCTCCGTGCCGCCCTGCGCCGCCCGCGCGAAGGTCTCGACCTCCAGCCGGTACTGCTGGGTGCCGGGAAACCGGAATACCTGCGCCTCGGTGTGGTTCTGGTTGTGCAGCTCGACGCGGTGATGATCGTAGAGCCCGGCATTGAAGGGCGAGAAAACTTCGATGAAGCCCTTCTCCCCATGGAAAACCATCACCTGGCGCGCCGCCATTTGCGTCGACAGATAGAAGGACAGTTCGAAGTCGCCGAAATCGGCGCGGATCGAGGAATAGATGTCGGTGCCGAATGTCTTGTCGCGCTCGATCGTCGCCTGCACGCGCAGCGGCTCCCTGCCGGTGGAAAATCGCGTCGACACGGTCGGGTAGACGCCGATGTCGGGCAGCGCGCCGCCGCCGAGATCGAGCTGGTTGCGCATGTTGTTTGGGTCGACATTGTAGTAGGAGAACGCGCCCTGCACATGGCGCAGCCGGCCGATCGCGCCGCTGGCGATGAGGTCGCGCACCTTGATCCATTGCGGGTGGTAGATAACCATGAAGGCTTCGCAGACCAGCACCTTCCTGGCATCGCGCAGCTTGATCAGCGGCGGAATGTCCTTGGCGTCGAGCGCCAGCGGCTTTTCGACCAGCACATGCTTGCCGGCCTCGATTGCCTTGGCCGTCCATTCGACATGCTGCGATGTCGGCAGCGGGATGTAGACGCCGTCGACTTCGTTCGAAGCCAGCAGTTCCTCATAGGAGCCGAAGGCATGGCGCGCGCCGAAGCGCTCCGCCAGCGCCTTGGCCTTGGACGGATCGCGGCTGGCGATCGCCGACAGCACGCCGTTCTGTGCCTCGGCGATCGCCGGCAACAACTGCTCGCGGCCGATCTTGGCCGTCGACAGAACACCCCATCGGAACATCACGCTTCTCCATGTCGACTACAGCTGACGAGGTTGCCCGAAATCGGCCGAAAAGCCAATTGGCAGTTGCCGCGCGACCCTCCTCTTATGTGGAGGGCGATGGCGCACTTATCCGCTCACCTTGAAGAAATCCACGAAAGCCCTGAGCGCCGGCCGCATCTGGCGGCGGCTTGGATAATAGACGAAGAACCCGTCGAACGGCGGGCACCAGTCGTCCAGGACGCGGATCAGCTTGCCGTCGGCAATCGCCTGATTGACATAGCCCTCGAACACGAAGGTCAGGCCGGCGCCGTTTATCGCGGCTTCGACGTTCAGGCGATCCTCACCGACGATCAGCGGTCCGTTGACGGCGATCTCCAGCTCCTCGCCATCCTTCTCGAATTCCCAGCGGTAAAGCACGCCGCTGGAAAATCGGAAGCGGACGCAGCGATGCCCCGCCAGGTCGCGCGGGTGGTTCGGGCGCGGCATGGTCTCGAAATAGGATGGGGCGGCAACCACCGCGCCTCGGATCGGCGGGCCGATCCGCACGGCGATCATGTCGCGCTGCAGGCTCTCGCCGAGCCGCACGCCGGCATCGAAGCCGCCCTCGACCACGTCGGTGAAACGGTCCTCGATGACGATCTCCAGCACGATGTCGGGAAAGGCCTGGGCAAAGGCACCAAGCCGTGGCGCCAGTGTCAGCTGCGCGGCGGTGCGCGGCACGGTGAGCCGCAGATTCCCGGCCGGCCGGTCGCGCGCCTCGATCGCCGTTTCCAGCGCAAGATCGATCTCCGACAGCGCCGGCCGCAAGCGCTCCAGCAATTGTGCGCCTTCGTCGGTCGGGGCTACGCTGCGTGTGCTGCGCGACAGAAGCCGCACGCCAAGCCGTGCTTCCAGGCTGGACACCGCGTGGCTGACCGCCGACGGCGCGATGGCCAGTTCCCTGGCCGCGCCGCGAAAGCTGCCGCATTGGGCGACGGTTGCCAGCACGGCCAGCTGTGAAAGATGTGCGCGGTTCATTGATCTATTTATTGGAACGGCCTGTGCGCAGAAGAGCCGATTATCGAACGAAGTGCAAGGCGCTATCTCTGTCGCATCGCAACAAGGAGACGCGTGATGCAAACCCGCAAACTAGGAACTGAATTGAACGTCTACCCGGTCGGCCTCGGCTGCATGGGCATGAGTTTCGGCTATGGCGGCCAGGCGGAAGCCGATGCGATCGCCACCTTGCACCGCGCCGTCGAGATCGGCGTCAACTTCTTCGACACGGCCGAAGTGTACGGCCCCTACGAGAACGAGATCCTGCTCGGCAAGGCGTTGAAATCCGTGCGCGACAAGGTGACCATCGCGACCAAATTCGGCTTCAAGATCCTGGAGGAAGGCACCGGCACAGACCGCATGGCCGGCGTCGACAGCCGCCCCGAGCACGTCAAGGCCGTTGCCGAGGCTTCGCTGAAGCGGCTGGGCACCGATGTCATCGACCTCTACTACCAGCACCGCGTCGATCCCAACGTGCCGATCGAGGACACGGTCGGCGCCATGGCCGAACTGGTGCGCGAGGGCAAGGTGCGCGCGCTCGGCCTGTCGGAGGCAAGTGCGGCGACCATCCGCCGGGCTCATGCCGTGCACCCCATCGCTGCCGTGCAGAGCGAGTATTCGCTGTGGAGCCGCGATCCGGAGGACGAGGTTTTCGCCGTCTGCCGCGAACTCGGCATCGGTTTTGTCCCTTATAGCCCACTCGGTCGTGGCCTGTTGACGGGTACCATCGCCAAGCCCGAGGCCCTGAGCGACGACGACTGGCGCCGCGGTCTGCCGCGCTTCCAGGCCGACGCCATGGCGGCCAATGCCCAGGTTGTCGCCACTCTGGAGAAGTTGGCGGCGCAAAAGGGCGTAACCTCGGCGCAGCTGGCGCTCGCCTGGGTGTTGCACCAGGGCGATTTTATCGTGCCGATCCCCGGCGCCCGAAAGATCCGCCATCTGGAACAGAACACGGCGGCGGCCGGGGTCGAACTGAGCGCTGCCGAGGTGGCGGCGATTGGTGACGCGCTGTCGCCGGACAAGGTCGTAGGCAAGCGCTACACCGAGGAGTTGCTGGCGCTGGTTAATGGGTGATTGGTGATCGCTGATTGATTGGAAGGGGCGCTGCGGCGCCCCTTTTTGCGAGACACGTGATGCAAATATCGCCAGACGGTGGCGCGAAGCGCCCCCCTCTGTCCTGCCGGACATCTCCCCCTCAAGGGGGAGATCGGCAGTTCCACGGCTGGCGCTTCACTTAACCTCTACGATTGGCGAAAGCCAGAATGACAGCCGATCTCCCCCCTTGAGGGGGAGATGTCCGGCAGGACAGAGGGGGGCGCTTCGCGCCGACATTCCGGCAACGCTTACCAGCGCACCACGCTGATCTCCGGCCAGTTAGCCTCCGCCCGCTTGCCCTTCGCCTCATGCGTCCGCTGATTATCCATCACCCGGTTCGGCGTAATCCGAAACGAAAACATGTCATCGAGGCCAAACGGCGCCACCAACTCCAACTGCCCATCCGCGTCGAAACGCACCCCAACCGCGTGAGTTTTAGAGGCAAAGAAGCTGACGGATTGGCTGGAACTCGTATAGCGCGGACAGGGCTGCCCGAACTTCTGCGGGTACCACAGATGAACCCGCGTCTGGTTGCGGACCTCGACCGGCACCGGCAGCCCTTCGAAATGCTGCGCCGCTCGGCGAATGATGGCGTCCTCGGCGTCATAGGACAGGTCGCTGTCATCGAAATAGAACAGGTCGACATCCTTGACGCCGTAGCCCGACGGCTTTCCTGTCAGGTAGTTCCAGACGCTGTTGTAGAGGGCGCCGGAGACCACCAGCCAGTCCGGTAGCGCGAAAGTGCGGGCGCGCGCCAGCGCTTGGCGCACAAGCGGGTCTGCCGCGATGATGTCGAGAAACGCCGCGCGTTGCTCTTCGAACGGGAGCCCGGAATAGCGGAGATGGTTCATCGCCCATTGGACGGCGATTCGCCATGGCTTCGCAATGCTCTACGTCCTCAGCACGCCACCCGTCTGCTTGCCGACATTCTCGACGATGCGCTTGGCCAGCGCCTCGAAATCCTCGTCGGTCAGCGTCTTTTCGACCGGCTGGATCGACACTTCGATGGCGATCGATTTTTTGTCGGTGCCGAGCGATGTGCCCTCGAAAATGTCGAACACCGAAACGCCTGATATCAGCTTCTTGTCGGCAGCGAGCGCCGCGCGCACCAGCGTGCCGGCCTCGACTCCCTTGTCGACGACGAAAGCAAAGTCGCGCTTCACCGCCTGGAAAGCGGACAGCTCCAGCTTCGGCTTGGTCTTCGTCGGCTTGGCCTTCGGCTCGGACACGCCATCGACGAACACTTCGAAGCCGCACAGCGGCCCGGAGACATCGAGTCCCTCCAGCGTCTTCGGATGGAATTCGCCGAAGGTGCCGAGCACCGTCTTCGGGCCGAGCTTGATCGTGCCGGAACGGCCGGGATGATACCAGGCAGGGCCGCCCGCCTCGATCTGCAGCCGATCGACCGGCGCGCCGCAGGCTTCGAGCGCCGCGATGGCATCGGCCTTGGCGTCGAACACGCCGACCGGACCCGAATTGCCGGCCCAGTTACGGCCCGAACCGTCGAGCTTGGCCGTGCCGCGCCGCACCCCGGCGGCCACGCGCCGCTGCTGGTCGGAGCCGTCGCCCTCGTAAGTGCCCGACACTTCGAACAGCGCGACGTCGCCAATGCCCCTGTCGGCATTGCGCTGGGCAGCGGCGATCAGTCCCGGCAGCAGCGACGGCCGCATGTCGGACATGTCGGCGGCGATCGGATTGGCAAGCTTCAACGCCGTCTGGCCGCCGCCGAACAGTTCGGCGTGTTTGGCCGGGATGAACGACCAGGTGACGGCCTCCATCATGCCGCGCACCGCGAGCGCGCGCTTGGCGGTACGGGTGCGAACCTGCAACGTGGTGAGAATCCTGGCGTTGACCGCGTCATGCGAGCCGAGCGGCTGTGGTGCGATGTTGTCCACGCCGTGGATGCGCATGACCTCTTCGACCAGGTCGGCCTTGCCGTCGACATCGGGGCGCCAGGAGGGCACCGCCACCTTAACGACATCACCCGAACCCTTAGGCTTGAAGCCGAGGCGCGACAGGATATCGAGGCTTTCCGCACGGGGCACTTCGATGCCGGTCAGCCGCTTCACCTCCGACAGCGGGAAGGAAACGATCTTGGGGGCGTGGGGGGGGGGGGGGGGGCGCGCGCCCCGCAGCCGCCCCCGCCCAGCCACACGCGCAGACACAAAAACAGCGAAAGAAGACCACAGCCGCACACAACAAGGTAAAACCGCGAGACCGCC
>NZ_JAMYQP010000062.1:0-26222 GCF_040320945.1 Mesorhizobium sp. M0587
AGGAATACCAGGGCGGCACCACGGCGGTGTCCAATCTCGGCATGTTCGGCATCAAGGACTTTGCCGCCGTCATCAACCCGCCGCATGCGACGATCCTGGCGGTGGGAGCCGGCGAGGAGCGCGCGGTGGTCAAGAACGGCGAGATCAAGATCGCCACCGTGATGTCGGTGACGCTGTCGACCGACCATCGCGCCGTCGACGGAGCGCTCGGCGCCGAACTGCTGGTCGCCTTCAAGCGGCTGATCGAGAACCCGATGGGCATGCTGGTCTAGGAAAGGAAAAGGTGGTGCGGAAATTCTTCACCAGCCTTTTCGCCTTTATTCGTTCCGGATTCGCTGGCGGCTTGGCGGCGCAGGAATTCGCCGTCGCCACCAATGCCGAGGAAGAATACATCCTCGCAAGATCGGGTTTAGCGAGATGAAGACGGTTCTTTGCTACGGCGATTCGCTGACCTGGGGCTACAATGCCGAGGGTGGCCGACATGCGCTCGAGGATCGTTGGCCAAGCGTGCTGCAGGCCGGACTAGGTGGCGGCGTGCATGTCATTGCCGAGGGGTTGAATGGCCGCACCACGGCCTTCGACGATCATCTGGCCGGCGCCGACCGCAATGGCGCAAGAACGCTGCCGACGGTGCTGACCACGCATGCGCCGATCGACCTGATTGTCATCATGCTTGGCGCCAACGATATGAAGCCGTGGATCCACGGCAATCCGGTCGCGGCCAAGCAAGGCATCAGCCGACTGATCGACATCGTGCGCGGCCATGACTACCCGTTCGACTGGCCCGCACCGCAGATCCTGATCGTTTCACCGCCTCTCGTCACCCGCACCGAAGATGCCGAGTTCAAGGCAATGTTTGCCGGCGGCGATGACGCCTCGAAGCAGCTTGCACCGCAATATGCGGCGCTCGCCGAAGAAGTCGGCTGCGGCTTCTTCGATGCCGGCCAGGTGGCGCAAACGACACCTCTCGACGGCGTCCACCTCGATGCCGAAAACACGCGAAACATCGGCAAGGCGCTGACGCCGCTCGTGCGCGTCATGCTGGAATTGTGATCGAAGGAGAAAACCGTGGCTGAGCACTACGACGTCATCATCATCGGCTCCGGTCCCGGCGGCTATGTCACGGCAGTGCGTTCCGCCCAGCTCGGTTTCAAGACGGCGATCGTCGAGCGCGAGCACCTCGGAGGCATCTGCCTCAACTGGGGCTGCATCCCGACCAAGGCGCTGCTGCGCTCGGCCGAGATCATGCATTATTCGGATCACCTGAAGGACTACGGGCTGAAACTCGACGGCAAGGTCAGCGTCGATACTGCCGCCGTGGTCGACCGCTCGCGCAAGGTCTCGCTGCGGCTCAATGGCGGCGTTGGCTTCCTGATGAAGAAGAACAAGGTCGACGTGATCTGGGGCGAGGCCAAACTATCCAAACCGGGCGAGATCGTCGTGTCCAAGACGGCCAAGAAACCGATGGAGCCGCAGCCGCCGGTGCCGAAAGGCGTCAAGGGCGAGGGCACATATACCGCCAAGCACATCATCCTGGCGACCGGCGCCCGGCCACGCGCGCTGCCCGGCATCGAACCTGACGGCAAGCTGATCTGGACCTATTTCGAGGCCATGGTGCCGAAGGAGATGCCGAAGTCGCTGCTGGTGATGGGCTCCGGCGCGATCGGCATCGAATTCGCCTCCTTCTATCGCACCATGGGCGCCGAGGTGACCGTGGTCGAACTCTTGCCCGCGGTGGTGCCGGTCGAGGACGCCGAAGTCTCGAAATTCGCGCAGAGGCAGTTCGAGAAGCAAGGCATGAAGATCATCCTCGAAGCCAAGGTAACCAAGGTCGAGAAGGGCGCCAACTCAGTCACCGCGCATGTCGAGATGAAGGACGGCAAGGTCGAGAAGATCACTGCCGACCGCATGATCTCGGCCGTTGGCGTGCAGGGCAACATCGAAAATCTCGGCCTCGAGGCACTTGGTGTGAAGACCGAGCGCGGCTGCGTCGTCGTCGACGGTTATGGCAAGACCAACGTGCCGGGCATATACGCCATCGGCGATGTCGCCGGCCCGCCGATGCTCGCCCACAAGGCCGAGCATGAGGGCGTCGTCTGCATCGAAAAGATCGCCAATTTCCCCGGCGTGCATGCCATCGACAAGCTCAAGATTCCCGGCTGCACCTACTGCAACCCGCAGGTCGCCTCGGTCGGCCTGACGGAAGCCAAAGCCAAGGCCGAGGGCAAGGATATCCGCGTCGGCCGCTTCCAGTTCGCCGCCAATGGCAAGGCCATCGCGCTCGGTGAGGATCAGGGCTTCATCAAGACAATCTTCGACAAGAAGACCGGTCAGCTGCTCGGCGCGCACATGGTGGGTGCCGAAGTGACCGAACTGATCCAGGGTTTTGTCGTGGCGATGAACCTTGAAACCACCGAGGAAGAGCTGATGCACACCATCTTCCCGCACCCGACGCTGTCGGAGATGATGAAGGAAAGCGTGCTCGACGCCTATGGCCGCGCGCTGAACGCATGATAGATTGCCCGCACGAGACTCAAAGCGCACAGGACGCGCGAACTCGACGGCAAGTTGGGTCATTTCCGGACGCATTTTCACTCGTATAAGGAGAGGGCATATGGACGTGAATGGCGTGGGCTGGATCGCAGCCATCATCATCGGCGGACTTGCAGGCTGGTTTGCCGAGATGGTCATGAAGAGCAACACCGGGGTCTTCATGAACATCATCCTGGGCATCGTCGGCGCCGTGGTGCTGAACGCCATTCTGCGAGCCCTCGATTTCGGCGGGTTCGGCGTCGGCTGGACCGCCTATCTGATCACCGGCTTCATCGGCGCATGCCTGCTGATCTGGGCAGGACGCCTGGTACGGCGTTAGCGGAGATCGTGTCGGCTATGCGAAAACGGTCGTAGCGGCATGCGCCGCCGCAGCCTTTTTCTTTGTGCCGAAAGGTCCTAGATGACAGGGAAGTGACGATCGCCGGCAGGCGGTCGCGAAAACAAGCCAGGGTTCACATGGTTACCGTCCTCGATACGATCGCCAACGCGCCGCGACTGCGGCATCCCGAGAAGGCGCACAAGCCTGACCAGGAGGTGCTGCGCAAACCTGACTGGATCCGCGTCAAGGCGCCGGTCTCGAAGGGCTACGCCGAGACCCGCGAGATCGTGAAATCGCATAAGTTGGTGACGGTCTGCGAAGAGGCCGGCTGCCCGAATATCGGCGAATGCTGGGACAAGAAGCACGCCACCTTCATGATCATGGGCGAGATCTGCACGCGCGCCTGCGCCTTCTGCAACGTCGCTACCGGCATTCCGACCGCACTCGACCCCGATGAGCCGGCCCGCGTCGCGCATGCGGTCAAGCAGATGGGCCTGACCCATGTCGTCATCACCTCGGTCGACCGCGACGATCTCGCCGATGGCGGGGCGCAGCACTTCGCCGAAGTCATTCGCGCGATCCGCGCTGCGACGCCTTCGACGACGATCGAAATTCTGACGCCCGATTTCCTGCGCAAGGATGGCGCGCTGGAGATCGTCGTGGCGGCCAAGCCCGACGTCTTCAACCACAATCTCGAAACCGTGCCGTCGAACTATCTGACCGTTCGGCCTGGCGCCCGCTATTTTCACTCGATCCGGCTGTTGCAACGGGTCAAGGAACTCGACCCGTCGATCTTCACCAAGTCCGGCATCATGGTGGGACTGGGCGAGGAGCGGAACGAAATCCTGCAGCTGATGGACGATTTGCGTTCGGCCAATGTCGACTTCATGACCATTGGCCAATATCTGCAGCCGTCGAAGAAGCATCACCCGGTCATCCGCTTTGTCACGCCGGAGGAATTCATGTCGTTCGAGACGATCGGTCGGACCAAGGGCTTTCTGCTGGTGGCCTCGAGCCCGCTGACGCGCTCGTCGCATCACGCTGGCGATGATTTCGCCAGACTGCGCGCGGCGCGGGAAGCGCAGTTCAAGAAATCGCTCTGATGCATGTCGCCCAAAAGTGACCTCGGTTTTGGGAGGACGACATGTATAAAAACAACGACATGCATAAAAACAACGAATCTAAAGTGCGTCGCATGACCGCGTTTCGACGCGACGCGCTTTAGAGCCGGTTTCATGCCGAAGTTCGAAGCCACCCGTCGCGTTGCCCACACGCCGCAGCAGATGTTCGCACTGGTTGCCGACATCGAAGCCTATCCGCAATTCCTGCCGCTTTGCGAAGCGCTGACGGTACGCACGCGCAAGGAGCGTGACGGGCGCACCATCCTCGTTGCCGATATGAGCATAGGCTACAAGGCGATCCGCGAAACCTTCACCACGCAGGTGCTGTTGAAGCCTGACGAGAACGCCATCGACGTGAAATATATCGACGGTCCGTTCAAATATCTAAGCAATGTCTGGCGTTTCGAACCCGATGGCAGCGGCTGTGCCGTCCGCTTTTTCATCGACTACGAGTTCAAGAGCCGCATCCTGGGCGTGGTGATGGGAACCATGTTCGATCGCGCCTTCCGCATGTTCTCCGAAGCTTTCGAGAAGCGCGCCGACGTCATCTACGGTGTCGCACCGTCGGGTTGACCGTGGCCGAGCGCACGCAAACCCAATTCCAGCGCCTGCCTGACCGTTTCGCGGCGAATGAAATCCCGGCCCTTGTCTGTAAACAGCTTGTGTTCAGCGCCCACAGCCTGGCCATCGAGGCCAACGCCGAACCAGACCAGGCCGATGGGTTTTGCCGCTGAACCGCCACCAGGGCCGGCGATACCGGTGACTGCGAGAGTAAGCCCGGCCCGTGAACGGGCAAGCGCGCCCCTTGCCATTTCGATCACCGTCTCGCGGGAAACCGCGCCATGCGCATCGAGCGTGGCGGCGGAAACACCGAGCATGTCCATCTTGGCTTCGTTGGAATAGGTGATGAAGCCGCGATCGACCACCGCCGAGGACCCGGCAATGTCGGTCAGCGCCGCGATGATCATGCCGCCTGTGCAGCTTTCCGCTGTCGCCAGCATGATGCCGCGCGCCTGGCAGGCTTGCAGCAGCGCGTTGGCCAGCTCATTGTCGGTCATTCCGGCACCTCGCCGGGAAACACCACGCTGGCGGTGGCAATCGCCGCGATGCCTTCCTCGCGGCCGACAAATCCGAGCTTCTCGTTGGTCGTCGCCTTGATCGAGATGCGGTCCGCGGAAATACCCAGCATCTGGGATAGGACCGCCGTCATCGCTTCGCGATGCGGGCCGACGCGCGGCGCCTCGCAGATCAGCGTGATGTCGGCATTGGCGATGCGTCCGCCGCGCCCGCGCACCAGTTTCGCCGCATGTTCGACAAACATCCGGGACGCAGCGCCTTTCCACTGCGGGTCGGACGGCGGGAAATGCGTGCCGATGTCACCGGCGCCGCAGGTCGCCAACAGCGCATCCGTCAGCGCGTGCAGGCCGACATCGGCATCGGAATGACCGGACAGTTTCTTCTCATGAGGAATGGCGACGCCGCACAGCGTGACGTGGTCGCCAGGCTCGAAGGCATGGACGTCGTAGCCATTGCCGGTGCGAATGTCGGGAAAGTGTGTCCGCCCGCTGGAAAGCCGCTGGTCCGCCATCGCAATATCCCGTGCCCAGGTGAGTTTGACATTGTCCGGCGAGCCGGGAACGATCTTTACCGGCATTTGCATCCATTCGGCGATCGCCGAATCGTCAGTGAAGTCGGTTTTGCCGCGGCGATAGGCTTCTTCATGCATCGTCATGATTGCCACGAATGGAAAGCCCTGCGGCGTTTGCGCTGCGTGAAGCCCGCTCCTGGAAACGGTTTCGCCGACCACGCCACTGGCAGATTCGCGCTTCAAAGTATCCGCGACGGGCAGGGCAGGGAGGGCGCCCTCGTCTTCGCTGATGGCGAAGATGGTACGGTCGATAAGGTCGGCGTCGACGAACGGGCGCGCGGCATCATGGATGAGGACCTTGTCCGGCCCGTGGCTTCTCAGGGCCTGCAACCCCAGCCGAACCGAATCTTGCCTGGTGGCGCCACCAGCAATTACCGTGACCCGATCAGCATCGATGCCGACCGCTTGCCGAAAAAGCTCGCCGTCCTCCGCGTGAATGGCAACCACGATCGGGCCGATACGCGGATGTGCCAGGAAAATCTCGATGACGTGCGCGATGACGGCGCGGCCACCGATCCGTTGATATTGCTTGGGGCCGTCGATCTGTCCGGCGCGCGCGCCACGGCCGGCAGCCACAATCACCACCGCGACCTTGCCATTCGCCTCTGAAGCCTGATTTTCACGTGCGTCAGTCATGCCGATTGGCTTAGCGCACGATCCCGAAAAGTGTAATCGGTTTTCAGAAAGATCGTGCGCCAAATGTGAAGGCCCAAGGCGTCCTTTGCGTGCCCCTGACGAACGCGCAGCACCTGGTCGCGGGCGAAACGACAAGCCGGCATTTTCCCAATTGCGCCTTAATGTGACGTCATTCCGCGTTGCACATTGCCGCGGTTCTGGCTAGAGAATGTGCAACGAATGGACATGCTTGGTTTTTGTGCATGGATGATTTGACCAAATTGGCCTCGCCTCTCGATGTCGGTGGTGTGAGAATCCGCAATCGCGTGTTCCTTGCACCGATGTCGGGAATTACCGACGAGCCGTTCCGGCAGCGTGCCCATGCGCATGGCGCCGGCCTGGTGGTGTCCGAAATGGTGGCAAGCGGCGAACTCGCCAAGGGAAGGGCGGGCTGCGGCTTGCGCATACGCCATTCCGGCTTGCCGGTCCATATGGTGCAGCTTGCCGGCCGCGAGGCGACCCACATGGCCGAAGGCGCGCGTATCGCCGCTGGCGAGGGCGCCGACATCATCGACATCAACATGGGTTGCCCGGCCAAGAAGGTCACCGGCGGCTATGCCGGTTCCGCACTGATGCTCGATCTCGATCATGCGCTCTCGCTGATCGAAGCCGTTGTCGGCGCGGTCGATGTGCCGGTGACCGTCAAGATGCGGCTGGGCTGGGACGACGGCGCGCTGAACGCGCCTGACCTGGCACGCCGCGCCGAGCAGGCTGGCATCAAGATGGTGACCGTCCACGGCCGTACGCGCTGCCAGTTCTATCAGGGCAAGGCCGACTGGCGCGCCATCGCCCGCGTCAAGCAAGCCGTATCCATCCCAGTCGTTGCCAATGGCGACGTCTGTTCCCCCAACGAGGCCGCGAATGTCCTCGACCAATCCGGCGCCGATGCGGTCATGGTCGGCCGTGCGCATTACGGCGCGCCCTGGGTCGCCGGCAGCATCGCGGCGGCAGCGACAGGCGAGACGGCGGTCAAAGCGCCGCGGAACCCGTCCGCGCTGGCCGACTATATCGTCGCCCATTACGAGGACATGCTGGCGTTCTATGGCATCGAGAGCGGCCTGCGCCAGGCGCGCAAGCATCTCGGCTGGTATCTCGACCGCCATGCCGGCGCTTTCGCTGACGAGCGCCGCAAGGCCATTCTCACCTCATTCGAACCTGCAAGGACGATAGCCCTGCTGCGCGATGCATTTTTGAACGTCGTGGAAACACCGGACCTGCGGAGTGCGGCATGAGCGCGTCCGTCGCCCGGGGCACTGAAATGGCGGACGCCGCCCAGATCGTGCTCAACACCATCCGCCGCCCGGTGATCATGATCAGCGACGAGGGATTCATCACCTTCGCCAACGCCGATGCCGAGGACTTCTTTCGCTCGAGCGCGACCATGCTGGCGCGCAACACGCTGTCGAAACTGATCCCCTTCGGCAGCCCGCTGCTGACCCTGGTCGACCAGGTGCGCGAGCGCCGGGCTCCGGTCAACGAGTATAGGGTCGACGTGTCGTCGCCGCGTCTCGGCGTCGAGAAGGTCGTCGATCTCTATGTCGCGCCGGTGCCGGAATTTCCAGGCTCCGTCGTGGTGATGTTTCAGGAACGGTCGATGGCCGACAAGATCGACCGGCAGATGACGCATCGGGGGGCGGCACGCTCCGTCACCGGCCTTGCGGCGATGCTTGCCCACGAGATCAAGAACCCTCTGTCCGGCATCCGTGGCGCCGCCCAGTTGCTCGAATTGTCCGCGTCCGACGAGGATCGCGCGCTGACGCGGCTGATCACCGACGAGACGGACCGCATCGTGTCGCTGGTCGATCGCATGGAGGTGTTTTCCGACGAGCGGCCGATCGATCGCTATCCCGTCAACATCCATGTCGTGCTCGACCATGTGAAGGCGATCGCAAAGAACGGTTTTGCGAAGAAAGTCAGGATATTGGAGGACTACGATCCTTCATTGCCTCCGGTTTTCGCCAACCGCGACCAGCTCATCCAGGTGTTCCTCAACCTGGTCAAGAATGCAGCCGAGGCGATCGGCAGCGACCCACAAGGCGAGATCGTGCTGTCGACCGCATTCCGACCGGGCATCCGTGTGTCGGTTCCGGGCACGCAGGACCGCGTTTCGTTGCCGCTGGAGTTCTGCGTGCGCGACAATGGCTCCGGCGTCTCCGAAGATATCCTGCCGATCCTGTTCGATCCTTTCATCACCACCAAGCCGAACGGCTCGGGGCTGGGGCTGGCGCTGGTCGCCAAGATCGTCGGCGAGCATGGCGGCATCATCGAATGCGAATCGACGCCGCGCGCAACCACCTTCCGCATCCTCGTGCCAGCTTGGAAGGAAACGCAGTTCAGTGCCGATGAAGACGGCGAAGGAGACCGCAAATGACCGTTCGCGGCAATATTCTGGTCGCAGACGACGATGCGGCGATCCGCACCGTGCTCAACCAGGCGCTGTCCCGCGTCGGCCATGAGGTGCGCGTCACGTCCAACGCCTCGACCTTGTGGCGCTGGGTGGCGGCGGGCGAAGGCGATCTGGTCATCACCGACGTGGTGATGCCCGACGAGAACGCCTTCGACATGCTGCCGCGCATCAAGAAGGCACGGCCGGAACTGCCAGTCATCGTCATGAGCGCCCAGAACACCTTCATGACGGCGATCCGCGCGTCCGAAACCGGCGCCTATGAATATCTGCCGAAGCCGTTCGACCTGACCGAGCTCCTCAACATCGTCAACCGCGCGCTTTCGGAGCCGCGCCGGCCCAAGATCGATGCGCGGCCGGAAGAGCAGCCGGAGACGATGCCGCTGGTCGGCCGCTCGGCCGCCATGCAGGACATCTACCGCATGCTGGCGCGCATGATGCAGACCGATCTGACCGTGATGATTTCGGGCGAATCGGGCACCGGCAAGGAGCTGGTGGCGCGTGCGCTGCACGAATATGGCCGCCGCCGTGGCGGGCCGTTCGTCGCCATCAACATGGCGGCCATCCCGCGCGACCTGATCGAATCGGAACTGTTCGGCCATGAGAAGGGCGCCTTCACCGGTGCGCAGAACCGCTCCACCGGTCGCTTCGAGCAGGCCGAAGGCGGCACCTTGTTCCTCGACGAGATCGGCGACATGCCGATGGAAGCGCAGACGCGCCTGCTGCGCGTCCTCCAGCAGGGCGAGTACACGACGGTTGGCGGCCGCACGCCGATCAAGACCGACGTGCGCATCGTCGCCGCTACCAACAAGGACCTGCGCACGCTGATCAACCAGGGGCTTTTCCGCGAGGATCTTTTCTACCGCCTCAATGTCGTGCCGCTCAGGCTGCCGGCGCTGCGCGAGCGCTCCGAGGACGTGCCGGACCTCGTCCGGCATTTCTTCAAGCTTGGCGAGATGGAAGGCCTGCAGACCAAGCGTATTTCGTCCGGCGGTATCGAACTGATGAAGCGCTACCCCTGGCCTGGCAATGTGCGCGAACTGGAAAACCTCGTTCGCAGGCTTGCCGCGCTCTATTCGCAGGACGAGATTTCCGCCGAGATCATCGAGGCGGAACTCAAGACGGGCGAGCGTCCCGTGGTGCCTGGCGGCGGCAACCTCATTCCCGACGATCTATCGATCGGGCAGGCGGTCGAGCATTTCCTGCAGCGCTATTTCACCTCGTTTGCCGGCGAATTGCCTCCCGCCGGCCTCTATCAGCGCATTTTGTCCGAGGTCGAATATCCGCTGGTCCTGGCTTCGATGACGGCGACCCGCGGCAACCAGATCAAAGCCGCGGAATTGCTGGGTTTGAACCGCAACACGCTGCGCAAGAAAATTCGCGAGCTCGGCGTCAACGTGTATAAATCCTCAAGGCAGTCGTGAAGCCAGATTGAGTTGAGACTGTTTTCGGGGGATCGGGCGCGAAAGATTTCCGTCTCGGTCACACTTGTTGCATAATCGCCACAATGCGTTGCATACATCCGACGCAATCACTGGCTCTAGACGGCGACATGGCTCCGCAGGCACCGACTCTCAATCAACCGCTTTTCAGCGAACCCGGCGCGCGCGACGGGCGCAGGCTGCTGGCGCTGCCTGGCGTCGTGGCGGTGGTCGGCGCTCTCGTCATGGCGGCTATTTCGTTCACCATCCTGGTCGGCGCGACGCCGATCGCGCCTGACGCCAAGACGACCTGGGCACTGATCGCGCTCAACGCCGCCTTCGTGCTCTTCCTTATCGCTCTGGTCGGACGCGAGGTGCATCGCATCGTCATGGCGCGCCGGCATGGCAAGGCTGCGTCGCGGTTGCATGTGCGCATCGTCGCCATGTTCGCGCTTGTGGCCGCCATTCCGGCCATCATGGTGGCGATCATCGCCTCGATCACGCTCGATATCGGCCTCGACCGCTGGTTCGAGATTCGCACCAAGACGATCGTCAATTCCTCGCTTTCGATCGCCGATGCCTATGTCCAGGAAAACGCACGCAACCTGCAAGGCACGACACTGTCGATGGCCTACGATCTCGACGCATCGCGCACGCTCTACGGTCTTGATCGGACAGGCTTTCTCGACCTGATGAACAAGGAAGCGGTGGGCCGGTCGCTGGCACATGCGGCGCTGATCAAGCCCGACGGCTCGTTTGTCATGAGTGCCAAGACCGACACGGATTTCGCGATGCCGGAACCGCCGGAAGGCGCCGTGGCCAGCGCCGCCGACGGCAAGCCGGTGCTGATCGAACCGCGAACCCGCAACATCATGGGCGCCATCGTCAAGTTGCGCGAGATCGAGGGCCTCTACCTCTACACGATCCGATTGGTCGACCCCGAGGTGATCAAGGCGCGGCAGATCGTCAGGTCCAACACGGACGAGTACCGCAACCTCGAAGACAACCGGCGCACTTCGCAAGTGGCCTTCGCGCTGCCCTATCTGTCGCTGACGCTGATCATTATCCTGTCGGCCATCTGGACCGGCATTGCCGTGGCCGACCGGCTGGTGCGCCCGATTCGCCAGCTTATCGGCGCCGCCGATGAGGTGGCGACAGGTAATCTCGATGTCGCCGTGCCTGTGCGGCCGTCCGACGGCGATGTTGCCTCACTCGGCGACACTTTCAACAAGATGCTTCTGGAATTGAAATCGCAGCGCAACGAGATCCTGTCGGCAAAGGACCTGATCGACGAGAGGCGGCGCTTTTCCGAAGCCGTGCTTGCCGGCGTCACCGCCGGAGTCATCGGCGTCGATCCCTACGGGATCGTCACCATCGTCAACCGTTCGGCCGAATCGATGCTGGCCATATCCGCCAACGCCGCGCTCGGACAGAACCTCTCCGCCGTTCTGCCGCATGTCGGTCGCGTCTTCGAGATCGGCCGCAAGTCAGGCAAACCAGTCTATCGCGAGCAGGTGACCTTTTACCGCGCCGGCGCAGAGCGGACTTTCAACGTGCAGATCACCATTGAGGCCGGCGATGACGGTTCGGAGGAGAAATCCTACGTCGTGACGGTGGACGACATCACAGATCTGGTTCAGGCCCAGCGCTCGTCCGCCTGGGCGGACGTGGCGCGGCGCATCGCCCATGAGATCAAAAATCCGCTGACGCCGATCCAGCTTTCCGCCGAACGCATCAAGCGCCGCTACGGCAAGGTCATCACCGAGGACCGCGAGGTCTTCGACCAGTGCACCGACACCATCATCCGGCAGGTGGAGGATATCGGCCGCATGGTCGACGAATTCTCGGCCTTCGCGCGCATGCCCAAGCCCGAGATGAAGGCCATCGACCTGCGCGAAGCTTTGCGCGAGGCCTCGTTCCTGGTCGAAGTCAGCCGTTCCGACATCACGTTCGAGCGGGTGTTCGGCAACGAGCCGCTCAAGGGCACTTTCGACAGCCGGCTGATGGCACAGGCTTTCGGCAACGTAATCAAGAACGCGGCCGAAGCCATCGATGGATTGGAACAGAAGGATGGTTCGCACGGCATAATCCGGATTCAAGCCGGACGTCACAATGGCGCGATTCGAATCGACGTCATCGACAATGGCAAAGGCCTTCCACGTGAAAATCGTCAGCGGCTGCTCGAGCCCTATATGACCACGCGCGAGAAGGGGACCGGCCTCGGCCTCGCTATCGTCAAGAAGATCGTGGAGGACCATGGCGGCAGGCTGGAGCTCCATGATGCACCCGCGGATTTCCATGGCGGGCGCGGCGCGATGATCAGCATCATCCTGCCGCCCACGGCCGGCGCGCCGCCGCGCGGCGAAGGCAGGGCAGAACACGAACGAGAAACTGAAAAGGTCGGTAATGGCGTCTGATATTCTGATCGTCGATGACGAGGAAGACATCCGCGAGCTCGTCGCAGGCATCCTGAGCGACGAAGGTCACGAAACCCGCACGGCATTCGATGCCGACAGTGCCCTGGCGGCCATCGCCGACCGGGCGCCGAGGCTGATTTTCCTCGACATCTGGCTGCAGGGTTCGCGTCTGGACGGGTTGGCCTTGCTCGACGAGATCAAGACGATGCACCCGAACCTGCCGGTCGTCATGATTTCGGGCCATGGCAATATCGAGACGGCGGTCTCCGCCATCCGTCGCGGCGCCTACGACTTCATCGAGAAGCCGTTCAAGGCCGACCGGCTGATCCTTATCGCCGAGCGCGCGCTCGAAACTTCGAAATTACGGCGCGAGGTTTCCGATCTCAAGCTGCGCAGCGGCGAAACCTTCGACCTGATCGGCATGTCGTCGGCGATGAGCCAGTTGCGCCAGACCATCGAGCGCGTCGCGCCGACCAACAGCCGCGTGATGATCATCGGCCCCTCTGGCTCGGGCAAGGAACTCGCCGCGCGCGCCATCCACACGCTGTCGGCGCGCAAGGGGGCACCGTTCGTCACGCTGAGCGCCGCCAACATCACGCCCGAACGCATGGAGATCGAGCTGTTCGGCACCGAATCCAACGGCGTCGAGCGCAAGGTCGGCGCGCTCGAGGAAGCCCATCGCGGCATCCTCTACATCGACGAAGTGGCCGACATGCCGCGCGAGACGCAGAACAAGATCCTGCGCGTGCTGGTCGAACAGCAGTTCGAACGGGTAGGGGGCACCAAGCGGGTCAAGGTCGATGTCCGCATCATCTCCTCGACCTCGCAGAACCTGGAAGCGATGATCGCCGACGGCCGCTTCCGCGAGGATCTTTATCATCGCCTGGCGGTGGTTCCGGTCATCGTGCCGGGACTGGCCGAGCGGCGCGAGGATATTCCTTATCTTGTCGATAACTTCATGAAGCAGATCGCCCGCCAGGCCGGCATCAAGCCGCGCCGCATCGGCGATGACGCGCTTGCCGTGCTGCAAGCGCACAACTGGCCGGGCAACGTCCGTCAGCTGCGCAACAATGTCGAGCGTCTGATGATCCTGGCGCGCGGCGACGAGGTCGACGCGCCGATCACGGCGGACCTGTTGCCGGCTGAGATCGGCGATGTCATGCCGCGCACACCGAATCAATCCGACCAGCACATCATGGCGCTGCCGCTGCGCGAGGCGCGCGAACAGTTCGAGAAGGACTATCTGATCGCGCAGATCAACCGGTTTGGCGGCAACATCTCGAAGACAGCCGAGTTCATCGGCATGGAACGCTCCGCTCTGCATCGCAAGCTGAAGTCGCTCGGCGTCTGACCGCGGGCTGTTGTTGGTCCAGCGGCCCGCTGCCGGCTGATTATCGGTTACGGTCGCGGCGGAATCGCTTAAAAAAGCTGAAATTTCTTCAGGGGTCCCCATGCCACGCATTGCCTATGTCAACGGGCGTTACGTCGCCCATGCCGACGCTTCCGTGCATATCGAGGATCGCGGCTATCAGTTCGCCGATGGCGTCTATGAAGTCTGCGAAGTGGCGCGCGGCTTCATCGTCGATATGCCGCGCCACCTGGCCCGCCTGAACCGCTCGCTGACCGAACTGTCGATCGCCTGGCCGGTCACCTCGATCGTGCTGCCGCTCATCTTGCGCGAAGTGGTCAACCGCAATCATGTCGCCAACGGTCTGGTCTATGTCCAGGTTACGCGTGGCGTCGCCAGTCGTGACTTTGTGTTCCCATCGGCCGACACCAGGCCGTCCCTGGTGGTGACCGCCAAGAAAGCCGACCCAGCAGCCTCGGCCAAGAGGGCCGAGAGCGGCATCGCGGTCATCACCGTGCCCGAGAACCGCTGGGATCGCGTCGACATCAAGAGCGTCGGGCTGCTGCCCAACGTCTTGGCCAAGCAGAAGGCCAAGGAAGCCGGTGCGCAGGAGGCGTGGTTCGTCGACACCGACGGAAACGTCAAGGAAGGCGGATCGTCGAACGCCTGGATCGTCACCAGGGACGGCGTTCTGGTCACCAGGCCGGCCGAGCATGGCATCCTGCGCGGCATCACTCGTACGACCATGTTCGAAGTGGCGGCCACACTCGGCCTGAAGATCGAGGAGCGCGGCTTTTCGGTTGCCGAGGCCAAGGCGGCGCGCGAGGCGTTCATCAGCTCCGCAACGACGATTGCCATGCCGGTCGTGGCCATCGATGGCGACCCGATCGCCAATGGGCATCCCGGCTCGATAACACTTTCGTTGCGGCAAGCCTTTTTTGACATTGCGGAAAAAAGTCCAGCCTGATAACCGCACAGGTGGAATGAACATCAATATATCTCGTTCTGCTTGTCGTTACTGACGGCAAGACGGTGTTTGCGCGCTTGACATGTGCCTGACAATTTGGCGCATTGGCTTGCAAACCGAAGGGGATCGGCGAAAGACAAAAACAATGGCGGAACGATCGCAAAACCTTCAGGACCTGTTCCTGAATTCAGTTCGCAAGAGCAAGAACCCGCTCACCATCTTTCTTATCAACGGCGTGAAGCTGACCGGCGTGGTCACTTCGTTCGACAATTTCTGTGTGCTGCTACGCCGCGACGGTCACTCGCAGCTCGTCTACAAGCACGCCATTTCCACGATCATGCCGAGCCAGCCGGTTCAGATGTTCGATGGTGAGGAAAGCCAGGGCGCCTGATTGGCACGTGAGAAGGACGCGGACGGTATGGTTCGCGGAAAACCAGCACATCATCCCGAGACGGAAGCCAAGGGTCCGACCCGGGCCGTCGTCATCGTGCCGGTGCTGACCCGCCAGCCACGCGGCGACGACGATACCAACCGCCCGCGGCTGACGCGCTCGGCTGACGCCCGTCACGACGAAGCGGTCGGCCTTGCGCGCGCCATCGACCTCGATCTGATCCATACGGCGGTCGTGACCGTCAACGACCCGCGCCCGGCAACCTTGCTCGGCAGCGGCAAGGTCGCGGAGTTCGCCGAAATCGTCAAGGAAGGTCACGCGGAGGTGGTCATCGTCGACCACCCGCTAACCCCGGTACAGCAGCGCAATCTCGAAAAGGAGCTCGACGCCAAGGTGCTGGATCGCACCGGGCTGATCCTCGAGATATTCGGCGAGCGCGCGCGCACCAAGGAAGGCACGCTGCAGGTCGAACTCGCCCACCTCAACTACCAGAAGGGCCGTCTCGTGCGCAGCTGGACCCACCTGGAACGCCAGCGCGGCGGCGCCGGCTTCCTCGGCGGTCCCGGTGAAACGCAGATCGAATCCGATCGGCGGCAGCTGCAGGAAAAGATCATCAAGCTGAAGCACGAACTGGAAACGGTGCGGCGCACGCGCGATCTGCACCGCGCCAAGCGCAAGAAGGTGCCGTTTCCGGTGGTGGCGATCGTCGGCTATACCAACGCGGGCAAGTCGACGCTGTTCAACAGGCTGACCGGGGCAGACGTTCTGGCTCAGGACATGCTATTCGCCACCCTCGATCCGACGCTGCGCCGCGTGCGCCTGCCGCATGGCACGCCGATCATCCTTTCGGACACGGTCGGCTTCATCTCGGACCTGCCGACGCATCTGATCGCGGCATTTCGTGCGACATTGGAAGAGGTGGTCGAAGCCGATCTCGTCATCCACCTGCGCGACATTTCCGATCCCGACACGTCGGCGCAGGCCGAGGATGTCGAACGCATCCTGGCCGATCTCGGCGTCGACGCCGGCGACGCCAAGCGGGTCATCGAAGTCTGGAACAAGGTCGACCTGCTCGATGAGGGCAATCGCGCGCGGCTGCTTGCGGAGAGCACGGATGCCAAGGCGCCACCCGTCGCCATATCGGCTGTCACCGGCGAGGGCATCGATGCGCTGAAGGCGATCATCGAGGCGCGGATGGCGGGTGAACTCGAAGAGCTGACGGTGACGATCGAGCCGGCGCAGTTCGGCCTGGTCGACTGGCTCTACCGCAACGGCGATGTCGTTTCGCGAACCGACAATGAGGACGGCAGCGCCACCATCTCGCTCAAGGCGACGCAAAGCGCCAGCGAAGAAATCGAGAGCAGATTGCGTCGCAAAAACAATAAGTAGTGGAAGCTACTTCGCGCTTTTTGCTTCTTGCCAGAGCGCTTCCATCTCGGCCAGCGTAGCTTGTCCCAGCGTTTTGCCGGACTTCTCCACGGCTTGCTCGACATAGTGAAAGCGCGACCGGAATTTTTCGTTGGTGCCGCTCAGTGCTGCTTCCGAATCGAGATCGAGGTGACGGCCTAGATTGACGACGGCAAACAGCATGTCGCCGAATTCGTCCTTGATCGAGGCGGTCTCGCCTTTGGCAAGCGCCTCGCGCAACTCGCCGATCTCTTCCTCGATCTTGTCAAGGATGGGGGCAGCCTCGCTCCAGTCGAAACCGACGCGGGCGGCCTTCTCCTGAAGTTTCAACGCTCGCGTCAGCGCGGGCAGGGCAACCGGCACGCTGTCCAGGAACCCCTTGCCGTTGTCTTCCGGGTCGTGGCCGCGAGCCAGGCGGGCTCGACGTTTCTCCGCCTTCTCCTCGGCCTTGATCTTCTCCCACATGCCCTTGGCCATGCCGGCGCTGCGGGCATTTTCGTCACCGAAGACATGCGGATGGCGGCGGATCATCTTGGTGGTGATCGCCTGGACCACGTCCGGGAAAGCAAACTCGCCGGCTTCCTCGGCCATCTGCGCGTGGTAGACGACCTGCAGCAGGAGGTCGCCGAGCTCATCGCGCAGATCGTCGAGATCGCCGCGCGCGATGGCATCCGCCACCTCATAGGCCTCCTCGATCGTATAAGGCGCGATGGTCGAGAAATCCTGCTCTATGTCCCACGGACAGCCGGTCTTCGGCGCCCGCAGCGCCGCCATGATCTCGATCAGGCGCGAAATGTCTTTCGATGGCGTCATAGAGCGGATGCTATCCTGCGGCCGTCGCGCGGCCAATGCTGTCAGGCGGCGACAGCGCCTTGTCCACAGCTGAGCATAACCATGATCTCGATCCGGTTTTCAGGAAAGATCATGATCGGGCGAGAAAGCCCATCCCAGTCTGATCGGTAGGATCAGGCGTCAGTCGAGCACCGAAATTATCGCCTTGGCGAGTTCGTCCATGCCGTCCTCGGGCAGGCCGGCCACGTTGATGCGGCTGTCGCCGACCATGTAGACGCCGTGCTCGGCGCGCAGCCGCTCGACCTGCGCTTCCGTCAGGCCAAGCCGGGAGAACATGCCGCGATGGCTGGCGACGAAATCGAAACGGTCGGAATTGGACTGCCGGCGCAGCGCTTCGGCGAACCGCATGCGGAGCCTCAGCATGCGCAGGCGCATCTCTTCGAGTTCGGCTTCCCAGTCCGCGCGCAAAATTGGGTCTTCGAGCACGATGCGCACGGCGGCAGCGCCGTGGTCCGGCGGCATCGAATACATGGCGCGCGCCGCCGACAGGATCTGGCTCATCGCCACATCCGCCTGGGCACCGTCCTTGGCCAGAACCATCGCAGCGCCGACACGGTCGCGGTAGACGGCGAAATTCTTCGAGCAACTCGATGCGACGACCATCTCCGGAACTTTCGCCGCCAGCAGGCGCAAGCCGAGGGCGTCGGCCTCGAGGCCATCGCCAAAACCCTGATAGGCGATGTCGACAAACGGCAGCAGGCGGCGTTCGACGATCAGATCGGCAACGGCGGCCCACTGCGCCGCATCCAGATTGGCGCCGGTCGGATTGTGGCAGCAGCCATGCAGCAGCACCACGTCGCCGCTGTTTGCCGTCCGCAGCGCCGCCAGCATGTCGTCGAAGCGAACAGCGCCGGAGCCCGCATCGAAATAAGGGTATTCGCGGATTTGCAGGCCAGCGGCGCGCATCACCGGCATGTGGTTCGGCCAGGTCGGGTCCGACAGCCAGACGGTGGCATCGGAGCGTGTGCGCTTGAGCAGTTCCGCCACTAGCCGCAGCGCGCCCGAGCCGCCGGGCGCCTGTGCCGCACGGATGCGCGTCATGTCGGCGCCGGGACCGAAGGCAAGCTTGGCCATCACCGTGTTGAAGCCGACGTCGCCGGCAAGGCCGAGATAGGTCTTGGTGTCCTGGCCCTGCAGCAGCCGCTTTTCGGCCTCGCGCACGGCGCGCATGACCGGTGTCTTGCCGTCGCGATCCTTGTAGACACCGACGCCGAGGTC
Source organism: Mesorhizobium sp. M0587 (assembly GCF_040320945.1). Lineage (NCBI taxonomy): Bacteria > Pseudomonadati > Pseudomonadota > Alphaproteobacteria > Hyphomicrobiales > Phyllobacteriaceae > Mesorhizobium > Mesorhizobium sp. M0587. The sequence continues at coordinate 18,742 of NZ_JAMYQP010000062.1, forward strand.
GACCTTGTTCGGGCGCGGATCGGCGCGATAGAGGCCGATCAGGGCAAGGATCTTGTCGGCGGGAGCCGGCTGCAGGTCTTCGAACATCACTATGGTTCCATTGGCGCGGCGGAGTGATACGCAAATAGAACGCGCTTCGCCAGCGGTTTCCGTCCACCTGGAAAACGAAAAATCGGGGGCGGCCGGGATTAAAATCCCCACATGCTCCGTAAACAGGGCATGAAACGGTCGATGCCACGCTTCGATATTGTTGGACAACTCGGATCGCTCCGGCGTTATGCGCACTCGCTGACGCGCGACGGCACTGAGGCCGAGGATCTCGTGCACGACGCGCTGGTGCGCGCTTATGAGCGGCGCGGCACCTTCCGCTCCGCTGGAAACCTGCGAGCGTGGCTGCTGTCGATCGTCCACAACGCCTTCATCGACCGTATGCGTTCGCGCCGCTCGGAAACCGCGCGCCTCGAACAGGCCGGGTACCTGGCCGAAGGCAGCACACCGGCGCCGCAGGAGCATTCGGTGCGGCTGGCACAGGTGCGCGAGGCCTTTTTCAGCTTGCCCGAAGAACAGCGTTCGGCGCTGCATCTTGTCGCCATCGAAGGACTTTCCTACAGCCAGGCCGCCGACGCCAGCGGCGTACCGCTGGGAACGCTGATGTCGCGCATCGGCAGGGCGCGCGCCGCACTGCGCGAAATGGAGGAGACGGCTCCCTCGAAGGCGAAAAATCACCTCAGGATCGTTGGAGGCCCGTCATGACCGCAACTGTCGATCCCGTGACCGATACCGACCTCGACGCCTATGTCGACGATCAGATGGATGTCACCCGCCGCATCGAGGTGGAGGCGTTTCTGTGCGCCCGTCCGGAGGTGGCCGCGCGCGTGATGTTGGATCTGAGAACCCGAGACGAACTGCGCATGGCGCTTGCCGGCTCCAAGGGCATGGCGAGGCCGGCAACCGCCGATGCCGCACGGCGGCTGGAGAGGGCGCTGGCCCGGGGGCGCATCTTCGGCGTGTTCCAGCGCGCGGCGGCGGTCGCCGCGTTCGTCGCCGCCGGCTGGCTGGCGAACGGCGTCATCGGGCCGATGTCGGTGACCAAGGTCGTCGCCTCGCCGCAACCGCCCGCCTATGTCGACGAGGCGGTGCGAGCACACCGGACGACGCTGGTGCGCGAGACCATGCCGTCGCAGCCGGAAGCGCCCAACTACAACGCAGGCGAAATCCGCGCCGCGACCGCTATCGTCATGCCTTCGCTGCCCAAGGACTGGAAGGTGCGTGACGTGCAGATCTACCCGTCGCGCTTCGGCCCGAGCGTCGAGATGGCGGTCGAGACGAAGGAGATGGGCCTGGTCTCGCTGTTTGCGATCCGGCCGGGAAGCTTCGACGTCGTCAAGCCGACCGTCGCGCCGTCGGGCGACATTGCCTCGGCCTATTTCCAGATCGGCGAGGTTGCCTATGCGGTGGTCGCGCGAAGCGAGGTCCATGACCTCGACCGCGCCGCCGAGGCCCTCGCCAAAACGCTTTACTGACCGATCCACAAAGGAGAACTCAAATGAACACACCCAATCTGGGATACCGTGTCGGTACGGGCGCGCAGACCGGCGCCGTTTATGACGAAGGCCTGCGCCAGCACATGCTGCGCGTCTACAACTACATGGGCCTTGGCCTTGTGGTCACTGGCCTCGTCGCCTTCCTTGTGTCGTCGACGCCCGCGCTTTATGTGCCGATCTTCTCCAGCCCGCTGAAATGGGTGGTGATGCTGGCGCCGCTCGCCTTCGTCATGGTCTTCTCGTTCAAGATGCAGACCATGTCGGCGGCCAGCGCCCAGGCTATGTTCTGGGCCTTCTGCGCGGTGATGGGCCTGTCGTTGGCCTCCGTATTCCTGGTCTTTACCGGAACCAGCATTGCCCGAACCTTCTTCATCGCTGCCACCATGTTCGGCGCCACCAGCCTCTACGGCTACACGACCCGGCGCGACCTGACCCAGTTCTCGTCCTTCCTGATCATGGGCCTGATCGGCGTGGTGATCGCCAGCATCGTCAACATCTTTCTCGGTTCGACCGCGCTGCAGTTCGCCATCTCGGTAATCGGCATCGCCGTCTTCATCGGCCTGACCGCCTGGGACACGCAGACGATCAAGGAGCAGTATGCCGAGAATTTCGACGCGGAATCGCGCCAGAAGCTCGCCGTTTTCGGCGCCTTCTCGCTCTATCTGAACTTCATCAACATCTTCCAGCTGCTGTTGAATTTCACCGGCGAGCGCGAGTAACGCCTTTCCAGCCGGCCTGCCCGACAACCAGATCGGGCAGGCACCGGCTTCCGTTCTGACCATCTCGCCATCGGAGGCCAGGCGAACAATTCCAACCTGAGCGTTCTTTGCTCGGAGTGCATCGGCAGGACATCGCGATGTCATTCAGACCCTTGCTTGGTGACGGACGGATTCGGAGCCGGCAGGAGAAGTCGGAGGCCCTGCAAACGGCAGCCTGGGTCGACTCTTCAGTCGTTTTCGACAATCGGCGCTGGGCGTGCCGGGAAGCGGAACTCCGCTGGACTGCTCCCCATCATCTGATCGTACTGACCGAGGAAGGCGGGACGTCGCATACGTCGATCCGCTCCGGGGCAAAGTCCGTCTATGATGGGATGGATCGTCCGGGAGACCTCACCTTCGTCCCCGCCGGCGCGGAGCGGCTCGGCGTCTACAGGGACGTCAACCTTTCCTATTCGGCCTTGTGGATCGCCCCCGAATTCCCCGGAAGCGAAAGCCTGGCGGATAAGCCGATTATGGTGAACAGGAGCGACAATGTCGTCGCCACGCTCTTGAGTTCGCTCCGCGTCGAGATGGCGCTCGGCCATAAGCCGGACACTGGCTATGTCGAGCATCTGGCTGCGCTCGTCAGCCTGCGCGTAGCGATGCTGGCCGGCAACCAGCTCCCGGTCGTTCGTTACGGCCGTCTCAGCCGCCGCACGTTCGCCCGCATCCGCGAATACGTCGATGCGCGCATCAACTCCGATATTTCGCTGAGCGAACTGGCGGCCGTCGCAGAGATGGCGGTCGACACGTTCGCGCGGCGCTTCAAGGCGACGACAGGTCTCGCACCTTATGCCTATGTGATCGAGGAACGGGTCCGGCGGGCGGAAGTCATGCTGCGTGAAACCGGGGCGTCTATCGGAACCATCGCCTTTCGCTTCGGCTTCTCGAGCCAGAGCCACTTCACCGCGACCTTCCGGCGCCTCAGAGGCATGACTCCTCGGGCCTACCGGCTGCAGTTTTCTCCGGAATCCTGACAGGTCCGCCGATTTCGTGAAAGAAAAACCGAGCCTGCCGGACCACGTCCATAAGCGTCGATGAGCGCACCCGACGCGCCCGCTGTCGGGCCTGGTCGCTGTCGAGCCCTTATCATTGCGCCCGGGAGACCACGCATGGCTGAGACGGACAACAGGAACGGACCGACGCGTCGAGCGGTGCTGGAGGGAGGGGCCGCGACCGGTCTGCTCGTGGCGACCGGGCTACCGGTTGAAGCCCAGCAGATGGAGCCCGCCGCGGCTGCCGTATCCGCCACGCAGGGACGGACGATGCCGGTGTCGCTGCGCGTCAACGCCAGGGACTTTGCCGTCGAGCTCGATCCACGGACGACGCTGCTCGACACGTTCCGCAATCATCTCGGCCTTACCGGCTCGAAGAAAGGCTGCGATCACGGCCAGTGCGGCGCCTGCACCGTCCTCGTCAACGGGCGCCGGATCAATTCCTGCCTGACGCTCGCTGTCATGCATGAGGGCGACGAGATCACTACCATCGAAGGGCTCGCCGACGGTGATCGGCTTCACCCGGTCCAGGCCGCCTTCATCGCCCGCGACGGCTTCCAGTGTGGATACTGCACGCCTGGCCAGATCTGCTCCGCAGTCGGCATGCTTGGCGAGGCCAGGGACGGCTGGCCGAGCCATGCCAGCGACGAGGTAACGGCAGCCTCGGTCGCGCTCACCGATGCCGAGATCCGCGAACGGATGAGCGGCAACATCTGCCGTTGCGCCGCCTATCCGAACATCGTCGCCGCGATCCGCGACGCGGCAGGGGAGGCGTGAGCGATGCGGGCTTTCACTTATGAGCGGGCGGAGAAAGCGGAAGAGGCGGCCGCCGCGGTTGCCGGGCGGCCAGACGCCAAATTCATCAGCGGCGGCACCAATCTCCTTGACCTGATGAAGCTCGACATCGAGCGACCGGCGCATCTCGTCGACGTCAGCCGGCTGCCGCTCGACCGGATCGAGGAAACGGAGGAGGGCGGCTTGCGGATCGGCGCCCAGGTTCGCAACAGCGATCTCGCCGCCGAGCCGCGGGTGAGGTCGCAATACCCGATGCTCTCGCAAGCGCTGCTGGCGGGAGCTTCCGGCCAGATCCGCAACAAGGCCTCGACCGCCGGCAATCTCCTGCAGCGCACGCGCTGCTTCTATTTCTACGACCGCAACATGCCGTGCAACAAACGTGAGCCGGGCTCCGGTTGTGCCGCGCTGCAAGGCTTCAACCGGATGCATGCGGTCCTCGGTACGAGCGAAACCTGCATTGCGGTTCATCCCTCCGACATGGCGGTTGCCATGGCTGGGCTCGACGCAAGGATCGAGACCTTGTCGTCAGGCGGCGAAGCCCGCACCATTCCAATCGGCGATCTCCATCGCCTGCCCGGGACAACGCCCGACGTGGAGACTGCGCTCGGCCATGGTGAAATGATCACCGCGGTCACCTTGCCACCCCCTCCACCCGGCCGGCAGCTCTACCGCAAGGTGCGCGACCGCGCGTCCTATGCCTTCGCATTGGTGTCGGTGGCGGCGATCGTCGAGAAAAGCGGCGGCCGCATACGCAGCGCCCGCATCGCCATGGGCGGCGTCGCGGCCAAGCCCTGGCGCGCGACCGAGGCTGAGCAAACGCTCGCCGGCGCGGCGGCGTCCGATGGCGCTTTTACGGAGGCCGCCGAAGCCGCGCTCGCCGAGGCGGTCGGGCATGGCGACAATGATTTCAAGATCCCGCTGGCGAAACGGACGGTGCGGCACACGCTCGCCGCAGCCGCGGTCGAGCGCGCGTAAGGTCATGCAGAGACGATGGCCCCGAACGGCTGTTTCCAGATGTCGGCGCCCGCAGTCGACGCGCCGGGTGGCAGGGAGAAAGATATGAAACTCACACGACGTGCCGTTGCAGCCGCCGGTGGCGGCCTTCTCGTCGCCCCCGCCGCGGCTTGGAACGCCACGTCCGATACTGATGTTCGTCGCGAACTTGAAGCGGCCGTGGAAGCCTTCTTTGCCGGTTGGGCTTCCGGCGACTGGTCGGCTTTCCTCGATCGTTGCGACGAAACAATGACCTTCCAATTTCCGGTCGGTGAGCAACGGGGCAGACACGGACCGCCGAACGGCAAGCGAGCGCTCGCAGCCTGGACCGCCGCACATAAAGCGCAAGGTAACAGGATCACGGAATCGATCGTCGATCTCAAGCTCTTCGCCTCCGATTGGATCATCATTTGCGATCGCGGGAGCGGGATGATTGGCGGCGGTCGTTATACGGGCCTGCACGCGCTGTTCATGCGAGCCGGCCCGACGGGGCGGCTGATCGAGTTTCGAGAGTATTTCGGCGATATCGCCACGTGAACAGCAGCTGCGCGCGACGATCACGAAGACAGAGGCCGTGTCGCGGCTGTGGGAGTTTCCGAGAACAGATGAACCAGGTGAGCCATGGACAAGACCACTACGTCTGCCGATTCGACCGGCTTTGTCTCTCGTTCAGGGATGAAATCTTCCCCTGATGTCGAATTCATCGGCCGTCCGGTCGACCGCATCGACGGGCCGCTCAAGGTGACAGGCCGAGCCACCTATGCCTATGAGCACGCGATCGACAACGTGGCCTATGGCTATATTCTCGGCGCTGCCATCGCCAAGGGCCGCATCGCGGAAATCGATATCACTGATGCCGAACGGGCACCGGGCGTGATCGGCGTCATGACGCACCGGAATGCTCCGGCACAACCGGATTTTGGCCCGGCGGTGACACCGACCGTGCCGGAGGTTTTCACGCGCGCCCGACCAGCGCTCAACAGCGACCGCGTACGCTATTATGACGAGCCGGTGGCGCTGGTCGTGGCGGAGACGTTCGAGGCGGCGCGCGGCGCTGCGGGGCTCATAAGGGTGCGTTACGAAGAGGAGGCGGGCACTTACGATCTCCAAGCCCATCTAAAGGATGCCTATGCACCCAGGCGGACAAATGCCGGTCTAGCGACCGACAGCATTGTCGGTGACTTCGAGAGTGCCTTCGCGCAAGCGTCGGTCAAGATCGATGCCACTTACCGGACGCCCTTCGAGCACCACAACCCTATGGAACCGCATGCGACCATCGCCGTCTGGTCACGCGACGAGCTGACGATCCACACATCGGCGCAAACGCTTGCGAACTATCGGGCGGGCGTTGCCAGCACGCTCGGCATGCCGCCCGAGCGCGTGCGCATCGTCAGCCCTTTCGTCGGCGGAGGCTTCGGTTCCAAGCTGATCATCCATGCCGATACGGTGCTGGCGGCTCTTGCGGCGCGTGTCCTGCGGCGTCCGGTAAAGATCGCGCTTACGCGCCAGCAGATGTTCGCCAACACCGGTCACCGCGCCGGGATGATCCATCAACTGCGCCTCGCTGCGGAAACCGACGGACGGCTCACCGGGATCTCGCATGACGTCTGGTCGGCCACGTCGAGCTTCGAGGAATATTGCGAGCAGACGGCGGCCTTTGCCCGCTCGCTCTACGCGGCGCCGAACCGTCTCACGCGCCATCGCCTGGTCCGCCTGGATATCAACCGCGGCGAATGGATGCGCTCGCCCGGCGAAGCGCCGGGCATGCTGGCCTTCGAATGCGCCATGGACGAACTTGCGGAGCGTCTCGGGCTCGATCCGATCGAACTCAGGATACGCAACGAGCCGACGCAGGATCCGGAGCGTGGTGTGCCGTTTTCGACCCGCAATCTCGTCGCCTGCATGGAGGAGGGGGCGCGTCGCTTCGGCTGGCAGCGACGGGATCCGGTGCCAGGTCGCACCCGGGAGGGCCGCAAGCTCATTGGCTACGGCATGGCGGCGGCGATCCGACCGAACTATATCGGCGCGTCGACGGCGCGGGTCGCGATCGACCGGGACGGCCAGGTGACGGCACGGCTCGACATGACCGATATCGGTACCGGCACCTATACGATCTTGACCCAGATCGCGGCGGAAAACCTCGGCTTGCCGCTATCATCCGTCAAGGTGGAACTCGGCGACAGCCGCTTCCCGCGCACCGCCGGCTCGGGCGGCTCCTGGGGCGCTGCCAGTTCGGGTTCCGCGCTGCATCGGGCGTGCAATACCCTCAAGCAGCGGATCCTGGAGGTGGCGCGGTCGAGCGAAGCTTCGCCGTTCCGTGGCGCCAATGTCAGCGAGGCAAACTTTGCCGACGGTGAGGTCAGGATCGGCGACCGTTCGGCAAGGCTGACCGATCT
>NZ_JAMYQP010000063.1:0-25804 GCF_040320945.1 Mesorhizobium sp. M0587
ACCGATCTCGTTCGCAGCATTGCCCCCGATGGGTTCGAGGCCGAAGGCTCCGTCGCCGCCGCCAATGCCACCGAGACCTACAAGTCCTATTCCCAGCACTCCCACGGCGCGCATTTCGCCGAGGTCGCGGTCGATTGCGATACCGGCGAGGTCCGGATGCGTCGTTTTCTGTCGGTGATCGGCGCCGGCCGCATTCTCAATCCCAAGACCGCGCGCTCGCAAATCATCGGCGGCATGAGCTGGGGCATCGGTGCGGCGCTGATGGAGGAGACGGTGCTCGACCGGCGCTACGGCCACTTCGTCAATCACGACCTTGCCGAGTATCACGTTCCGGTCAATGGCGACATTGCCGGGATGGAAGTCGTCTTCCTCGAGGAACACGACGACAAGGCCAATCCGCTCGGCGCCAAGGGGCTCGGCGAACTCGGCGTCTGCGGGGCGGGGGCTGCTGTCGCCAACGCCGTCTACAACGCTACCGGCATCAGGGTTCGCGAATTTCCGATCACCCTCGACAAGGTGCTGCCTGGCTTGCCCCTGACCGCCATCTGATCCGGCAAGTACCGGACGAAGGCGCCAATATGCTCGGCCTTTGAGTCCGTGAAAGCTTTTGCTAACCTCCCGCCACCAAACCGCGAGGACATATGGAACAGGACAGCCAGACGCTTAGCGGCGACGGCATCTCGGCGACCATCGTCGCGCAAGGCGCCGAACTGGTGTCGCTGCGGGATGCGCCGGGATTTGAGTTCCTGTGGCAAGCCGGACCGGCCTGGCGACGGCATTCGCCGGTGCTGTTTCCGATCGTCGGCCGGCTGAGGGCGGATCAATTGCGCCATCGCGGGCGGACTTATCCGATGACGCAGCACGGCTTCGCGCGCGACAAGCCGTTTGCCTGGGCGGAGAGGGGGCCTCGATCCTGTACGCTGGTTCTCACCGACGATGCCGATACGCGCGCGCATTATCCATTCGCCTTTCGGCTGGCGGTGAGTTACGCGCTGCGTGATCTGCAACTCGACGTGACGTTCGAGATCACCAACACCGGCGACGAGCCGCTGCCGGCCTCGGTCGGAGCGCATCCCGCCTTCAACTGGCCCTTGGTACCGGAACTGGCCAAGACGGAATATCGGCTGGCCTTCGCGAACGAGGAGCAGGCGCCGGTCCGGCGACTGAAGGACGGTCTGCTGCTGGCTGTCCCGCAGCCGACGCCTGTCGAAGGCAAGATCCTTGCGCTCTCCGAACGGCTGTTCGATGACGACGCCTTGATCCTCGATCGACCGGCCAGCACCAGCGTGCGTTACGCAGCCAGGCGTGGTCCGGCGCTCGAAATGTCGTGGCAGGGGTTTCCTCAACTGGGTATCTGGTCAAAGCCGGGCGGGGCGCCGTTCCTATGCATCGAGCCTTGGCACGGCATGGCAAGCTCGGCGGATTTCGACGGCGAATTCGCCGACAAGCCGGGCCTTATGCTGATCGCGCCTGCCGCGAAACGCACGCTGAGCTACCAGATCCGGCTGCTGCCGGGGCAGGAGGCATAGGTCGGCGGCCTGGCCGCGAGCCATCCGGGCCACGCCTGCTGCCGCGCTTTCGGTTGCAGTTCTTACTTGTCCCAAGCCGGATCTCTCGGGAACCTTCAGGCGCGAGCATCGTTCGCGGTTGCGAGGCATCTCCGGATCTCCCTGAGCGTGGAGGCAAAGTTGCGGCACCGCCAGATCAACATCGACGGAAACGATATCTTCTACCGCGAGAACGGGCCGACCGACGCTCCCGTGCTTCTGCTGCCGCACGGCTATCCCTGTTCGTCCTATCAGTTCCGCAGGCTAATGCCCGGACTGGCCGATCGCTGGCACACTTTAGCACCGGATTTTCCAGGTTTCGGCTACAGCGCTACGCCCGATATGTCCGCGTTCGGCTATGATTTCGACGCTTATGCCAACTTCTTGGCGGCGTTCGCGGACGCGCTCGGCCTGTCCCGTTATGCGCTCTGGCTGCACGACTACGGCTCCCAAATAGGACTTCGCCACGCCATCGCATATCCGGACCGTGTCGCCGCGCTTATTATCCAGAACGGCGATATCTACGAAGACGTGCTCGGCCCGAAATATGCGGCCATCAAGGCCTATTGGAACGAGAAGACGCCCGAGAAGCATCGCCCGCTGGAAGAAGCGGTAAGCGAGGAGGGCTTCAGGCACGAGTTCGTTGGCGAGGTTGGTGGTGCCGTAGCCGAACGCGTGCCGCCGGACCTGTGGAAACTCCATTGGCCCCTGATGGACACGCCGGTCCGTCGGCGGCTCGCGGTCGGCTTGATGGAGAAGCTGGAGGCTAACCTTGACTGGTTCCCGCGCTACCAGGCCTATCTGCGCGAACGGCGACCGCCGGCGCTTATCGTCTGGGGCCCCGAGGATGGCTACATGCCGGCCGGATCGGCCCGTGCCTACAAGCGCGACCTGCCGGAAGCAGAACTCCATCTCATCGACGGCGCCGGCCACTGGTTGCTGGAAACCCATTTCGATGAGGCGCTTGCGTTGGTGCGCAATTTCCTGGCTCGCGTGCGGGGCTGAGGGCCCAGCTCTCTGGAAAGACATGCAAGGAGGAATATCCATGACGACAACACCGACCATCGCGCGCATATGGCGTGGCCGCACCCGGCCGGAAATCGCCGATGCCTACGAGGCCTATTTGAAGGCAGAAGGCATTCCGGTGCTCGAAAGGATCGCCCTCGGTGTCCAGCTTTTCCGCGAGGATCGCGAGGGGGAAAGCTGGTTCACGACCATCTCCTACTGGCCGGATCAGGATTCCATGACGGCTTTCACCAAGGGCGAGCCGACCAAGGTCCATCATTTGGACCGCGATCCGGAGTTCCTGATCGAACTGCCGGAGCGAATCCAGATCCATCGCATCCTGATCGACCGGCAGGGCCTGCGCTGAGCCCCGGTGGCGCGGCGGCTCGCATATTTCGCGCTGGTCTCCCTCATCTGGGGGCTGTCCTGGGCGGCGATCAAGTTCGGGTTGCAGGACCTGCCGCCGCTGTTGCTGGCCGGGGCACGCTATCTCTTTGCCGCCATTCTCCTGCTGCCGACGCTCCCCAAAGCCCCGGCGGCCTTCATGGAAGGGCGCTGGCCTCGTACGCTCGCGTCGGCACTGCTCGTCAACACCGGCACCTATGGCCTGTTGTTCTGGGGAATGCAGAGCGTCCCATCGGGATTGGCGGGCCTGGTCAACCTCGCGCTCTTGCCGGTCATGCTCTTCGCTCTCGCTGTGCTGACGGGCGAGGAGCGGCCAACATGGCGCCATGCGGTGGCGCTGACGATCGGCTGCGCAGGGCTCGTTGCACTGTTTTGGACACGGCTCGCGGGTGAAGGGGCGGGGAGCGGCATCGGACTGCTCGCCATCATCGTTGCGACCGGCTGTTATTGCGTGGGCAGCATCGTTGCACGACCGCTGCTCGGGCCCGTGATACCGCTTGCCCTGACCATGGTGCAGGCTGCGATCGGCGGCGCAGCGCTTCTGGTCATCTCTGCGGCCACGGAGCCGGTTAACGGAGCGACGCTCCTGCGCTTCGTCCACCTCAACGTCCTGGGCAGCATTCTCTTTCTGTCCTTGCTTGGCACGATCGTCGCGTACACGCTCTATCTCGTCCTGCTGCGCGATTGGGGATCGGTTCGTGCAGGGCTTTACGCTTTCATCTCCCCGATTATCGCACTCGTCGCCGGCGCCTTGCTGTTCGGCGAAACGGTAGGCATACCGGAGGTGATCGGTGCCATCCTGCTTCTGATCGCCGCCGGCGTCGCGCTGCTGCGGACCAGCGGCGAGGGGGCAGGTGAAGCCTCGCGGCGGGAAGCCACCTGACCGCGGCGTCCGGTTTGCTGCGAAGCGGGGCTGTCATAGATTGAATACGGCCCGATCGAGGCCGACATCGAGAGGGTTTCGATTTGATCGCGTCTCCTACTTTCCTTGGGCTTCCGGAGCGGCTCCCCGATGGGCGCAAACCGGGAATTGTCATCTTTGGCGCGGGGCATGGCAGCACTTATCCTGGCAAGGATAGCAGTGGGCATGCCTTGGCCGCCGAAATCATCCGTGCCGCGAGCCAGGAAGATGCCGCGCTCGTCGAGCACTGGGACTTCGATCTCGGCGGACCGCTGTTCGACCGCAAGCCGGTCTGCTGTATCGACGCCGGCGACGTACCTACCACCATGCATGACAATGCCGGCAATCGGGCCAGCATCGAGGCGAAGACGTCCGACGTCCTGGCATTGCCGGCTGTACCGGTCCTGCTCGGCGGCGACTGTTCGGTGACAATTCCCTTCCTCGCCGGCTTTGCTGGTCACGGGCCGGTCTGGATCCTGCAGATCGACGCTCATATCGACTGGCGCGACGAGGTGCATGGCGAGCGTCACGGCTATTCGAGCCCGATGCGCCGGGCGAGCGAGATGCCGCATGTCGCCGGCATCGTTCAAGTCGGTCTCCGCAGCGTCGGCAGCGCGCGTCTCGCCGACGTCGAAGCGGCGCTGCAGTATGGCAGCCGCTTCGTGACCGCCCGGGAGATCCATGCCCACGGTATCGAGGTGGCGCTTGGCCATATTCCGGAGGGAGCACGGGTCGTCGTCACGCTCGACTGTGACAGCCTGGATCCCAGTGTCATGCCCGGCGTGGCGGCGCGCACGCCCGGCGGTTTAAGCTTTACGCAGGTGATCGACCTGATCGCGAGGCTTGGCAAGCGGGCCAGGATCGCGGGACTGGATCTTGTCGAATTCCATCCTCCCGCCGACATTGACGGCCTGTCGGCCCTGACAGCCGCGCGCATTCTCGTCAATGCGATCGGCACCATTGTCCGACAGGTCTGAGCGGGCAAGGGCCGGCTTCGACAAGGAACGGCGCATAACACCGCGATAATCGAGAACAAGCGGCTTTGCGGGCGGCAATCGCCCGGCGAGAGCAGGGGCGCATCGTTCGATTAGAAACGCGACACTGCCGGCAAAGGGCAGGAGATAAATAGCAAGCGCCAAGTAGATGCATATCTGCTAATATTAACCGTCTCGCACCTTCGTGCGTGACCAACATAGGGAGGACGCAATGAAAACCATGAATCGCCGGTCTGCAATTGCCCTCGGTGTGACGGCCGCAGCGATAACGCCTCTGTTCACTCTGGCGGCATCTGCGAAGAAATACGGCCCGAAAGAGGGCAAGGAGATTGCGCCCGGTGTCAGGGTGGTTGAGGTCGGCACCGGCCATGCCGACATTCCCGCCTACAAGAGCATCGCCATCGTCGACGTGGTGTTTCAGCCGGGCGCCCACGCGCCCCAGATGGTGATGGACAACGACATGGTCTGCACGGTTACGTCCGGCGCCTTCACGATCAAGAAAGCCGACAAGGAGTTCAAGCTCAAGACGGGTGACATGTACACCTGTGCCAAGGGCAAGACCGATGAGGCGACGAATACAAGCAAGGAGGTCGGCGTGCATCGCATCGCCGTCCTTATACCTGCCTAGCAGACCTGATACCTGCATAACAGATAGGCTTCCGGCCGGACGGTTGAGTCCGGCCGAGGCTTTGCCGTCGCCGCCCAGGGAAGTTCGCGCCGGGCGAACGCAACTGATTGCGACGCGATCATTCCGCAGTCGCCAGTCCGCAACACAATCCGAAGGACATGCATCGCAAGCCGGGCCAAACGATTGTCCCTGCCGGTCCATCTGAAAGTCGCATAAGATAGATTATGGAACTGTCGCGTTGGGCTAAGACTGGAAATTGCCGATGTAATTTCATCGGACCGCGTGTTGCTTTGGTCCGTCTGGCAACGCTAGGCTGCCGGCATGACGAGGTCAAATCGAGCGATTGAGTTTGCGATCGAGGTCTTCGTGCACGGACACAGCGCTGGAAAGAGCCGTACCTTTCCTTACGAGGCAAGCCGCGTTGGGCCCTTGTGGTTGATGCGCGATGCTCCGCGTAAGAATCCTCGCGATTACCGCAAGGAGGAATGGATTGCGTATGACGTCGCCGCCGAGGACGTCGATGCGATTGCGCGGCAGCACACGCGAGGAAGCTTCCATGTGGGCGCCACGATCGCGACAGCGGAGCCACACGAAGCCACGAAAAGCGCGTACAAGGCTCTCGGCTATCGACTGCTCGGCACGGAAGGCTTCTTCGTGCGGCGGATGGACCAGATCCCAAGGGCGCCGCCGGGTGCCATTTCGATCGAACGCGTGCGCACAGCCGAGTTGGCGGCCCAATTGGGCAAGATCACGCGCACCCGGCCGATCTCGGGCAATTTGTTCGGCGATGACGCTCCGTTCCGTCAATATGTAGCAATCGATGGAGCGGACATCGTCGGGCGCGTGCGCAGCGTGGACGCTGTCGGAGCTACGTGGTGCGCGGACATGTATGTCGCCCCCTCGCATCGACGCCGTGGCATCGGCCGGGCGTTGCTCCTAGGAATGTTGCGAGACGATCAGGCTCATGGTTCGAAGTGTTCGGTGTTGACCGCCACCCACACAGGGGCGCTTCTGTACCCTCGTGTTGGCTATGAACGGATTGGGACGCTGTTCATGTTCGGGCCAAGATGAAGGCTTCTTTCTATCATCCAGATCCATAAGGGATTTCGATCGGCATGCCGTCATATGCCGGCTCGACGTTGGCTGGCGTCTCAGCCATCACTGTGGCGTAGTCTAGCGGCACATGCATATGCGTCAGCACCGCTCGTTTTGGCGTCAGGCGCTCGATCCAGCCAAGCGCTTCGCCAAGCGACAGGTGGCTCGGATGCGTCTTGTATTGCAGCGCATCGATGATCAGAACGTCGAGGTCGCGCAGCCGCTCGGCGGTCGCCGGCGGGAAGTCGCTGATATCAGGGCAATAGGCGAGCGTTCCGACGCGGAAGCCGAGCGATATGATATCGCCATGGACCTGCGGCAACGGCTCGAGGGTGAGGGCACCCCCCTCTCCTTCGATGACCACCGGTCTGGCGTGGTCGATGAGATGCGCCTTGACGATCGGCGGATAGGAACTGCCCGTCGGCGTCTCGAAGCAGTAGCCGAACGCCTGGCGCAGCCGCAGCATGGTCGGCTCGTCGGCGTGGATATCGATCCTTTGACGCTGATCGAGAACGAAACCGCGCAGATCATCGATGCCGTGGATATGATCGGCGTGCGGATGCGTGTAGACGACCGCGTCGAGGCGCCTCACGGAGGCCATCAGCATCTGCTGGCGGAAGTCGGGTCCGGTGTCTATGACGACCGTGGTGCGGGCACCGCTGGCGGCAATCCGCTCGACCAGGGCCGCGGTGCGCATGCGCCGGTTCTTCGGCTCGTCCGGGTCGCAATTGCCCCAGTCGCCGGTGATGCGCGGCGTACCTGGCGACGAGCCGCAGCCGAGAATGGTGAGGCGCAGCCGGTCAGTCATCGTTCAGGCGCTTTGCTTGGCAGGCATCTTGCCGAACAGCCGGAAGAAATTGTCCGTCGTCAGATCAGCGATTTCAGCCTCGCTGACGCCGATCGTCTCCGCCAGCACCTTGGCGGTATGCGCGACATAAGCCGGTTCGTTGCGCTTGCCGCGAAACGGTATCGGCGCCAGATAGGGCGCGTCGGTTTCGACCAGCAACCGGTCATGCGGCAGATCTGCCGCGATGGCGCGCAGTTCAGCCGAGTTCTTGAAGGTCAGGATGCCTGAGAACGAGACGTAGCCGCCCAACGCGACACCGATTTCGGCCAGCCGGCGCCCCGAAGAGAAGCAATGCAGGATGAAGGGGAAGGCGCCCTTCCCTGTTTCGTCCTCCAGAATGGCTGCCATATCGTCATCGGCATCGCGCGAATGGATGACCAGCGGCAGCCCTGTTTCGCGCGCCGCGGCGATGTGATTACGAAAGCCCTGCGCCTGCGCATCGCGCGGCGCCTTGTCATAGAAATAATCCAGCCCCGCCTCGCCGATCGCCACCACTTTGGGGTGGCTCGAAAGGCGGACCAGCTCAGTCGCCGTCACGTCCAGTTCCTCCGCCGCATTGTGCGGATGGGTGCCGACTGAGCAGTAAACGTTGTCGAAAGTCTCTGCAATTTCAAGGATTTGCTGAAAGCGCTTCACGCGTGTTGAGATTGTCACCATGCGGCCGATTCCGGCCGCCAGGGCGCGGGCGACAATGGCCGCCCGCTCTTCGGCGAAATCTGGAAAATCCAGATGGCAGTGGCTGTCGACGAGCATCAGGCGCTCGCGTCCGTCTGTTCGACGTAGCGCGGAAACACGCCCTCGGGCACCGGCAACGCGGTGCCTGGCACCAAGGCATGATCGGCGTGGACATGCGCGAAATCGCGCTTGTCCGGCGCCACCGCCAGCAGGTCGAGCAGCTTCATGGCCGATCCCGGGATAAAGGGCCGGCACAGAACCGCCACGCGCCGCACCACCTCGGCGGTGGTCCACAGCACCGTTTCCATGCGTGCCGGATTGGTCTTCTTCAGCGCCCACGGCTCCTGCCCGGCGAAGTAACGGTCGGCTTCCGCCACCACGTCGAAGATCCCCGCCAGGGCCAGATGGATGGCTTGCCCAGCCATCGCCTTGCGTGCCGTGGCAAGAGCCGCGGCCGCCTGGTCGAGGATCGCCTTGTCGGCTTCCGTCAGGTCGCCGCGCGCGGGCACCACGCCGCCGCAATTCTTGGCGATCATCGACAGAGAACGCTGCGCCAGATTGCCGAGGCCGTTGGCAAGATCGGCGTTGGTGCGGTTGACGATCGCTTCGTGACTGTAGCTGCCGTCCTGGCCGAACGGCACCTCGCGCAGGAAGAAATAGCGCACCTGGTCGAGACCGTAGTGCTCGACCATCGCGAATGGATCCACGACGTTGCCCACCGATTTCGACATTTTCTCGCCGCGGTTGAACAGGAAGCCATGCGCGAAAACGCGCTTTGGCAACTCGATGCCCGCCGACATCAGGAAGGCGGGCCAATAGACCGCGTGGAAGCGCACGATATCCTTGCCGATGATGTGCGTGGCTGGCCAATAGCGCCATTTCTCGGCCGCTGTGTCGGGATAGCCGGCGCCTGTGAGATAATTGGTCAAGGCGTCGACCCAGACATACATCACATGCTTGTCGTCGCCCGGCACTGGCACGCCCCATTTGAAGGTCGTGCGGGAGACCGACAGATCCTTCAGGCCGGACTTGACGAAACTCATCACCTCGTTGCGGCGTTCGGCCGGTCCCACGAAGTCGGGCTGGCTTTCGTAAAGCGCCAGCAATCTATCCTGGTAGGCGGAAAGCCGGAAGAAGTAGCTTTCTTCCTCGTTCCATTCGACGGGCGAGCCAAGTGGTTCGCGACGCACGCCGTCCTCGCCGACCACGGTCTCACCTTCATCGAAATAGGCTTCCTGGCGGACCGAATACCAGCCGCTATAGCGGTCGAGATAGATGTCGCCATTGGCGGCCATCGCTTTCCAGATCGCCTGGCAGGATTCATAGTGGCGCGGTTCCGTCGTGCGAATATACTCATCATTCGAGCCGCCCAACGCCTCGGTCATCGCGCGAAAAATCGCTGAATTGCGGTCGGCGAGCGCCTTCGGCGTGATGCCTTCCTTCTCAGCCGTTTGCTGCATCTTGAGGCCATGCTCGTCGGTGCCGGTCAGGAAGAACACGTCCTTGCCGTCCAGGCGCTGGAAGCGAGCCAGCGCGTCGGTTGCTATGACCGTATAGGCGTGACCGATATGGGGCTTGCCGTTCGGATAGAAGATCGGGGTGGTGATGTAGAATTTGTCGCGTGACATGAATGAACCGTCATGAATGTCTGAATGGAAGGCGTGGCGGTGGATATCGTATCGGGGCGGCGATTGCCATCCCGATGCCAATGCATGCCGCCCAAAAGTGGCCCCGGTTTTGGGGCAACGGCATGCAAAAAGAAACCGTCACATTCGCATTGCAGAATTCAGGCGGTCGATCATGATCAGGGCGTGCTGCTTCTTGTCGAGATTGTAGGTCTCGGTTTCAGATATAGCGTCCAGCGCCTCATGCCAAGTGTCCGACAGTGTTTTGGCTCGGGCGAGATCGCCCGCCAGCGCTGCATGGCTTGCCGCGTCCGACAAAAGATCCAGCGCCCGACGGTTGAAGATATCGAACTGGATCGCCTGGTCGCGGCCGGCGACGGCCTCGGCAAGGCGGTAGGCTCCGCCGACATTGCTCCTGCCGGCCGCGACCAGCGCGTCGAGGGTCGTGGCGATCTCCAGCCCGCCATATTGTGTCAAAAGGATCGCGTTGCGTGCGCTGCCCCCTGCCCGCTCGACCAGCGCCGCCCGTGCGGCCGGCTCGTCCGGCGGCGGCGGTTCGGCTTTTTCCAGCACTGCCAGCAGGTCGTCGGCGCCGAGCGGCGACAGGCGCACCACCTGGCAGCGCGAGCGGATCGTCGGCAACAGGCTGCCCGGCGCATGAACGATGAGAATGAACAGGGTTTTCGCCGGCGGTTCCTCGAGATTCTTCAGCAAGGCATTGGCGGCATTGGTGTTCATGTCGTCGGCCGGATCGACGATGACCACCCGGTAGCTGCCGTCATGCGAGGTCAGCGACAGGAACCGGCTGACCTTGCGGATCTCGTCGACGGTGACGACGGTCTTGAAGCTCTTGGTCTTGTCGTTCATCGGACGGGTCAGATGCAGCACGCCGGGATGCGCCCCGGTGGCGATCTGGCGAAACAGCGACGAGGCCGGATCGGGAACGGCAAGGCTTTCCGGCGCCTGCTCGAAGGCGGGGTATTTGAGCAGATGATGCGCAACGTGAAAGGCAAGCGTCGCCTTGCCGATGCCGACCGGCCCGGTGAAAATCAGCGCATGCGGCAGTTTTCCCGATCGATAGGCGGCGGCGAGCATACTGGCCGCCTGCCCGTGTCCGATCAGCCGAGGCGTCTCCGAAGGTTCGGGCACGCCGTCCAATGTGTCATGCTGTTCCGGCGCGATGCGTTCGAAGATCATACGGGCGCAACCTGCCTGTCGCGCGCAGGCTCCCTTGCCTCCAAGGCCGCGAACACGGCAGCCGTGACGGCGTCCTCGACCGTGTCGGGATCGGCCGACGCGTCGACGACGATACAACGTTGCGGTTCGGCCGCGGCGATCGCCAGGAAGGCTTCGCGGCGGGCCCGATGGATATCGAGCGTCTCCTTCTCGAATCGATCGGCCACATCGCCACTACCGCGCCGCAGCGTCGCGCGCCTGAGCCCCTCGGCCGGATCGATGTCGAAGATCAACGTCATGTCGGGCATCATGCCATTGATGGCGACCTGTTCCAGGGTTTCCATGAATGCCGGGTCGATACCGCCGGTAACGCCCTGGTAGACGCGTGAGGAATCGATGAAACGATCGCACAGCACGATCGAGCCGCGCTCGACCGCCGGCCGTATGACCTGTTCGACATGATCGGAACGCGCGGCGGCGAAGAGCAGCGCCTCCATCTTCGGTCCGAATGGTTCGGCGGCGCCCGAAAGCAGCACATGCCTGACCGCTTCGGCACCCGGTGAGCCGCCCGGCTCACGGGTAAGGAGGACATCGTATTTCTTGGCGCGCATCTTTCTCGCCAACCGCTCGATCTGCGTCGACTTGCCTGCTCCTTCGCCGCCTTCGAAGGTGATGAAAAATCCGCGCGCCAATCGAAAAGGCCTTTGTCCGTGCTTGAGTGGATGTTGCGCTCTAGATAGTCCGCGCCCGGCAAAAAATCCATGCCGCCGGCCGCTATCGCAGCCAGCCGATCGCCAGTTCCTTGACGGCGTCGAGAGAGCGTTGCGGCAGCGTGCCGACGCCGATCGATTCGGCGGCGAAGAGCGGCGTCTCCTGGCTCAGCGTATCGCCGATCCAGACACGCAGCACGCCCACCGGCTGACCCGCCTCCACGGGTGCGGCAACCGGGCCGTTGTAGACGATTTTTGCCGTCAGCTTGTCGCGGTTGGTGATGGGCAGGAAGATGTCGATCGGCCCATTTGCCTTCAGCGCCACGCCGGATTTCGCGCCGCCGAAAACCTGGGCCTCGCCGACCACTTCGTCCTTGGCGAAGATTTCGGTCTTCTCAAAGGAACGAGCGCCCCAGTCGAGTAGCTTGCGCGCCTCCTCGGCGCGCTCCTTGTCGTTGGCGAGCCCGCTCATCGCCGCGATCACCCGCGTGCCATCATGGCTGACCGAACCGACGATGCCGAACCCGGACGCCTCGCTCGCGCCGACCGCGAGGCCATCGGCGCCAATGTCCATTGTCAGCAGCGGGTTTCGGTTCCTCTGCGAGATCTTGTTCCAGGTAAAATCCTTCAGGCCGTAGTAGCGGTAGAAATCCGGGTAATCGCGCCACAGATGCAAGGCGAGCTGCGCCAGTTCGCGCACGGTCGTCTGCTGGCCATCGGCCGGCAGACCAGTCGAATTGACGAAAGTCGATGTCTTGAGGCCGATCTGGCGGGCGCGTTCGGTCATTTGCGCGGCAAAATTGTCCTCGGACCCGGCCATGCCCTCGGCGATGACGATGCAGCCGTCATTGGCCGCCTGCACGGTCACCCCCTGGATCAGATCTTCGAGCCGGATCGACGATTTGAGCTTTGCGAACATCGTCGATGTTCCCGAAGGAGCACCGCCTTTGCGCCATGCATTTTCGCTCACCACGAAGGTATCGTCGAGCTTCAGGCGTCCGGACTTGATGGCGTTGAAAACCACCTCCATCGTCATCAGCTTGGCCATCGAGGCCGGCGGGATCGGCTTGTCGGCATCCTTGGAAAACAGCACAGTCCCGGTGTCGGCATCGATCATGAAGACCTGGGCCGCCTTGGTCTCGAAAAGCTGTGCGCGAGCCGGAGCCAATGAAAGCAGAAAGCCGAGCAGAAAGACCCCGGCGAAAGGCGGAAGCAAGCGAAACTGCATGAAATTCGACCCGTTGGCCGGTTCCTCCGGCAAGCCCGCCGAACTATCAGGCTTTTTCAGCGGCGGATCAACTGTCCGGCGGAAAACCGGACTGATGTTCAGTCGCGCACGGCCAGCGCATCGGGTGCGCCATGCGACCATGCCGCCTTCAGCAACTCGTCCAGGCTGCCGTGGCCATCCGGATAGAGATTGACCGCATACCAGTCGTTGCCGTCGAGATCGGAGCGCTGGATCTCCGTTCTGCCGAAAGGCTCGAGTGCGGCGGCAATGCGTTTGGCTTCGACGGCATCCTCGAAAGTGCCGGCGGCGACATAATCGGCGCTGGGCGACAATGCTTGCGGGCTGGAATTCTTCCACGAGCGCAGGATGTCGGCGGGCGACATGCCGCTGTCGTCCAGCGCGGCAAAGACATCCGCGCGCCGCACGCGTTCATCCGCATAGGAGAGCGAGGCCGTCGCAAAGGGCGACTGCGGTGGGTTGATTTGCGGCCGTTCCGGCACCACCGGTCCGAAATCGGGCAGCACTACGTCGCCGAAGGCCGGCGACTGCGCCGACAGGGCCGGTTGCGCCGCGAATGCCTGTCCTGAATTGGTCAGCTGGCCCGGGAAAGGTGCTGCCGCCGCGCCGGCCGGCAGGCTCGGCGACGGTCCGTTCATGGCGACCATGACGCCGCTCGGCAGGCCGTCCGACGGATCGGGGCGCCTGTCGCCTGGATGGTAGGAGGCCACAAGATACTGGTCGTCATCGCCGTCGAGCGGCGCGCGCCCGACATATTCCACCTTCACCTCGGCGGTGCCGATATTGGCATAATCGAGCATCTCGGCCGCCCGCTGCGACACGTCGATGATGCGGCCCTCGTGATATGGGCCGCGATCGTTGACGCGCACGATGACCGAGCTGCCGGTCTTCATATTGGTAACGCGGGCATAGCTCGGCAACGGCATGGTCGGATGCGCCGCCGTCAGATGCGTCATGTCGTAGACTTCGCCATTGGCGGTCAGCCGGCCGTGGAAGGCGTCGCCATACCAGGAGGCCAGGCCAACCTTGGCGTAGTGCCTGTCTTCCTTGGGATAATACCACTTGCCGCGGACCTGGTAGGGCTTGCCTAGCTGGTCGCGACCGCCGCCACGCTGCAGGCGTCCGTTCCGGAAGGCCACGCGCGGGCTTGCCTTCACCCCATATTCGGATTCAGCGAAATATTCCTTGGAGCGAGGCTTGGGGTTCACCACCGCCTTCGACCCGGGCTGCGATGCGCAGGCCGCCAAAAGGGCAGCCGACACGGCAAACAATGCGGCCGTCGAAGCGCGACGAAGACGCGGGCGCGGCGTAGCCTGCATTACTCGATTGCCCCCTAAAGTCTCAACAAGGACGTCGCCGTCATTTCACCGGAAAGGCCAAAGCACTCACGCGACAGGTCACCAACGACGCCTTGAACCCCGATCCCTTGTGCGCAGGAATTGCTTATCACGATATTAATCGATTGTGGCCGGAACCAGGCAAGATTGTGACGGCGCCCTCCGCGGCATCCAGCCGGGGGCGACTATGATCCCGGAGAAGCGGTCGTGTGCGTTGCTGGGCGGCTACTTCGGCCCGGCGGTTGCGATCGCAAAAGTCGCTGAACCGACGACCAAGAACTTGGTTGGCGGCTCACCTCAAATGCCGAGGACGACTTGACTTCCAGTATTGGCCAGAGGATGAATTCTGACGTAGAAGCCCGGGGGCGGGAAGATTTGGAAAATTCAAGATTTTTCTTTGCACATTGTGCGAAGTACTTCCGATGTGCCTGTCCGATGGCGCATGGGGAAGATCAATGAGGTGCCTGGTCATCAATCTGGATCGGTCACCGGCTCGGCTTGCCCACATGACCGCCGAATTTTCCCGTATCGGCGTTACATTCGATCGGGTCGCGGCTGTTGACGGGCTCAGCAGCCCGGAGATCGCGGACATGTCTGCGAACCTGTCACTGTCCGAAATTGCTTGTTTCCTGAGCCACAAGGCTTGCTGGCAAATCATAGCAAAAGGCGACGACGCCTACTGCGCGATCTTTGAGGACGACGCAGTCTTGACCGAGACAGCCGGCCGGTTGCTTGCCAGCGAAGGCTGGATTCCGAACGGTGCGGACATCATCAAAATGGAGACGGTTTTCAGAAAAGCCGTGATCGCCATGAAGCAGGTTTTCGTGGGCCATGGTTACGTCTTGCACAGATTGCACGGGCTTCATTCGGGCTCGGCAGGGTACATTGTTTCAAGACAAGCAGCGCGCGATCTGGTGGAAGCAACGCAGAACAACGAGCTTCCAATCGATGACGTCATATTCAATCAAGCCTTGGCTACCTCCTCGAGCAAGGTGATCTACCAACTCTCGCCCGCATTGTGCACGCAGGCATCGTACCTCCGCGACAAGGCAGCAGAATTTCCAAGTGAGATAGAGCAAACCCGAGCCGCACTGCAGCAGAAGCGCAAGCTGGTGAATCCAAGGGGCAAGGCTCCATTGGCCAAATTCGCCATCGAAGCAAAGCGGGTATGGCGACAGATTTTCGACATTTGCCGGTTGAGACGGGAGAAAACCATCCCGTTCGACTATCGCGGAAAACGCATGCGTCGCGCCATGGCGTATGCGAGTATGCGCTGACCGGTATGCGCAGGTTTTAACCCTGTGAGAACGAGAATATCGTCACCCGTCTCGGCAGCGCACATGGACCGCAGCGCTTTGAACGCAGTTGGAGATCAGGCACGGTTGGTACGTGGTGACTTGGAAATCACGATGGAGGGACGGCCGAGTAGTTTAAGGCACCTCCCCGTCCCGTCTCTCCAAAGCCCAGGCTATCACCGGTTTGCGGGTTCTGCGGCTTCTTGCCGTCTAAACCGTAGCGTTGCGTTGCAAAAACCGTAGCAGCCTGTTCCTAGGCTGCTCTAAACGCCACTATTTTGAGGCAGCGGTCCGACCTGACGCCGTCGCCGTGCCGTCGGCGGACCTGGCCGAAACTTGGGCGTCGAGCAAGACATCCGGCGCGGCGCGGAACCAAGAAAAGCGCCGCTAGTTTCATCCGCAGAGCACTCGAACAGAAGGACGAGTATGATGAAAAAGGCTTCATTGATAATCGCTATCGCGGTGTCGCTTTCTGCCGGGTCTGCAATCGCCGCATGTCCGGATAAGTCGGCCGTCAATGCAGGCACCGACACCCAACAGACCGCCGGTATTTCGAAAGATGGAACTCACGCGCCCTTGGAGACTCCGAAGGCCACAGTGACTCCGAAGGCCACGGGCAACGCCGGCAAGCCAGCCGCCAAGGATGGCAGCACAATGCCATTGGCGAAGGCGGAAGGCGGCGGCAACAAGAACCTTGCAACGTCGCAGCAGGACATCGAGGCACAGCAGCACGGTGGTAAGGCCGCAGCGGCAAAGGCGGACGACAATTGCAAAGACTGACGACTGTGCAGGCCGGAGCCGATTTGTAGCTCCGGCCTTTCATCAACGCGCGGCGGGATGCGGTCTTACCCAATGCTCCGACAAGGGCGCTTGGAAATGACCGGGCCAGCGCTGCCACTCCTGTGGCGTTTCCGCGTTATTGGACCAGCATACGGTTCGCCATCTTCCCGGGAGGCCGCGTCGTTCCCGTCTTTGGGTAGCAATCGTCCTGCTCCCGGTCATCGATTCCATTTCGATACCGCCAGCCAGCCAGGGTTCAAGGTCCGAATCGGCCTGCACCAAGTCCAGCAGGGAAATTAGGCGTTCAATCTCGTCCTCGATCTTCAAATGCTGTCGGCAGGCGTTCATCCGAAGATGGCAAGCGAGCGCCCGGGGCCCCGTCGATCGGCACCACGCTCGACCTATATTCGCATGTCATGCCCGGTATGCAGGCCGACGCGGCGGAGCAAGTTGACGTGGCGTTGCAGGCGGCTATAAGCAGCGAGCGAAACGGCAAATGGTTGCAAAATGCGTAGCAGACGACGGTTTTCGATCGTCTGCTAGATACCAAAAGCGCAACGTTTGTACGGGGCCGGAGGGATGGCCGAGCGGTTTAAGGCACCGGTCTTGAAAACCGGCGTGGGCGCAAGTTCACCGTGGGTTCGAATCCCACTCCCTCCGCCATAGGCCATTGATTTACTTGTATAATCTTCCCTTTTACTGATCCTGCGTACAAAATTGCGCACACATGAAAAAGCCCGCCACCGTGAGGCAGCGGGCTAAAGAGGAAAAGTTTTCCTCTTTGATCAGAGCGACACCAGCACTTCCTGCGATTTCAGGTCATCGCCCCACATGACGTGCTCGCCATCCTCGGACGGTTCCGCGTCGTGGCCGTCCTCGTCGTCGGCGTTGTCTAGCTCCAGATCATCGAGGCAGCCAAGCGACGGCTCGTCATCGGCGGTGTCCTCCAGGTCGCAATCGGCTTCCATACAGTCCAGCGCCGTGATGAGGCTCATAGCGCGGTCAAGGAGGTCGTTAAGGCGCTTCTCTACTGACTGGCGCCATTGGCGCGGGTCCATACCCTGCGGCATCCCGTACGGCTTCAGCATCCTGACATGGGCGGTCATGACACGCGCTCCTGGTCGAGGAAGGCCAGCGCCGAAACCAGCATGGCGGCTGCCATATAGTCGATGATGCAGTCCTGTTCCACGGCATAGCGGATAGCCTCGGTCACGCCGCGAATGCTCGTTGTTGGTGGAGTCGCATGCCACAGTTTTTCAACGACCGGACCATAGGTTGCTGCGACGAGGGTGCCCTCGTTTTCCATTGTGATCTCGTCGGTAGGGATCGCCATGAACTCGGAAATCTTGGCATAGTATTCGGCGAGCGTATCGGCGAGCGGGTCGGATGCCGACGCGGGCGGCGATAGCGCTACGGCGCCCGCTATGGCCGGCAGAGAGGCTAGTCCGACGAGCAAGCCACGCCGGTCGATTGTCGTTAATATCGCGTTCATTGGTAGTGGTCCCTGGTCTAGGGCTTATCACGGCCCTGTCGCGGCGAACGGCGCCGCAGCCGGGGGGTGATAACCTGCCAGGAAGACAGGCCGAACGCTTTTAAGGTTTCCCTCTGGACAGCACGCTCGCCCCCGGCCATAAAGGCAGGGTTCGGAGCCGTGCCGCCAAGCACGTCCGTTGTGTCCAGAAGGACACGTTCGACCGCACTTCCTCGCCAAAGGAAGCACCATGTGTCTCGGTGAAGCGGTCTATTCCTAGTCCGGGTTATCACGCCCACGGACAAGATGCGCTTATTCGGTTAATACTTCAAGCACGCCCTTTCGGGGGCGAAGCTATGGGGGATTTGGCAATGATTCCTATTGGTGATCGTCGTAAGTTGGCCGCACTCATCATCTATGTCGCGGGCGGCATTTTCCTGAGCTATCGCTTCGGTGATGCACTGTGGGCAGCGGGTGGCGAGGGGCTGACTGTCGCAGCCGGCCTCGCCTATTTCGCGGTGTTTGTCGTCGTCATGGAAGGATGGGCTTAGGCGGCCCTCGCCTTGGGTTCCTCAGCCTTGAGAATATCGTCGCAGAACTCGACTACCTCACGAGACGAGAAGGCAAACGGGAATTCGCGGATCTTCGCTGCCAGATGGTTCCAGTCGGCATCTTCCAGTTCGACTGTCTGGCCCTTGGTGGCGTCGAGCTTGTCCATGAGCCGGATATCGAGCCGCATCTGTTCGACCGTTACAGCACCGCGCCCAGACCCGCCGATAGGCTGCTTGATGATCTCGTTGAGAAGGTCGCGACCCTTGAATTGCCCACGGTCTTTGACGGTAAAGACTTTCATTCCATTTCTCCTTGTGGTGCTGCTTAGAAGCAGGGGACGTAGCGGTTTGCGCCGCCGCTGTCCTTGAAGGTGAGCCATTTCTGTACCGTGGTGCTCGCCCCGGTCGGGCCAACGGAACCAAGAACCGTCGCCACGGCGGCGTTTGCTGCAAAGTTGGCTGTCCCGGTAAACTGAAGGTTGCCGGCACCGAGTACGCGAAGCGCCTCAGTCGCGCCGGCATTACCGACCTGGAATATGATCGCTTCCGAGCCCGCTCCCGCACCGGTCGTAGCTCGCAGTGACAAGCTCGATGCGGCGCCAGTGCCACCGACATGCACGGGAGCAAAGAGAGCCGCTGCTGTGACATTGCCGGTGCCATCAACCGAGAAGCCGTTTGACTTGAACGCCGTGGTCGTTGTGACACTGGAAATGTCGATGCCCGTCGCAACGGTGTAGGCACCGGTTGTCTTCATGATGGTGCCAGCCGTCTGAATGGGAGCGTTCGAGCCGATCTTGTTGAAATTGATCCCCATCAAGGGCGACTTCACATCGCTGGCCTGGCACCAGACATAAGCGCCTGCGGTGTCGGCAAGCGCGCTGCCATAGACGATCAGTGCACCGTTGGCGAAACCTCCAGCCACCAGGGATGCAAAATCGATCTCGATTGCGTCAACGACCGCACTCGCATTGTTTGCAAAAGCTGTGGCATTGATGCCCCAAGCCCGCGAACCCGCCCCGGTCGCTTCGCCCAGAAAAAACCCAGCGACGACGGGCGAAGTGCCTGAGTTCCTTGCCCACGATGACACTTGGAAGATATTGCCAGAGGCGCTGTCCGCATAGACGCCGGACAGCGCCAGCTTGGTCTTGATCGGGGCGACTTGGTACGGCGGTACCAACGGATCTCCGGTTCCAGCGTCTCCGGCCGTTGAGAGCACAAAACCGTCAACCGCCGCAGTCGCGGTGTTGCCGAGCGCCGGCATCGCAGAAAATCTAAGAACTCCCGACGTGTTCGCAATGGCCCATGGATTTGAGCCGGTGCTATCCAAAATCCCGATCGCATTATTGCGCGCACCTGTCGCGACCAAGGCGGCGCCGTAGTTGGACGAACTCCACTGCGCGCCGGCCGTAAAAGTTGGCTGTGTGCCGAAGACAGCGGAGCCGGATCCCGTTTCATCAGTCAGCAGCGCTTTGAGATTGGCAGAGGTCGGGGTGGCGACGAACGCATCGAAGCCAGTGGCGCGGGTGATGGCGGCCCACGAGACCAGATCGGCATCATAGGGTTGAGCGCCGCGTGCAAAAGCAATGTTGGTCGTTCCAACCGAAATCGGGTCAGCCGTCGAAACCTGCCACCATCCGGCACCAGTGGTCCCGTTTGTCACCACGACCATTGTCCCGGTCTTGACATCCCTGGTCTTGTTGAAGTCCTTCGACCGGCGCCAGTTGCCAGTGTCCGCGACATAGATGCCGTTGTCTGACGCTGTGGTCTGATCCTTGACCAGCACGCGGTCATCCGTGACCACGGCCACGCCGTCGATGGTCTGCTCACCAGACAGCGTGATGTTGCCAGTCGTCGCGCAACGCACAGGGCCTTTAATCGCCGTGCTGCTGCTTAGGCCG
Organism: Mesorhizobium sp. M0587; assembly: GCF_040320945.1. Lineage (NCBI taxonomy): Bacteria > Pseudomonadati > Pseudomonadota > Alphaproteobacteria > Hyphomicrobiales > Phyllobacteriaceae > Mesorhizobium > Mesorhizobium sp. M0587. The sequence goes on from NZ_JAMYQP010000063.1 coordinate 20,188, forward strand.
TCGCGTATATCGATTTGCACTGATGTCATAAAATGGGGCTCCATCTAAGGGACGGGACGTCATCCGACGTTCCATTGCGCTCTTGCCGAAGGAGCGGATCGGCTTGGGGTCAGAAGCCCCCGAATGGGTCTAGCGGTTTCGGAAAAACGCTGTGCTGCCCGTACTGCTTGCGCCGCTGGCTTTGCTGTCGCTGATAGGCACCCGGCGATGCCACTTCCCGCATCGAGGCAAGAAACAGGAAATCCAGGGTGGGCCGGACATAGAACAGATTCACGTAAGGCAGGTTTTGCGTGGCGAAGTTGAACAGCTCGGAGAACTTGAACTGCTCATCCTCGCTCAAGCCGGCATCGCGCGCCTTCATCATGAGGTCGCCGAGATCCGCGATCGAACCCAAGCCCGGGCCAATGGCGGTTTCCGTGAGCCCGCAGTGGAATTTATGCATGGACGCTCTCCAGCATTTTAGTGGCGGCAACAAAGGCCGAGATATCCACAGGGCGCCAATCGGGGCCCACGGGCTGGGTCGCGCCTCCGCACAGCCACGGCGACATAAGGTCAAGCGCAACCTCAAGGTCAGCGTCCTGTTCAGCGGTGTTTTCCAGCCCCCACGGGGTTTCCTTGGCGCCGACAATGAGATGCATCGCAGCCATGTGGGATTCTTCCACGGCAAGGACGATCGGTGGATCGAGCTGGGCAAGCATGTAGGCCTTTCGGCCGGCACGGGTTGTCGTAGTGCCGAGGAACATCTTCACGACGCCAAGCCAACCGTTGCCGTGCAGCGAGAGAGCCAGGCCGCGAATAGGGCCGGTTTCTTTCAGCACTACAGCGACCAACTGGCCGGGGTTAATGTCAGGCGTTGGATCTGCTTCCAATTGCGCGCCGGTCGGGACAAAACCGCCCATGCAATGACCCTCGGTATGAAACGTGTACGTCATGCCGCTGCCTCCAACCATGCGTGCTGAAAAGGTTTGTGGGCCTTCATCGGCAAAAACTCGCCCTCTCGAAAAGCCGACACAGACAAGATGCGAAGCGCGCGCGGATCGAAGCACACGAACTCGTTGGTGCCGCGATCCTGTTTCTTGCAGCCGACGTAGCCAGCCGCGGCAAGCATGGGCTCCAGAGGGGTGCCGTTCTTGCGACAGTAAAAGAGAAGCCTGCCGACTTGGCTGTAATAGGCCCGGTTGTTCTGTGCATCAGCGAGCACGTGGAGCCAATAGCCCCTCGTTGGCCCCCTGCCTTTCAGGGCGGAAAAGCCCTTCTCGAAAATGGAACGGGCCGGCTGCGGATGCTCGGAGCAGAGAACGTCATTGTCGAGGAACGGACCATCCGGCGCTTCGACCTTGTAAACATAGCCCTGGCCGCGCGTCCCCTCTTCTTTGCCGTTCGGTGTCGGTTTTTGGTGCCACCCGTACCACGGCTGCGGGACAGCCACGTGCATCGAAGCACCTGGCAAAGCGTATCTGGCAGCCACCTCGCGGTCGTCGGTGAGATAGATTCCGAAACCCTCGGAGCCGCCATGTCGCCATTGCGAGCCGATCTTGCCGGGGTCGAAGTCCTGGAACAGGCAGGGCGAGCCGTGAAAAGCGATCATCGATCACCCCGCCATCTTGCGGAAGATCGACATGGCGGTTGCCGGGGCGAGTTCATCGAACCAGCTCCAGAACTCGTCTGCGTCTTCCTCGGTCATGGCGTCCGTCATGCGCTTTGCCCGGGCGCGCAGCATCGCGACCTTTTCAGGCGCACTGGAGCCCCATTCGGCGGCAAGCAACTTGCCGGCAGATGTCGTTGCGAAATGCTTCACTTCGGCTGGTGATGCCGGGGTAGCGTAGAGCGTGCCAGATGCGATCTCGGCATAGACCGCATAGCGAGCCGGCTCGGGAACATGGCGGTCGAAACGTTCCATGAACACGCGCTGCTCACGATTGCCGCCAAGGGGGCGCACGATATCGGCGGCATCGCGCTGCACATTGGCAAGATGAGCCCGGAACCCGCCAAGCTCGTCCCAGTCCGAAACCAGCCGGCGGCCAGCCTCGGAACTGCAAAGAGAGGTGCGGGATTGCTCGGCATCCATGGGCCGGGTCGGATTAACCAGATCGGGGTTAATCTCTGCCCGCTCGGCCTCCAGCAAAGCGGCGTATTCCACGTCAAGTTTCTCGTCGTAGTACCGGTGGATGTCGGTTGCCATGATGCTGGCGATTTCTGCCTTACGGGTGGGGTTTGCAGGCAAGGAGGCAAAGCCCGCCTGTTCACCGCCACCCGTAAGGCCTTCCGTCGCAGAGCCTGCTCGGGCCGCGCCAGAATTCTCGGAAATGGTTAGCTCGTTGCTCATTTGTTGGCTCCTCTCGCGTGCAGCCAAACGCTGATCGCCGTTGTGCCATCCCCTGCCGTGACGCTGGGGCGGATCTGGTACGGCAGCATGCCGATTGGCTTCATGCCCGCCGCCGTGAACGTAAGGGCATTGCCGAGCGGATCGGCGAGAGTGGCCCAGGTCGTGCCGTTGTCGTTGGAGCCCTGAATGGTGACAGAGCCGCCAGTGCCGAACGTGCCGAGCACCTGGACTGTGCGGTCGTGGTAGACGTTGAGGGCCACAGCGTTGCCCTGGTTGCCGTTCGGGATCGCCAGCCATTTGTATCGGGTGGCGTGAATATCGGGGTCACTGACCGCAGCGCCGTTCGTCGTGGCCATTTATGCGACCCTCGCCGGATAGAGCTGCGTCAGGAGGCGGGCGGCAAGGTCGGCGTTGGCGGTCGGCTGGGTCATAGGATGCCCATCAGACTTGCGCTCCACGATGTAGCCGTGCCCGTTCCAGGCCACGCGGTAGTTGTCGTCCTGGAACAGGTTGTCGTAGCGGTCAGGGAGCGTCGTCACGCGGGGTTTTGCCAGCACGACGCCTTTGGTGTCAGCAGAGGCAACAATGGCCTCCGCTACCCAGCTTTCATCGAAGGCCACGATAAACACGCGGTCGAACTTCTTGAGCCCGTTCCTGCTGCCCACCTGGACCTTGCGCCATGCCGAAGGGCTCTTGAGGTCATCAGCGACAAAACTGGCCGGAGCACGGACAAAGTATTCGCGCCAGACCTGGCCGGCTGCCTGGACCTGCACGCGCGCCGGGTCGATTTCGGGAGCCTGCCGATCGACAGACTTCAGCATCTTGGGGTCGATTGCCTTGTTCATTTAGAAAACTCCCTTTTCATGCATCTCTTTGGCGCGGGCTTCTGCCTCGGCAAATGACGCGCGGCGTTCGAGGCGTTCACCGTCAGGGCGGCAGATCCAGTGTTCGATGACGTAAGATTCGATTGCGGCCTTGCCGTCCAGGATCGGCGTAAGCGGGTTGTTGTTCTTCATTCGGAAGCTCCTTTCAGGGCTTTGGAAACATCGGGGCCGGCGGCGGCCTGTTCGGCGGCTCGCCATGGGTCGTTGAAGGGGCTACGGGCCTCTGGCGTGACAATCTGGCCGTAGCGGCGACCGAAGCCAGTCAGCGGCTTCAGGGCTGCCGTGAGGCGCCAGCTCATGCGGTTTTCCGTCTCTTCGAGAGCCAGGGAACCGCTGCCAAGCGCACGCAGCAGCCGGGCAACATCAGCGGCGCGGGCTCGGACCTCTTTCAGGTTCTCAACGAGGTCACGGGCGGCCTTCTCGGCACGGTCTACAGCCGCAAGCCGGTTTTCCTCGACAACGGTCAGGGTCACCCGCAGATTGGCCAGACGCTCCCGCTCTGCCTCGGAAGCTGCCAGTGGCGGCGCATCGCCTCCCCTTCGGCGGCATCGAGCCCGGAAAGTTCGCGTTCGATCTCGATCAGGCTCGATCCGTCAAAGTCCTGGCCGTCAAGCAAGGCAACGCCCTGCATGTGCTTCATTTCAACGAGGCGGGTTTCAGCCTCAATCCGGCGTGCTGCGATGTCAGCCATTTTAGTTATCCTTCCGTTCTTCGCGCCAGGGCGGTGCGCCGTAGCCTGGCCGCGAGGTGTTCGTGGGACCAGCGCGCTGGTCTCGCCGGGCTTTCATATTCGCGTGCCCCAAATTGACGACTGGGGCGCGGTTGCCGGCGTGATGGTTGGCGTCGGCACGGTTCAGGGATGGCACATGCATGATGGCGCCGAGAGCCGCGTTGCAGAGGTCGTCGGAAGCTCCCGACATATGGTCGATGTTGTCTTTGCCAGTGCGCGTCGTGCGCCTTTCAAGCTGGGAAATCTGGCCGACAAGCCGGATGTTATCGAGCAGCGAAGCCGTTCCGCCCATGAGCTGGGGCAGAGCGTCCAGATAGATTTCAGAGCGGGATCGTTCCGAAGCGATGTAGCGCACCCCCTCTTTGCGGAAGGCATCTGAAACCCAGGCGCCAGCATATCGATCGCCGGTAACGCTGGTGATTTTGTAGGTGTTCAGGACGCGGCAGAACTCGCCGACGACATCAGCCGGAGCAAAGGGCGGCTTCACCTCCCGCAGGCAGTCCAGAACGCTCCTGTCGCCTTCCCTGTGGGCAATGCCAAGCGTCATGCTGTCATGCGCGCCGCCGGACGGGTCACAGAAAGCGACGTAGCGGTATTGCCGCAGGTATGGCCGCTCATGGATGCCGATATCGACACAGCGCTCCACAACGGCCCTGTCAACGAATGTCGATAGGTCGCCGCGGAACTTGGCATCCCATTCGGCAGCAGCCGATTCCGGGTCGTCGCGGTGTGCCTGGTCGATGATCTCGCTATCAATGGTCGGATTGAAAACCCTTGTCCCGGCCTGGACGACAAGAACCTGAGCATCATCCTTGCCGAAGCAATCCCGGTGCTTGGTGTAGAGCAGGCCACGCTGGGCATACGGGCTCGAAATGCCGATCAACATGCCGCCAGTCGTGGCCAATGCAGGCAGGACAGCGCGGTAGGTCTCGACATCGGGCAATGAGGTGGATTCGTCACGCCAGAAGCCAACCTCGTCAAAGATGCAGGCAATGAGGGTGCGACCGCGAACCGTGCGGTAGTTGTTGGTGTGAACGCTGATGCCGATGTTCCCGGCAATCTTGATCTCGTCGTTGGTCACGCTCTCGACAAGCTGCGAGAGGATGGGCGAGGCTTCGAAGAATGCCCGGATGTAATTGAACACCGCCTGAGCCTGAACACGGGAAGCGGCCAGCACGAGGATGGTCCCGACCTCACCAGGAGCAAGCTTGCCCGAGTGGTCTTGGAAAGCGGCAATGAAGTCAGCCAGGGCGGCTGCTATGCGTGATTTGCCCGAGCGGCGGCCGATGATGCACCAAAGCTCACGAACCCGCTTGGTGGGCGGCTCCCTGCCACCGGCAACGGCATTGAATGCGGTGCGCTCCTCAGAGGTCAGCGGCAAGCCATAGGCAGCGCGCAAGATGGCAATCCATGTGCCCCATGTGGTCGATGTCCCGAGAGCAGCACCAAGCAGGTTCTGGTCGCGCAAGGCTGTGTCGATGGTGATGTTTGATAGGCTCACGAGGCAGCACCGGCATACTTGGAAGCGGCGTAGTCTCGTAGCGAGGGTGTGATGTCCTTCAGTGCGCGGCGCTCTAGGGGTTGTTGAGAATCAGGATTCCACTTTCGCCCTTTGAGTGATTCAAGCCTCATTTTGGAGGTTTTGATGATTCGAACGGTTCTGACGGACGAGCAATG
>NZ_JAMYQP010000064.1:0-20776 GCF_040320945.1 Mesorhizobium sp. M0587
ACTTCGTGATCGCCGCCGTCAGCGACGTCTTGCCATGGTCGACGTGACCAATCGTGCCGATGTTCACATGAGGCTTGGTGCGCTCGAATTTACCTTTTGCCATGTGATGTCTCCAATCCTGCTCGCCCGTACGGGCCTTGAATTAAGTTACCGCTGCAACCCGTTGGTTACGCGTATTTCTTCTGCACTTCCTGGGCGACCGCGGTCGGCACAGGCTCATAGTGATCGAACTGCATCGTGTAGGCCGCGCGGCCCTGGCTCATCGAGCGCAGGTTGTCGACGTACTTGAACATGTTGGCCAGCGGCACCATCGCGTTGATGACCACTGCCACGCCACGCGCTTCCTGGCCCTGGATCTGGCCGCGACGGCCGTTCAGATCGCCAATCACGCTGCCGACGTAATCTTCCGGCGTCACCACCTCGACCTTCATGATTGGCTCGAGCAGCTGCACGCCAAGCTTGGGCGCTGCTTCACGGAAGCAGGCGCGGCCGGCGATTTCGAAGGCGAGCACCGAGGAGTCGACGTCGTGGTAGGCGCCGTCGATGAGCGTCGCCTTGACGCCGATCATCGGGAAGCCCGCGAACGGACCCGACGTCATGACGCTGTTGATGCCCTTCTCGACGCCAGGGATGTATTCCTTCGGAACGGCGCCGCCGACGATCTTGGTCTCGAACTCGAATTCGCTGCTGTCCGGGTTCGGCTCGAAGACGATCTTGACGCGGGCGAACTGACCGGTACCGCCGGTCTGCTTCTTGTGGGTGTAATCCTGCTCGTGCCTGCGGGTGATCGTCTCGCGATAGGCCACCTGCGGCGCGCCGACATTGGCCTCGACCTTGAACTCGCGACGCATGCGGTCGACGATGATGTCGAGGTGAAGCTCGCCCATGCCGGAAATGATCGTCTGGCCGCTTTCCTCGTCGGTCTTGACGCGGAACGACGGATCCTCGGCGGCCAGGCGGTGAAGGGCGAGGCCCATCTTTTCCTGGTCGTTCTTGGTCTTCGGCTCGATCGCGATCTGGATGACCGGATCGGGGAATTCCATGCGCTCAAGGATGACCGGATGCAGCGGATCGCTCAGCGTGTCGCCGGTGGTCGTGTCCTTGAGGCCAGCCAGGGCAACGATGTCGCCGGCAAAAGCCTCCTCGACGTCGGCGCGCGAGTTGGCATGCATCTGAAGCATGCGGCCGATGCGCTCTTTCTTGCCCTTGACGGTATTGTCGACCGAGATGCCCTTGGTGAGCCTGCCCGAATAGATGCGGGCAAAGGTCAGCGAACCGACGAACGGGTCGTTCATGATCTTGAAGGCGAGCATCGACAGCGGCTCGTTATCGTCGGCGTGACGCTCGATCTCGGCGTCGGTCTTGGCATCGACGCCCTTGATGGCGGGAACATCGGCCGGCGACGGCAGATATTCGACGACGGCGTCGAGCAGCGGCTGCACGCCCTTGTTCTTGAAGGCCGAGCCACAGAACATCGGGTAGAACTTCACCGCGATGGTGCCCTTGCGGATCAGCGCGCGGATCTCGTCATTCGACGGCATCTTGCCTTCGAGGTAATTTTCGAGCGCCGTCTCGTCCATTTCGACGGCGGCTTCGATCATCTTCTCGCGGTATTCCTCGGCACGAGCCTTGAGGTCGTCCGGGATCTCGACGACGTCCCAGGCAGCGCCCAGCGTCTCGTCGCGCCAGACCAGCGCGTTCATCTCGACGAGATCGACAACGCCCTTGAACTCGGTCTCGGCGCCGATCGGAAGCTGCATGACGACGGCATGCGCGCCGAGGCGCGAACCGATCATCTCGACCGAGCGGTAGAAGTCAGCGCCGATCTTGTCCATCTTGTTGCAGAAAATCATGCGCGGCACGCGGTACTTGTCGGCCTGGCGCCAGACGGTTTCCGTCTGCGGCTCGACACCGGCGTTGGCGTCCAGCAGCGCGATGGCGCCGTCGAGGACGCGCAGCGAACGCTCGACTTCGATGGTGAAGTCGACGTGTCCGGGGGTGTCGATGATGTTGAAGCGGTGCATCTTGCCGTCACGAGCCTTCCAGAAGGTCGTGGTCGCGGCGGACGTGATGGTGATGCCGCGCTCCTGCTCCTGCTCCATCCAATCCATGGTGGCAGCGCCGTCGTGCACTTCGCCGATCTTGTGCGACTTGCCCGTGTAATAGAGGACGCGCTCGGTGGTCGTCGTCTTGCCGGCGTCAATATGCGCCATGATACCGAAATTGCGGTAGTCTTCGATTTTGTATTCGCGGGCCATCGTAGCTGCCTCTCAGTCTCGTTCGCGCTTTTACCAGCGGTAGTGCGCGAAGGCGCGGTTGGCTTCAGCCATCTTGTGGGTGTCTTCACGCTTCTTGACGGCCGTGCCGCGGTTGTTGGCCGCGTCCATCAGCTCGCCCGAAAGGCGGTCGACCATGGTCGTCTCGTTGCGGTTGCGGGCAGCCGCGATCAGCCAGCGGATGGCCAATGCCTGGCGGCGCTCTGGGCGCACGTCGACCGGAACTTGGTAGGTGGCACCACCGACGCGGCGCGAACGCACTTCCACATGCGGCGCGACATTGTCGAGCGCCTGATGGAAGACGGTGACCGGCTCCTGCTTGGTCTTCGACTGAACCTGGTCGAGAGCGCCGTAGACGATGGTCTCGGCAACCGACTTCTTGCCGTCATACATGACGGCGTTCATGAACTTGGTGACGATCAGATCGCCGAACTTCGGGTCCGGATTGATCTCACGCTTTTCTGCACTGTGACGACGGGACATTTTTTCTCTGCCTCAATTCTGCGTGGTGGCCTGGATCCCGGATACTTGTCCGGGATGACCTTCGCTACGCTTCGGTCACTTCGGACGCTTGGCGCCGTACTTCGAACGGCGCTGCTTGCGGTTCTTCACACCCTGCGTGTCGAGCACGCCACGGATGATGTGGTAACGGACGCCCGGAAGATCCTTGACGCGGCCGCCGCGGATCATGACCACGGAGTGTTCCTGAAGGTTGTGACCTTCGCCGGGGATGTAACCGATCACTTCAAAACCATTGGTCAGGCGGATCTTGGCCACCTTACGCAGCGCCGAGTTCGGCTTCTTCGGCGTCGTGGTGTAGACGCGCGTGCAGACGCCCCGCTTCTGCGGGTTCTGCTGCATGGCCGGGACCTTGTTGCGCTTCACCGGCGCAATGCGCGGCTTGCGGATCAGCTGGTTGACGGTAGGCATTAAACCCTCTTGTCTCTCAATTCCGTGTCTCGCCCGGTCAGGGCCGCTCAAAGCGTCATTTCCATACGCAAATTCGGGCCACAACCGCGCCTCGCGGTCTTGCCCGAACAAATCGCAGAGGAAGCGGAAGCCGCTTCATGCACGCCGGAAATGTCTTTTCGCTCGTAAAACGAACCCTGTTTGAAGCAAACTCCAAAGCGTGTCGCTTCGGACGGGAGAGCCTCACATCGGTTCTGACTGGCCGGCTTCTACTCGTAAGCCTGCGAACCGTCAACCCCGAAGCGGCAAATATTGCAATGAAGCCGGGGGTTGGCAGCCATGCGAAAACCGCATGTAATTTTCTTTCGCCATTTTGCAAGGGCGCGGCAGAAAGTGACCGGCTTTTGGCTGTCCCATGGCCCTGCTTCATGCGAAAAGGCCGCATGAGCAGACAAAGTGCCCTCGCCCGCATCCATTTTGCCAGGAGGAATCGGCCGTGAACGACAATGAAGAGCGCCCGGTCACCATCATCACCGGCCGGGTGTGGAAGCGGAAGGGCGGCAAAGTGGAAGGCGTCCACGTCATGCTGGTCGCCCCGGACGACGATTCGGCGGTGCGCCGGGCGCTCGAATCGCTTGCGGCGGAGGGTTACGCCGAAGCCGAACTCGACCAGATCGGCGACATGGACGGCGTGCCCGACGACGAGCCGCATCTTTCGGCCTATCAGGGCGCGCTCGAAGGCGAAGTCTCGATCGTCACCTTCGACGAGCCGATCTGAAAACCTGGAGCCGATTCGGTCTTTCGAACCGGCGAATCGAATCCTCACGGGTGCCTTGAAAGCCGGGACTGACCGTTCCGCTTCGGCTTGCCCGCGACAAGTGTTCTGATAGAACGCTCACCATCATTCAACAGACGGAGCGGCCGTGTCCCAGCCTATCAACATCGGTATCGTCGGCGTCGGCAAGATCGTCCGCGACCAGCACTTGCCAGCCCTGGCGAAAGACCAGGACTATCGCCTGATCGCCGCCGCCAGCCGGCATGGCAAGGTCGACGGCATTCCGAATTTTCCCACCATCGAATCCCTGCTCGATGCGGTGCCGGAGCTTGAGGCCGTATCGCTCTGCATGCCGCCGCAGTTCCGCTACGATGCAGCGCGGACAGCCCTGTTGGCGAAAAAGCATGTCTTCCTGGAAAAGCCGCCCGGCGCAACAGTCAGCGAGGTCGAGGACCTGAAGGCGATCGCCGTAAAAAACGGCGTCTCGCTGTTCGCCAGCTGGCATTCGCGCTATGCGCCAGCGGTCGAGGCCGCGCGCACGTTCCTCAGTTCTGCCAAGATCAAGTCCGCCGCCATCAACTGGAAAGAAGATGTGCGCCGCTGGCATCCGAACCAGGAATGGATCTGGGCTCCCGGCGGTTTTGGCGTCTTCGATCCAGGCATCAACGCGCTGTCGATCGCGACGCACATCCTGCCGGCGATGTTCATCACCTCGGCCGAGCTCGATTTTCCCGAGAACCGCGCCGCCCCGGTCGCGGCCCATGTCACCTTGCGTACCTCGAACGGATTGCCGGTGACGATGGAACTCGACTGGCTGCAGACCGGTCCGCAAAGCTGGGACATTCTCGCCGACACCGACAAGGGCGCGATGGTGCTGTCCGGTGGTGGCTCGAAGCTCGCCATCGACGGCCGCGTCGTTCATGACGAGCCGGAAGCGGAATACCCGATGCTCTACATGCGTTTTGCCGAGATCGTGCGCGCCGGCGCCTCCGACGTCGATCTGGCGCCCCTCCAACATGTCGCCGACGCCTTCATGCTCGGCAAGCGCAATGTGGTGGAGGCGTTTTTCGACTGAAGTGACAGAGGCCGGGGGCGACCATCGCTGCGGGTTCTCGGATCACCTGCAAGCGCCCGCGCTGCCCCTCATCGCCCTGCCGGCACCTTCTCCCCGTATAGTGACGGGGAGAAGGGGCTGGCCGCGAACTCGGCGCCTTTTCTGCACCGCTGGCGATTTGGCGAAATCATCCGCGAAAGTGTCCTTCTCCCCGTCGCTATACGGGGAGAAGATGCCGGCAGGCAGATGAGGGGCGGCGCAAACCATCAAACAAAAGAGCCGCCGGGTTGCCCCGACGGCCCTGTTGCCTGAGATTCCTAGAGCGGTTCACGGGTGAACCGCTCTATTTTTTGTTTTGTTGCCCTGGGGCCGCCGCGCTTACTGCGCGGCGGTTGTCATATCGGCCAGCATCGGCTCGGCGACTTCCACACCGGAGGCCTTGCGGCGCTCGTCGATGATCAGTTCGTCGCGCGAGGTGGCGATGCGGCGGATCTGGCTCATCGTGCCGCCGGTACCGGCCGGGATGAGCCGGCCGACGATGACGTTTTCCTTCAAGCCCTGCAGCATGTCGGTCTTGCCGGCAACAGCCGCTTCCGTCAGCACCCTGGTCGTCTCCTGGAAGGAGGCGGCCGAGATGAAGGAAGGCGTCTGCAGCGATGCCTTGGTAATGCCCAAGAGCACCGGCTGGCCTTCGGCCGGCTTCTTGCCGTCCTCGATCAGGCGCTCGTTGACCTCTTCCAGTTCGATCACGTCGACGTGGTCGCCCGGGATGTAGGTCGAATCGCCCTGCGTGGTGATCTCGACCTTCTGCAGCATCTGGCGAACGATCACCTCGATGTGCTTGTCGTTGATCGACACGCCCTGCAGGCGATAGACCTCCTGGATTTCGTTGACGAGGTAGGAAGCAAGTGCCTCCACGCCCTTGATCGCCAGGATGTCGTGCGGCGCCGGATTGCCGTCGAGGATGTAGTCGCCCTTCTCGATGACGTCGCCGTCCTGGAGATGGAACGGCTTGCCCTTCGGGATCAGGTATTCGACCGGCTCAAGCGTCGAGTCATGCGGCTCGATGATGATGCGGCGCTTGTTCTTGTAGTCGCGGCCGAAGCGGATCGTGCCATCGATCTCGGCGATGATGGCGTGATCCTTCGGACGACGTGCCTCGAACAGTTCGGCAACACGCGGCAGACCGCCGGTGATGTCCTTGGTCTTGGCGCTTTCCATCGGGATACGCGCCAGCACGTCGCCGGGGCGAACCTGAGCACCCGGCTCGACCGAGAGAATGGCCTCGACCGAGAGCAGGAAGCGAGCGTCGCCGCCCTTCGACAGCTTGCCGACCTTGCCCTTGGCGTCCTGGATGGCAATGGCCGGCTTGAGGTCGTTTCCGCGTGGCGTCGAGCGCCAGTCGATGACCTCACGCTTGGTGATGCCGGTCGACTCGTCGGCGGTTTCCTGAACGGAAATGCCGTCGACCAGATCCTCATACGACACCCTGCCCTCGATTTCGGTGAGGATCGGGCGGGTGTAGGGATCCCACTCGGCGATACGCTGGCCGCGCTTCACCTTGTCGCCATCGTCCACGAAAATACGCGAACCATAGGTGAGACGGTGCGTGGCGCGCTCCTTGCCGGCCTCGTCGAGGATCAGCACCGCCATGTTGCGGCCCATGACCATCTGCTGGCCGTCCGAGTTGCGCACCACGTTGCGGTTGCGGATCTCGACCTTGCCCTCATAGGAGGCTTCAAGGAACGAGCTGTCCACCACTTGCGCGGTACCGCCCATGTGGAAGGTACGCATGGTGAGCTGGGTGCCCGGCTCGCCGATCGACTGCGCCGCGATGACGCCGACGGCTTCGCCCTGGTTGACCGGGGTGCCGCGGGCCAGATCGCGTCCGTAGCAGACCGCGCAGACGCCGACCCTGACTTCGCAGGTCAGCGCCGAGCGGATGCGAACCGACTGGACGCCGGCCTTTTCGATCTTTTCGACGTCGCGCTCGTCCATCAGCGTTCCGGCCTTGACCAGAACCTCGCCCGACACCGGATGGGTGATGTCGTCGAGCGACGTACGACCCAGCACGCGCTGGCCGACGGAAGCGACGACCTGGCCGGCATCGACGATCGGCTGCATGGTGAGGCCCTTGTCGGTGCCGCAATCCACGGAGTTGACGATGCAGTCCTGCGCCACGTCGACCAGACGACGGGTGAGGTAACCCGAGTTCGCCGTCTTCAAGGCGGTGTCGGCCAGACCCTTGCGGGCGCCGTGGGTCGAGTTGAAGTACTCGAGCACGGTCAGGCCTTCCTTGAAGTTCGAGATGATCGGCGTCTCGATGATTTCACCCGACGGCTTGGCCATCAGGCCGCGCATGCCGGCGAGCTGGCGCATCTGGGTGGGCGAACCACGCGCACCCGAATGCGACATCATGTAGATCGAGTTCATCGGCTTCTGACGGCCATTGTCCTCGAACTCGACCGCCTTGATACGGGCCATCATCTCGTCGGCGACCTTTTCCGAGCACTTGGCCCAGGCGTCGACGACCTTGTTGTACTTCTCGCCCTGGGTGATCAGACCGTCATTGTACTGCTGCTCGTATTCCTTGGCCAAAGCCTCGGTTTCCGACACCAGCTTGATCTTGCTGTCCGGGATCAGCATGTCGTCCTTGCCGAACGAAATACCGGCACGGCAGGCATGAGCAAAGCCAAGCGCCATGATGCGATCGCAGAAAATGACCGTCTCCTTCTGACCGCAATGGCGGTAGACGGTGTCGATCATCTTGGAGATGTTCTTCTTGGTCATCTCCTGGTTGGCGGTCTCATAAGGCACGTTGACGTTCTTCGGCAGAAGCTCGCCGATGATCATGCGGCCAGGAGTGGTGTCATGGATCTTCGACACCACCTTGCCTTCGGCGTCGACCGTGCGGAAGCGGCCCTTGATCTTGGAGTGCAGCGTCACCGCCTTGGTCTCGAGCGCATGCTGGAGTTCGCCCATGTCGGCAAACACCATGCCTTCGCCCGGCTCGTTCTGGTTGACGATCGAGAGATAATAGAGACCCAGAACCATGTCCTGCGAAGGCACGATGATCGGCGCGCCAGAGGCCGGGTGCAGGATGTTGTTGGTCGACATCATCAGCACGCGGGCTTCGAGCTGCGCTTCCAGCGACAGCGGCACGTGGACCGCCATCTGGTCACCGTCGAAGTCGGCGTTGAAGGCCGTGCAGACCAGCGGATGCAGCTGGATCGCCTTGCCTTCGATGAGGATCGGCTCGAACGCCTGGATGCCGAGGCGGTGCAGCGTCGGCGCGCGGTTCAGGAGCACCGGATGCTCGCGGATGACCTCGTCGAGGATATCCCAGACTTCCGGACGCTCCTTCTCGACAAGCTTCTTCGCCTGCTTGACGGTCGAGGAATAACCCTTGGCGTCGAGACGGGCGTAGATGAAGGGCTTGAACAGTTCGAGCGCCATCTTCTTGGGCAAGCCGCACTGATGCAGCTTGAGCTCGGGACCGGTGACGATGACCGAGCGGCCGGAATAGTCGACGCGCTTGCCGAGCAGGTTCTGGCGGAACCGGCCCTGCTTGCCCTTGAGCATGTCGGACAGCGACTTCAGCGGACGCTTGTTGGCGCCGGTGATGACACGGCCGCGACGGCCGTTGTCGAACAGCGCGTCGACGGCTTCCTGCAGCATGCGCTTTTCATTGCGCACGATGATGCCGGGGGCGCGCAGCTCGATCAGCCGCTTGAGACGGTTGTTGCGGTTGATGACGCGGCGATAGAGGTCGTTCAGATCCGACGTGGCGAAACGGCCGCCGTCCAGCGGGACCAGCGGGCGCAGGTCCGGCGGGATCACCGGGACCACCTTCATTATCATCCATTCCGGACGATTGCCGGACTCCATGAAGTTCTCGACCACCTTGAGCCGCTTCAGATACTTCTTCTGCTTCAGCTCGGACGTGGTCGAAGCCAGTTCCGAACGCAGGTCGCCGGCGATCTTTTCCAGATCCATGCCGGCCAGAAGGTCATGAATGGCCTCGGCGCCGATCATGGCGGTGAAGCTGTCCTCGCCATATTCGTCGACGGCGATCATGTACTCTTCCTCGCTGAGCAGCTGGTGCTCCTTCAGCGCGGTGAGGCCAGGCTCGGTAACGATGTAGTTCTCGAAGTAGAGGACGCGCTCGATGTCCTTCAGGGTCATGTCGAGCAGCGTGCCGATGCGCGAGGGCAGCGACTTCAGGAACCAGATATGGGCGACGGGTGCAGCGAGCTCGATATGGCCCATGCGCTCGCGGCGAACGCGCGACAGCGTGACCTCGACGCCGCACTTTTCGCAGATGACGCCCTTATACTTCATGCGCTTGTACTTGCCGCACAGGCATTCGTAGTCCTTGATCGGGCCAAAAATGCGCGCGCAGAACAGACCGTCACGCTCCGGCTTGAAGGTGCGGTAGTTGATGGTCTCCGGCTTCTTGATCTCGCCGAAGGACCAGGACAGAATCTTCTCAGGGCTGGCGAGCGATATCCGGATGGAATCGAACACCTGCGCAGGCGCCTGGGGATTGAAGAGATTCATGACCTCTTGGTTCATGCCGTTCTCCTTTCGGGGTCCTCGAAAACCCCTTGCATCTAGTCGCGGGCCAAACGCCCGCCGTCTTTGTCGGCCACTGGCCGTCGAATTCGATCGGGGCCCCGCAGCTGCGGGGGGCGCACCATTGCCTTACTCGGCCGCGTCGGGCAGCCGGATCGGGTTGTCGTCGAGCTTGGTGTTCTCAAGCTCGACATTGAGGCCGAGAGACCGCATTTCCTTGACGAGAACGTTGAAGCTCTCCGGAATGCCGGCCTCGAAGGTGTCGTCGCCACGGACGATCGCCTCGTAGACCTTGGTGCGGCCCGCGACGTCGTCCGACTTCACCGTCAGCATTTCCTGCAGCGTGTAGGCGGCGCCGTAGGCTTCCAGCGCCCAGACCTCCATCTCGCCGAAGCGCTGGCCACCGAACTGCGCCTTGCCGCCCAGCGGCTGCTGGGTGACGAGCGAGTACGGACCGATCGAACGCGCGTGGATCTTGTCATCCACGAGATGGTGAAGCTTGAGCATGTAGATATAGCCCATCGTCACCTTGCGATCGAACGGCTCGCCCGTGCGTCCGTCATAGAGCTGCGACTGACCGCTTGTGTGCAGGCCCGCCTGCTCCAGCATGATGTTGATGTCAGCCTCGTGAGCGCCGTCGAACACCGGGGTCGCGATCGAGACGCCGCGGCGCATCTGCTCGCTGAGGCGAACGATGCTCTCGTCGTCATACTCGCGGACCGGCTCGTTGCGGTCGTTGGCAGGCATGAAGCTTTCCAACGTCTTGCGCAACGGCTTGATGTCGCCGGCTGCCTTGTAGGTGTCGATCAGCTCGCCGATCTTCCTGCCCATGCCCGCGCAAGCCCAGCCCAGATGCGTTTCCAGGATCTGGCCGACATTCATGCGGCTCGGCACACCCAGCGGGTTGAGCACGATATCGGCATGCGTGCCGTCCTCGAGGAAAGGCATGTCCTCGACCGGAACGATCCGCGACACGACACCCTTGTTGCCGTGACGGCCGGCCATCTTGTCGCCGGGCTGCATCTTACGCTTCACGGCCACGAAGACCTTGACCATCTTCATGACGCCCGGAGGCATCTCGTCGCCGCGCTGCACCTTCTCGACCTTGTCCATGAAACGCTGTTCGAGCGCCTTCTTGGAGTCGTCGTACTGGCCACGCAGGGCTTCCAGTTCGCTCTGGAGTTTTTCGTTCTCCACGGCGAACTGCCACCACTGCGAACGCGGATACTCGTCGAGCGTGTCCTTCGACAGCGTCGAGCCCTTCTTGAAGCCCTTCGGTCCGGCGATCGCTTCCTTGCCGACGAGCACGTCGGAAAGGCGCGCGTAGACGTTGCGATCCAGGATCGCCTGCTCGTCGTCGCGGTCCTTGGCGAGGCGTTCGATCTCCTCGCGCTCGATCGCCATGGCGCGCTCGTCCTTCTCCACACCGTGGCGATTGAACACGCGCACCTCGACGACCGTGCCGAAGGTGCCCGGAGGCATGCGCATCGAGGTGTCGCGCACGTCCGAAGCCTTTTCGCCGAAGATGGCGCGCAGAAGCTTTTCTTCCGGCGTCATCGGGCTTTCGCCCTTCGGGGTGATCTTGCCGACCAGGATGTCGCCCGGCTGAACTTCGGCACCGATATAGACGATGCCGGCTTCGTCGAGGTTCTTCAGCGCTTCTTCCGAGACGTTCGGAATGTCGCGCGTGATTTCCTCCGGACCGAGCTTGGTATCGCGCGCCATGACCTCGAACTCCTCGATGTGGATCGAGGTGAAGACGTCGTCGGCGACGATGCGCTCGGACAAGAGGATCGAGTCCTCGTAGTTGTAGCCGTTCCACGGCATGAACGCGACCAGCACGTTACGGCCGAGCGCCAGATCGCCGAGCTCCGTCGACGGACCGTCGGCAATGATGTCGCCCTTGTTGACCAGGTCGCCCATACGCACCAGCGGACGCTGGTTGATGCAGGTGTTCTGGTTCGAACGCTGGAACTTCATCAGCCGGTAGATGTCGACGCCGGACTTGCCCGGATCGAGATCCTCGGTGGCGCGGATAACGATACGCGTCGCGTCCACCTGGTCGACGATGCCGCCGCGGCGGGCGCCGATGGCGGCGCCCGAGTCACGAGCGACGATCGGCTCCATGCCGGTGCCGACGAACGGCGCCTCGGCGCGCACCAGCGGCACGGCCTGGCGCTGCATGTTCGAGCCCATCAGCGCGCGGTTGGCGTCGTCGTTCTCGAGGAAGGGGATCAGGGCCGCGGCCACCGACACCATCTGCTTGGGCGAAACGTCCATCAGGTCGACGTTTTCGCGCGGCGCCATCATCACTTCGCCGGCACTGCGGCAAATGACGAACTCGTCGACGAAACCGCCATTCTTGTCGAGCTCGGCGTTGGCCTGCGCGACATGGTGCTTGGCTTCTTCCATCGCCGAGAGATAGACGACGTCATTGGTCAGCTTGCCGTCGACGATCTTGCGGTACGGGCTCTCGATGAAGCCGTACTTATTGACGCGCGCGAAGGTCGCCAGCGAGTTGATCAGGCCGATATTCGGGCCTTCCGGCGTCTCGATCGGGCAGATGCGGCCGTAATGCGTCGGGTGCACGTCGCGCACCTCGAAGCCGGCGCGCTCGCGGGTCAGACCGCCCGGTCCAAGCGCCGACAGGCGGCGCTTGTGGGTGATCTCCGACAGCGGGTTGGTCTGATCCATGAACTGCGACAGCTGCGAGGAACCGAAGAACTCGCGCACGGCCGCGGCCGCCGGCTTGGCGTTGATCAGGTCCTGCGGCATGACAGTGTCGATCTCGATCGAGGACATACGCTCCTTGATCGCGCGCTCCATGCGCAGCAGGCCGACGCGGTACTGGTTTTCCATCAGCTCGCCGACAGAACGCACGCGGCGGTTGCCGAGATTGTCGATGTCGTCGATCTCGCCCTTGCCGTCGCGCAGTTCGACCAGCGTCTTGACCACGGCCAGGATGTCGTCCTTGCGCAGCACACGCACGGTATCTTCGGCCTTGAGCTCCAGGCGCATGTTCATCTTGACGCGGCCGACGGCCGACAGATCGTAGCGCTCGCTGTCGAAGAACAGCGAGTTGAACATGGCTTCGGCGGTCTCGAGCGTCGGCGGCTCGCCGGGGCGCATGACACGGTAGATGTCGAACAGCGCGTCCTGGCGGCTCTCGTTCTTGTCGACGTTGAGCGTGTTGCGGATGTAGGCGCCGACATTGACGTGGTCGATGTCGAGAACCTTGATCTCGTTTTCGCCGGTGCCAAGCAGCACCTTCAGCGTCTTCTCGTCGATCTCGTCGCCGGCTTCGAGGAAGATCTCGCCGGTGGCGTAATTGACGATGTCCTCGGCGAGGTAGTTGCCGAGCAGATCCTCGTCGGTCGCCTTGATCGCCTTGAGACCCTTCTCGCCGAGCTGACGTGCCTGGCGGGCGGTGATCTTCTTGCCCGCCTCGACGACGATCTCGCCGGTGTCGGCATCGACCAGGTCGCCGACTGCCTTGAGGCCGCGGAAACGATCGACGTTGAAGGGAATGCGCCAGTGGTCGCCGGCGCGCTTGTAGATGATCTTGTTGTAGAAGGTCGACAGGATCTCTTCGCCGTCCATGCCGAGCGCCATCAAGAGCGACGTCACCGGAATCTTGCGGCGACGGTCGATGCGGGCGTGCACAACGTCCTTGGAATCGAACTCGATGTCGAGCCAGGAGCCGCGATAGGGAATGACGCGCGCGGCAAACAGAAGCTTGCCCGACGAGTGCGATTTACCCTTGTCGTGGTCGAAGAAGACGCCTGGCGAACGGTGCATCTGCGAGACGATGACGCGCTCGGTGCCGTTGACGATGAAGGTGCCGTTCAAGGTCATGAGCGGCATGTCGCCCATGTAGACGTCCTGCTCCTTGATGTCCTTGATCGACTTGGCGCCGGTGTCCTCGTCGATATCGAACACGATGAGGCGCAGCGTCACCTTCAGCGGCGCGGCATAGGTCAGGTCGCGCTGACGGCATTCGTCAACGTCGAATTTCGGTCCTTCGAACTCGTACTTCACGAACTCCAGCATCGAGGAGCCGGAAAAGTCGGAGATCGGGAAGACCGACTTGAAAACAGCCTGCAGTCCCTCGTCCGGACGCCCGCCCTTGGGCTCGTCCACCATCAGGAACTGGTCATAGGACGCCTTCTGAACCTCGATGAGGTTCGGCATCTCCGCAACTTCCGGGATCTTTCCGAAGAACTTGCGTACGCGTCTGCGGCCATTGAAAGTCTGGGTCTGGGCCATCGTCGCTCCTTAGCTCTAAACTCGGGGCCGAGCCTCGCCGTGGCTCGCCTTGCATTCCGAGCCGCCTTGGCGGCGGCTCTTTGTCTGTTCTCCGGCAGCCGCTCGGCGGCCGGCTAAAACGGGAGAAAACCCGTTTCCTGAAGGCCGTTTCGCGGCCCTCAGGAAAGAGGTTCTCGTAGATCTCGCGTTACGCTTCCTCCCTTCCTGGCGAAGGGAGTGGCGGACGGCGCGAGGCCGCCCGCCGCTTTACGCTTACTTCAGGTCGACCTTGGCGCCGGCTGCTTCCAGCTGGGCCTTGAACTTGTCGGCGTCGGCCTTGGAAACGCCTTCCTTGACCGGCTTCGGAGCCGCTTCGACCAGGTCCTTGGCTTCCTTGAGGCCAAGACCGGTGATGGCGCGGACTTCCTTGATGACATTGATCTTCTGAGCGCCGGCTTCGGTGAGGACGACGTCGAATTCCGTCTTTTCCTCAACCGGAGCAGCGGCAGCGGCACCGCCGCCAGCAGCGGCAACCGCCACCGGAGCAGCGGCGGAAACGCCCCACTTTTCTTCCAGAAGCTTCGACAGCTCGGCCGCCTCGAGGACGGTCAGCTTCGAAAGGTCGTCTACGATCTTTGCGAGATCAGCCATTGTTGTATTCCTTCATAAGGTTCGAACGTGTGTTTGTGATAGCGAGGAACGGCCTCATGCCGCCTCGTCCTTCCGGGCGTAAGCGCCGATGACGCGCGCGACCGAGGCCGCTGGCGCATTGACGATTTGGGCGATCCGGGTTGCCGGCGTGGCGATCATGCCAACCAGCCTGGCGCGCAGCTCATCGAGCGACGGAAGTGTGGCGAGTGCCTTCACACCGTCGGCATTGAGCGAGGTGGTGCCCATTGCGCCGCCGAGAATGACGAGCTTGTCATTTCCCTTGGCGAAATCGGACGCGACCTTCGGCGCCGCAATCGGATCCTCCGAATAAGCGATCAGCGTCTGTCCCTTGAACAGTTCGATGATCGATGCGGAGTCCGTGCCCTGAAGAGCGATTTTGGCGAGACGGTTCTTCGCGACTTTAACGGTGCCACCGGCGGCGCGCATTTTCGACCGTAGGTCGTTCATTTGCGCGACGGTGATACCGGCATAGTGGGCCACGACCACTGAACCTGCGTTCGAGAACGCACCGTTCAGGCCCGTGACGAGTTCGCGTTTTTCCGCTCTGTCCACTGCCTATCTCCAGTTGACCCCAATCCTGCTAACGGGAACATTCCCATTCACGAGGACAGGCGTCGGGTTGCCTTTTGTCGGCCGGGCCATCCAGTAACGGATCTCCCGAACGACGCTCGAGGATCCTGCCCCCTTTCGCCACATCCACGGCCAAGCCGACGATGCGCAGACAAAAGGCAAACACGGTTCGAACCTTTCATTGGAGCTTGTCGCTCCGTTGTCCGGTCTTCACCCGTCTCATGCAGGCCCACATGAATTAAGGCTTTTGGGCCGCCTGCAATCTCGGACAGGATGTCCGGAAACCTTCCGGTTTCCGGTACCGGGCCCGGGATAAATCCGGAGCCCGGAATTCAGTCACGGATCAGCTTTTCAGCGGCCGATCCAAATGGTCTTAATCAGGACGCGGCGAGCGTCGAGACGTCGAGCTTGAGGCCCGGGCCCATCGTCGAGGTGACCGACACCTTCTTGACGTAGTTGCCCTTGGCGCCAGCCGGCTTTGCCTTGTTCACCGCGTCGGTGAAGGCACGGATGTTCTCTTCCAGCGCCTTGAGCTCGAACGAGACCTTGCCGACGCCGGCATGAACGATGCCGGCCTTCTCGACGCGGAACTCGACCGCGCCGCCCTTGGATGCCTTGACGGCGGCGGCGACGTCTGTGGTGACGGTGCCGACCTTCGGGTTCGGCATCATGCCGCGCGGGCCGAGCACCTTGCCGAGACGGCCGACCAGCGGCATCATGTCCGGCGTGGCGATGCAGCGATCGAAATCGATCGTGCCCTTCTGGACGATGTCGACCAGGTCCTCGGCACCGACGATGTCGGCACCCGCGGCCTTGGCCTCTTCGGCCTTGTCGCCACGGGCGAACACGGCAACGCGAACCGAGCGGCCGGTGCCGTTCGGCAGGTTGACCACGCCGCGGACCATCTGGTCGGCATGGCGCGGGTCGACGCCGAGGTTCATGGCGACTTCGATGGTCTCGTCGAACTTAACCGAGGAACGGTCCTTGAGCAGCTTCAGCGCATCACCCAGGGCATAAGCCTTGTTGGGATCGATGCCTTCGCGGGTCTTCGATACACGCTTTGCAATCTTCGCCATGATCTTAGCCCACCACTTCCAGACCCATCGAGCGGGCGGAGCCCTCGACCATGCGCATGGCCGCTTCGACGTCGTTCGCGTTCAGATCCTTCATCTTTGCGGTTGCGATCTCGCGGACCTTTTCACGCGAAACCGTACCGGCCTTGACCTTGCCCGGCTCCTTGGAACCAGATGTCAGGTTCGCCGCCTTCTTCAGGAAATAGCTCACCGGCGCCGTCTTCATGACGAAGGTGAAGGACTTGTCCTGGTAGTAGGTGATGACGACCGGAACCGGCGATCCCTTTTCCATCTCCTGGGTCTGCGCGTTGAACGCCTTGCAGAACTCCATGATGTTGATGCCACGCTGACCAAGCGCCGGGCCGATCGGGGGAGACGGCGTAGCCGATCCCGCTTTCACCTGGAGCTTGAGCTGGCCTGCAATTTTCTTAGCCATCTCTTTTCCTGCCTTAGTCTATGCCGGCCCCACTATTGGGGAAACACCGGCGGTTGCAGTCTGGTGGTGCGGTTCTTGCGGCCGGCTTAAGCCGCCTTCGCCTCCCACCGTCCTTCAGGCCGCGCGCTTCCGCGCCGCCTCCCCTGATCGCCGGACCGGCGCCAGGGATTTCGGATCAGCCCTTTTCGACCTGTCCGAATTCCAGATCGACAGGCACCGCGCGCCCGAAGATCGAAACTTCCACCTTGAGCCGCGCCCGCTCCTCGTCCACTTCCTGGACGAAACCGTTGAAGGACGCGAACGGGCCATCCGACACGCGGATCGCCTCGCCGATTTCGAACGTGACCGAAGGCTTCGGCCGCTCGACGCCTTCCTGCACCTGGTTCAGGATGCGCTGCGCCTCGACTTCGGTGATCGGCACCGGCTTGGAGTCACCGAGAAAGCCGGTCACCTTCGGCGTGTTCTTCACCAGCGAGAACACGGCGTCGGTCAGGTTGGCCTTCAGGAGCACATAGCCCGGGAAGAATTTGCGCTCGGCATCGACCTTGCGGCCGCGACGAACCTCGACGACCTTTTCGGTCGGCACCACGATCTGCTCGATATCGGCGGACAGGCCCTTTTGCTTGGCCTTGTTCTCGATGTCCTCGGCGACCTTCTTTTCGAAGTTCGAATAAGCGTGGACAATGTACCAGCGCGCAGTCATTTCACGACTTCTCCGTAATCGCCGGACTTAACGTCCAATGCCCAGAATCTGCTCTACCGCGATGCCCATGAGCTGATCGGCGGTGAAGAAAAAGATCATCGCAATCACGGCAAAGGCCAGAACCATCACCGTCGAGATCACGGTCTCGCGTCGCGACGGCCAAGTCACCTTGGCTGTCTCCGCGCGAACCTGCTGGAGAAAGACGAAAGGATTTGTGGTTTTCGAAGCCATATGCCGCCTGTATTCGAGACCCGTTGGCCGGGCCTCCTGGATGATCCCGCTGACCGGGACGTGCCGCCTGAGCCAAAATCGCGCCGAATCAGCGCAACCATTTCGCCCATGCAAATCAGACGCGTAAAGCCGGCTTCCCAGCTCCACGCGTCGCGTGTCTGTTCCGTCTACATAAAACCGATTCTTGATCCACGCAAGTGGCAAGTGTCCGCTTTATGACCAAACGCCGCCTCGGAACCATCCAGTCGTTCCGTCCCGGCTATGAGGCCCTTATGCCCCAATCAGGCTAATATGGCAAGCCGGTCGCCGATTTTCAAAGGCACTCCGCAAAAATACCGTCCCTGGTGGCCATTTAGGGAAATGGCGAAGTTTTTGTTTTGAGGTGCCAATTCGAGAAACGGCGGAATTTTGCTGGAGGTGCCATTTCGAGAAATGGCGGAATTTTTGTCATGAGGTGCCATTTCGAGAAATGGCACGGGCAGCAGGGCTCGAACCTACGACCTGCGGTTTTGGAGACCGCCGCTCTACCAACTGAGCTATGCCCGTATCCCTGCGCATTTCGGCGCAGCAGGCGCTTCCTAAAAGCTTCCGCGCACTCTGTAAAGAGCGGTTTGCATGCGAACGTGCCTTAAGTCTCGGCTCCTGCAACACGACCTGTCCGAGGCCGGGTCCTTCCTACTCGCGCCGGCACACGATCTTGACTATCTTCCCGGCATCAGCCCGACGCTTCCCGTGGCAACTGGAAGCTACTTGGCGTCCGGCGGCTCGTATGGCCCGCCAGGCACGCCCCAGCCCCAGGCCGGCATCGGTTCGGTCTCGGGATCGCAGGTTTCACCGAGATTGGAATTCATCTTGGCCAGCCGCGATCCCCATTCGATGTAGCCCATGAAGGCCGAGCGGAACTCCGGATCGTCGGGCAGGCCGACCGCGTCGGCGGCATCGGCCAGGAGGTTTATCCAGCGGCGGCGCTGCTCCTCGGTCAGATGCCTGCCCAGATGATGCATGACCATCTCGCGGTGGCCGCCGAATTGCTGGCTGTAGGTTTTCGGTCCGCCGAACACCTCGCCGATGAACGCCGCGACGTGGGCGGGATGGTCCGGCGACATGGTCTTGAACACCGGCCCGACGATCGGGTCCCGCGCAACCTTGTCGTAGAAGGTCTGCGTCAGCCGGTTCAGGGCCTCGCCGCCGCCGGCCCAGTCATAGAGTGTCGGTACGTCCTTGCGCATCGGCATTCACCTGTCCTCGATGCCGCGGACGGTAGCGGAAAGACCCGGTCCGGCTCAAGCTGCCCCTTTGGCCAGCCCAGCCGGCGGATGCGCTACAGTTTCGCTGGCGTGTCCGCCTCGGCGTTTGTCGACGGCATGATCCTGCAATTGTCAGGCCTCGGCGGCGATCTGCATATGGTGGCGCCCGTCAGTTCGTCAGCGGACTGGCGTCCGGTCGCCAGCCCGAATTTCAGCGCCGTGTCCTGATCGAGCTGCCGTTGGATCGAGGAACGCTGCATCGCCGCGATCAGGCCTGGCCCGATCGCCATTTCCTCGAGATACGCCTTGACCTCATCCTGCGGTTCAAGGGCACCGACGCTGAGATGCACGGCCGGCCCGATGAGGCGCCTGACGCCACCGGCGACCATCATCGCGCATGCCGAAGCGCATTGGCCCTGCGTATCGTTGGTCAGCCCGACATGGACGCCGTCCTTGGCCGGGCAATCGGCCGAGGGAGCGCAGTCGACGAAATCCGTGTGGGCGACGGCCACATCGAGCTTGCGGTCACGGATCAGCCTGCCGGCGGCAACAGCGGCCTGGATGTCGCCTTCTTGCGAGCTGATCACGATCGGCAGCCGCCGCCCGACCGTGGCATCGAGCAGCTGGCGCAGCGTCTCCGGCGTCCGCGTGGTGATCGCGCCCTCCGCCGAGATCCATTCCGGGCAGTCGGGATTGCAGAGCGGGTTGCTGCCGCGGACAAGGACGAAGCGCATGTCCGCCTCCTTAGGAGGCATGCTCTCAACCGGCTGAGGCAGGACCGGCCTGGCATCGGCAATCGGGATATCGGCCGTCTTCGCGATCTTGCTTGCCGGTATTGCCCGGCAGTTCGCCGGCACCGGATCCAGCCCGCAGATGGTCCGTTCGGTCATCAGATCGACGGTGTCCAGGCTGGTGACGAGCTTCAGCCGCAGCATCGCATCGAGAGCGATCTGCTGGATATCGCTGGCCTGGGTCTGCTTCATCGTACCAAGCACACCCTGATCGATGCCCATTTCCTTCAGATAGGCGGCAAGCTGCTTCTCGGTCGCCTTGCTCATTTCGTAGGTCTTGTAGCTGCCGGCATTCTTCCGGCTGATGACCTTGGTACTGATGATCTTCTTCTTGCCGTTCACGACCCGGTAGGTGGTCCGGTAGACCAGCTTCATCCGCTGAAAAGTGGTCGTGATCTGGTGGACGCCGAGATAGGCGAAATCCCCGACCACGCGGCGCACGCCCCCCGAAAACATCAGCGGACAGGCCGAATTGCACATGGCGCCGCTGTCATAGGCCATGCCGAAATAGCCGGTGGGCTTGCCGTCCTTGTCCTTGCAATTCTTCATGTCCGGCTCGCAGCCGGTGAAGACCGTCATGCCGACGGCGGTGTCGAGCTTGTTCTTGCGGATCAGGCGGCCAAGCGCCAGCGCCGCATCGACATTGCCGCCGGGGGAATTGACGACGACCGGCAGCTGCCGGCCTCCGAGCGCCCTGAGCGTTCGCTTGAGCAGCGACGGCGTACCCGCCGAGATGGTGCCTTCGGCCGAGATCCATTCCGGACAATTGGGCTCGCAGCCCGGCGCGCTGCTGCGCACGACGACGAACCGCATCGGCGGGATGTCCGGCGGCTCTTCCTCGGCTTGGGCGACAAAAGCGACCAGCCCGATGGCCATCGACAGCGCGAGACGGACCAGTGCCCGCAAGCACCGTGCATTCACGTCCAAACCGCGCCCCGGAACCACTCTGGCAAGCTCCCTCGGTGCAACCCATACTAATTGCGGCGATGGCGCTTGCAACAGCTTTGACGTGGCGGCTGACGGCACCCGTCCCGTGGCTGGGACCGACACGAAAAAGGGCGGCCCGAAGACCGCCCTTTCCGTCGAATTCCGGCGGATGCCGGCCTCGATTATTCCTTGATGGTGACGACGATGCCGGCACCGACGGTGCGGCCGCCTTCACGGATGGCGAAGCGCAGCTTCTCTTCCATGGCGATCGGCACGATCAGCTCGACATCGA
>NZ_JAMYQP010000065.1:0-19694 GCF_040320945.1 Mesorhizobium sp. M0587
AAACCCGATGGCAACTGCGGCGACCAGGTTGAGCTCAACCCGGCAGGTTGATCCGACTGCGATGACAACGCCCACGAGTCATCCTCCCACCCGGCAGGTTGCCGCCCTCCGGCTTGATCCGCAGCGTCATGAATTGCGTCCTGATCGTAACCTTCCGCAGGCCCCTGCCGTTCGCGGTCGGGCAGCTCATCCCACAACTGATCCTGATCGTAACCTTCCACTGGAGACTGGCCAGATTGCTGCGGTGGCTGCATTCCCCACGCAGCGTTCGCCTCAACGACTTGCTGGTACTTCCGAAGGTCGTTTAAACGGAGGTTCGGCCTACATCTATAGGCTACCTTATATGCCAGAATATCATCCTTCAACCCTTGTGTCTGCTCCTGATTGCCGTTGACTCGGCTCGCTATGCTCGCCTTTCCCTGCCTTCGGAGCCACTCACTGAGCCCGCGTCGACTGCTAGCGATGACACGGAAAGGTTTCCTCTCTTTCGACGTCGACTCAGGCCCAAGGCTGGCCAACTCCTGATTGAGCAGGCCCTCGATGAGGCGAGCGTCGTCGGCATAAGGCATCAGGGTATTAGGGCGGCCGGACCGCGCTCCAACTCCTCTGACTTCTTCACCGCCAGGCGCGAGCCTCCGGAGATCAGACAGTGCCGTGGCGAGCTTGGAGAGTCGGTCAGCACCGAGTTTTTCCCTGTACTCTTGAAGGTCGTCGTCCATCGATCCGGTTAGATACCGAGAAGCGATGGATGGCCTGTTGAATTTTCGGAGCCACGCAGAAAACTGCCTGAGTTCCGGTGCATTCCGGTTTAGGGAATCGTCCCCCTCGGCCGCGCGCTGCTCGAGGAGATCCTTGTCTTTGGCATAAGGACGAGCGCGAAAAAGGCTTGGGTCGATTCCGGCGCGCCAATCCAGCAGGACCTCCACGGGGGTATTGACACGTCGGTCGCCACGCTCGTTCACAAACTGCTCCGCACGGGCATTCAACGCACCAGGGTCATCAACGAGGCTGGCCACCGTCAAGTTGCTGGGCTGAAGCCAGACGCTGAACCTGCGCAGCGCGGATACCCAGTTCACCACGGTACTGTATGCAGCGACGTCAGGATTCCTTTCCCTGGCGTCGTTCATCACCTTCGTGAGCTGGGAGAAGAGGTGCTCGTCGACGTTCCCGGCGCGCACCCGCTGGATCGCCGCCCCAGCAATGATCGTGTGGTCCTCGTCGGGGACCATCGTGCGGTCCTCGTCGGAGACCATCGTCTGGTCCTCTGCGGCCGGGCGGCCGCGCTTGGCATAATCGGCGCGATACGTCGTCTTGACAACCTCCGGCTGGCGCATCCCGTCCTTCGACGACTTCTTGCCGCTGCTTGGAACGAAGGCCTTCTTCACTGTCTTCAGCAACGATCTCAATCCCCCGCTTTTTTTCGGCGGCGGGGTGATTGCCGGCTCCTCCGAGAAAGAGGAATAAGCCTCCGACGAGGCGGTCGAATGCCTGGACCGCGAGTGGCTCGAGGCTGCGTAAGAGGCGTCTATGCTGTGGCGCGCGCTGCTGATCTGGTTGTCCCGCAGGGAAGGCTGCCGCGGCATCCGCATCGAGCCACCCATGGACGTGCGCCGAATCGCACCACTGTCTGGATCAGCAGCGGAGCCGCCTAGGTTCAACTCGCTCAGCTGCCGCTCCAGGCCCTGTTGTTGCGCACGGTACTGCCGCATGTAATCGTCCGTTGTCCCTCCTATCCCTGTCAAACTCGCGACCCAAGGGTATACGTCGGCGTTGGGATCATTTTGTTCGGGAGCATCGTAGGGCCATGCCCGGCCAGTATTGTCCATAGCGGTCTCTCCGGTCGCGGATCAAGGAAGTGCTCTAGCGCCTATCGGTCGCGCCGCCGTCATGCGCAATTCATATTCAATCATTCGATCGGGACATGGTGATGCTTCCTGTCGGGGGAGGCGTTGGTGCACGGATCTTTTATTGGTGTGGATTTAGGCAAGCGGTAACCGCAATAGCCTTTGTAGCGTAGCCATGAGCCTTGGTGCATGGATCCTTTGTCAACGGTTTGGCGATAGGCAGGCAGGATGGAAATCAGCTTGATGCGAGTGCCATGCCGTACAAACACAACGCAGATCGTCGTCATCACGTGGGAAAGATGAAATTCAGGGTGACGAATTGGCGTGACTACGAAGCAGGTCTGCGCCGGCGTGGTAGCCTGACCTTATGGGTAAGGCCGGAGGCACTTGCGGGATGGCGCGCTCCGCGACGCAAGACCCGCGGCGGCCAAGCCCGGTATTCCGATCTCGCCATTGAGACAGCGCTGACGCTGGGTTGCGTCTTCGCAATGCGGCTGCACCAGACCGAGGGATTGCTCCACTCGCTGCTGGATCTCATGGGGCTGAAAGTCCCAGTTCCAGATCATACGACGCTGAGCCGTCGGGCACACAAGCGGGAGCCATCAGCCCGACGACGAGAACGGCAAGCTCAGAAAGCTGGTCGCCGACCTGTCGCTGGACAAGGAGATGCTGCAGGACGTGATCCGCCGAAAACTGTGAGGCCTGGTCGCAAACGCGAGCTGGTGGCCGATACCTGTGCTGATTGGAACGTGTCGATCCGGCGAGCGTGCCGTGTTCTGGAGTTCGACACCTCGACCTATCACTACAAGTCCCGCCGCCGTGACCAGGCCGGCCTCGAAGCTCGGATCAAAGACATCTGCGCGACGCGGGTTCGCTATGGCTACCGGCGCGTGCACGTGATGCTCACGCGGGAGGGCTGGGACATCAACATGAAGCGGACCTATCGCATTTACAGGGACTTGGGCCTTCAACTGAGGAACAAGACGCCGAAGCGCCGGGTGAAGGCGAAGCTGCGAGACGATCGCCAGCCAGCCGTCGAACCCAACGACGTCTGGGCGATGGACTTCGTTCACAACCAGCTCGCGACGGGCAAGAAGATCCGGGTCCTGACGGTCGTAGATACGTTCTCACGCTACGTGCCGGTGCTCGACCCACGCTTCAGTTACCGAGCCGAGGATGTGGTCAGGATGCTGGAACAGGTCTGCCCCAAGATCGGCTATCCAAAGACGATCCGGGTCGATCAAGGCTCGGAGTTCGTCTCTCGCGACCTCGATCTGTGGGCCCTACACCAAGGGCGTCACGCTCGACTTCTCGCGACCGGGAAAGCCAACGGACAACGCTTACATCGAAGCCTTCAACGGCCGCTTCAGGCGGAATGTTTGAACGCCCACTGGTTCCTGACGCTTGCCGACGCGGCCGAAAAGTTGGAGGATTGGCGCAGATACTACAACGAGGTGCGCCCACATGGCGCAATCGGGCACAAGGTTCCGATCTCGTTGATCAATCCCGATGGCGCCGTCAGCCCGCCATCGTGAAACAGCCGGAAAACTCCACCTTCCGGCGGTCCAAAGAATGGTATCGGATCAATGAAGCCTCGGACTCTCCATTGAACTGGAGCAAAGATCGGTCTCAGGTCACATTGTCAATCCGGTTTCGCGCTGTCATCGCCGAGTCATGGTCCGTTCCGAGGTCAATGCCTCATGATGAGTCGGGCGCCTCAACGTGTGCAACGACGTTCGAAATTGACGTCAGCCGATTCAACGAGGTCACCACAACCATCGTCCCGGCGGGGACATCACGGGCTTCTTTAGGGGTCTGAGAACTGGTTTGCGGTCAAGCTGCTAGGCCATCTTTTCGCTGCCCACTCAAAGCTGGTGCCGTCGACCCAGATACAGTGGAGCAGAACGGCGATCTTCCTGGCGACCGCCACTTTGGCCTTCTTCATGCCGATCCGCTTCGACAGTCGGACGCCCCACGCCTTCAGTGAGGTCCTCGGCATCAACGTTGCTGGTGATGCCGATCTCGAAATCCTGCTGGACGGCTTCAACCGCGCCTATAACCGGACGACGCCAGCGCGTTCTCCAAGGCAGTTCGCCCTGCCAGAAAGTCGACGGATGCGGCACTTGATGCGCCGATCGTCCCGTTCGATCCGGTTATTCAGGTATTTGCCCTTGCGGATCCGGATCGGCTTCAGCCGACGCCGGGAACGATCCTGCAAGCGATTTGATGTCACAGAGATTGTAGGCCAAGTACCAGCGAACGCAAAGCAGGATCACTGAGGTCAAACAGGCGGCCCTTGAACATCTAATCCTCCGAACATCGAAGGGGTCTTGCCATAGCGTGACCGGCAATCAAAACGTTGCAACACATCCGTGGCATTCCATGTCTTGGGCGATGATCAGGGCTCATGTGGCATGCGAAATTGATATGCAGCCATGGTGAGAGCGAGCCTGCATTCCTGTCGCTAATGGCTGCATACCAACTGCGCATGTAAGGTCTCAGGAAAACGCTTTAGAGCTGCCTCATTGGAGACTCGATTTATCGAAGGCGCGGAGCCAGGCGGATGTCTTGGGACAATAAGGTCGTTTGGTCGGAGGGGCTATTCCTTCGGCCGCAACATTTTCAGCAAAACGACCGTTATGTCGAAAAGCTGGTGCGCAGCAGAACGGCCGTTTTGCATGGCTATGGTTGGGGCATTACGCAGCTCCGGCTCAATCGCGAACTGCTTGGCTTGGGTAAGATCGCTATCGAAACAGCGTGTGGCGTTTTGCCGGACGGGACTCCGTTCAGCATTCCAGATGACGCCGACCAGCCCACTCCGTACGGGGTTCCGGGCCATCTACGCGACTCGCTTATCCACTTGGCAGTGTCCCTCTATCAACCAGGGGCGGTGGAAACGGATGCGCGAGCAGAAATCGACGTCCCGACCCGCTTCGAGGTTGCAGTCCAAGATCTTGTCGACACAAATGCGGGCGAGCGAGGCGGCGCCTCCATTGAGGTGGCGCGGCTGCGTTTTCAGCTCTTACCGGACGCAGCAAATCGCGCTGGGTTCGCCTGTCTTCCTATAGCCCGCCTAATTGAGGTCCGGGCCGACGGTCAAATCATTCTCGATGAGAACTACATCCCACCAACTCCTGACTGCGCCAGTTCCCCTGTCCTATCCAATTACGTGACGGAAATCACCGGCTTGCTTCACCATCGTGGTGAGGCGCTGGCAGCCCGGGTGTCGCAGTCAGGCACGCGCGGGGTGGCCGAGATAGCTGATTTCCTTCTGCTCCAGGCGATCAATCGTTATGAGCCCTACTTCGACCACCTTGCAAAAATCCCAGGCGTGCATCCGATGAGGCTGTATGGCCTGACGGTCCAGCTGGCCGGTGAACTGGCCACGTTTTCCCGGACTGAAAAGCGTCCCCCGACCTTCGTCGGCTACAAGCACGATGCTCTGTCGCACGCTTTTGTGCCGGTGATCAGCTCTATTCGATCCTCGCTTAGCACTGTACTAGAACGCACGGCGATACCATTGCCGCTGCAGGAATACAAACACGGTGTCCATCTCGCCGAGGTGCAAGACCGTTCGCTGTTTACGACTGCCAGCTTCGTGCTGGCCGTAGGTGCCGATGTCAAAACCGAGCGGCTACAGCGCGAGTTTCCGGCCCAAATTAAGATCGGCCCGGCTGAGAAGATCAAAGAGCTGGTCAATGTCGCGCTGCAGGGGATCAGCATCAACCGTCTCCCGGTCGCCCCACGGCAGATACCCTTCCATGTCGGCGTCACCTACTTTGAGATCGATCAGCAGAGCCGCCTCTGGAAGGACATGCCTCATTCCGCTGGCTTGGCGCTGCACGTGGCCGGTGATTTCCCAAATCTCGAAATGGCACTCTGGGCCATTCGGTCCCAATAGCCACCTTTGGAGAATGCAGGCTCAACATGCCACTCATTCTACGTGTAACAAATGCGGAAGCCGGCCTATCGGGTAGCCGAGGCATCAAGTTGCTGATTGAGTCAAACGAGGGAATGTCCATCGGCTTGTCCGAGGACAACGGGTTTGTTTTGTCGGATGATCAGCAAACAGTCTCGACGCACCGCCTTTTGATCGAGCGTGAGGAGGGGAATTTCGTACTGATCAAGCGCAGCGGCAATGGCACATCGTTGAACGACCGCGCTAAGCCGCTGCCGTCGGACCTGCCTGTTATCTTGACGGCCGGTGATATCGTTCGAATTGGCAGCTACATGGTCAAGGTCGATGCTGCTTCCATGGAGGATTCCGCCGAAGGCGAGCCGCACACTGTAGGCTCGCTTGAGGCGTCGAATCTTCTGGGGGTGGTTGAAATGGCTCCTGCCATATCGATTGGTAAGACCACTCGACTCGGGGAATTGTTCGTCGAGCCCTTCGATAGAGACTTTCCGCCGTCGTCGTTCTTGGATGCTGAGCAAGATTTATCGCCAGCCACCGCGGGCGCCTGGCAGCTGGACAGTTATCCAGATCATATACCGGACCAGGCCGGCGTCTTCGTGCAACCAGCGACCTGCGTCGAGACCATCCCGGAGGACTGGGATCTTGCGACAGAGCTCAGAGAGAAACAGGCGTCGACAAATGGGCCAAGCTTGACCAGCGTCAACAAGGAGCCTCCTGTAGAATCCGGCCTGGGCCTGCCACCGCCGACTCCTGAGGAGCCGTCTTGTTTGATGGTGGTTGGGCAGACCAATTCTGGCGGCGAAAACCATGCTGCTATAGCGGCCTTTCTTTCAGGCTGTGGGCTATCGTTGGCAGATCTCGGGCAAACCGATATTTCAACCATCATGGATCGTGCTGGGCGGATGCTTCTGAATTCCTTCGTCGGTCTCAGCAGCACCGTCTCCGCTTGCGAGCACGCCCTGCAAGAATCCGGCCTTCAGTGTACGAGCACCGCGCAGCCGATCGAAAACACCCTGAAGTTCATGCTGAATGCCAAGGGCGCCTTGCGCGGGGCTCTATGCACCGATATCCCGCGGCTCCTTCATGGACACCTCGCCGTCGAGCAGGCCTTTGCTGACATCAAAGCGCATGAGGGTTCGATGCTAACGGCACTGCACAAGGCTCTACTCAGTGTCCGTGAACGCCTCTGCCCTGAAGCGATCAAGGCCTCGCTTGTGCGGACCAGGAAGTTCTGGCCCGGCAGCCGGAAAGCCAGGCTTTGGGACGAGTACTGCCGAGTCTTCGATGCCGTCGTATCCGACATCGAGACTGAAACGCTTCGGAATGTTGAGTCGAGTTTTGGCCTCCAGCGTGCACAAGGCAAAGCCGTGATAAATGAGTCCGCCCAATGGAATCGGTAGCCATACCGACTGAGGGTACCGTCTTAAGTTCCGACCTTGCAGTCGGCCCTGGGCCTTCGGCTCTTTCGTCACCGCCGATATCAGACCAGCCTTTCTGGGAAACGCTAACGCTTCACCGGCTCAATCCGCTGGTCGCGGCTGCGGCAGCGCTGTTGGGCCTCTGTGCTCACCTCAAGAGCAGTACGGATCAACTTGATGTCGAGGAGTTGCGCCTGCAGGTGCTGCGAGGGATCGATGCATTCGAGCGTCGGATAATGTCGCTCGGACTGCCGATTCGGGCAATCAAGATCAGCAAATACGCTCTTTGTGCCACGATCGATGACATCGTTCTGAATACGGCTTGGGGTAGCCACAGCGTCTGGACAACGCGAAGCATGGTCGGAACGTTGTTCAGCGAGACCTGGGGCGGCGACCGCTTTTTCGAGCTTCTAGAGCAAATGAAAAAAACCGCGGCAAACGACCTCGATCTGCTGGAGTTGCTCTACTACTGCATGCGATTGGGCTTCGAAGGTCGCTTCCGGGTGGCCGCGCGAGGAGCCTCCGAACTTAGCGTGCTGTGCGAGGACACGTACCGATTGATTCGGGCAGCGCGCGGTGACTTCGAGCGTGACATATCCCCACACTGGCAAGAACGCGCCACAGCGCGGAGACCGTCCAGCAGATTCGTCCCATCTTGGGCCGCCGGCGCTTTCGGGGCAGTAGCCCTCCTGTCGCTCTATACCTGGCTATTATTTGCACTCGATGGCCAGTCGGATGCGGTCCTCGCCAAACTCGCAACTCTGCCGCCGCGCGGAGCGGTGAGTTTGGCGAGGACCGCAGCACCGTCCCCAGTCCTCATGAATGGCGATCGACTGCGTCGCTTTCTCGGTGCCGAAATCCGCGATGGGCTGGTCGCTGTCACCGAGGACGCGCAGCAGATTCTGGTTACCATCCGTGCCTCAGGGATGTTCGACTCCGCAAGTTCGATCGTGAAGGATTCGTTCGTCTCGCTTTTTCTGCGGATTGGGCGAGCGCTGAACGAGCAGCCCGGGGCGGTTCTTTTGACCGGACACACAGACTCGATGCCGATCCAATCTCGTGCCTATCCTTCCAACCAAGACCTCTCAATGGCGCGTGCCAAGGCAGCGGCTGAGATTATCAGATCGACGATGAGTGAGCCGGGCCACGTGCGGGAAAAGGGCAGAGGGAGCGGAGAACCGATCGCTTCGAACCAGACGCCAGAAGGCCGCGCCAAGAACCGGCGGATCGAAATCATAATTACGAAGCCAAACTGAGAGTTAGCCCATGCAGTCATTCAAGAGAGCGCTCCAGGGCAAATGGCTCGGTATCGCAGCAGCCGCCCTGGTGAGTGCTGTGATCTTTATTTTTGGACGGCACCTCTCAATTGGAGGGTACATCCCACTTGACAGCCTTGGTGAGCAACTTGCGGCGTCAACGTTGATGCCGATCGCCTACGTGGTCATCTGCATGATCCAGGGCAACGTTGAAGGCTTTTTCCTTACACGAGCGTCCGGCATGCTGGACGGGATCCGGACAAATCAAAACGAGGCGGATGGTGCAGGATCGGCTTCTTCCGATTGGGGCGGAGCGCGAGCCAGCGCCGCTGCCGAAGCAGAACTGGAGGCCATGTCAGCTCGCTTTCGCGAAACTCGTATTACGCGCAAGCGGCTTCGTCGTCACGGCGTTCTCGGCAAGCGGTGGTTCGATCAACTGCCGTGGTACGTGATTATCGGTACGCCTGGATCGGGAAAATCCACTGCCCTTGCCAATTCCGGCCTCAGCTTCCCATTGGCGGAAAAACTCAGCCGGAAATCGATCGGGGTGGTCAAGGCCACCAGCAATTGTGAATGGTGGTTCACCGATGACGCCGTACTCATCGACACTCCCGGATACTACGTGGTTCAGAAACGCAACCTGGAACAGGACAAAGCGGTCTGGCAGGGCTTTCTTCGCCTCCTTAGCCGCAGCCGTCGGCGCCAGCCGCTGAGCGGGGTGTTGGTATCAATCGCGATAAACGAGCTGAGTTCGTCCTCCGAGGAGGTACTCTTCGATCACGCCAGATGCATCCGGCAGCGGATCCTTGATCTGTATCGAGAATTCGGATTGCGGCTGCCGATTTATATATTGCTCACCAAGAGCGATCTAATTGCGGGATTTAACGAGTTCTTCGACGACCTTGGCCGCGAGGGCCGCGAGGCCGTGTGGGGTTTCACTTTCGCGCCATCGGAAAGTGAACGCGATCCGATGGGATCTTACGCAGCAGAATATGACACACTCGTCGGGCGCCTCAATGACAGGCTGCTTGAACGACTGCAGCAAGAGAGCAACATTCACCGTCGCGCGCTTGTGTTCGGCTTCCCACAGCAGGTCGCAAGCCTTAAGCATCTATCCTATCAGTTTCTACAGGAGGCCTTCGGTCGCAACGCCTACGAGGACCCGATCTTGCTCCGCGGCATCTACTTCGTGAGCGGAATGCAAGTGGGTGCGCCCTTTGATCGCATTGCGGGGGCCAGGTCTCGGACCTTCGGCATCTCTCTGCGGGCCACCCCTATTTCACCCGACCAGAAGCGTAGTTATTTCATCACTCGTTTGCTTCGCCAGGTCGTCTTCGCCAACGCTGGACTTGTTGAAGCCCATCCCCGTGTCGAACGGCGACAGCGGTGGCTTCGATATAGCCTGTGCACGACAATCGCGGCAGCTATGGCCTCAGCGGCTGCCTTCTTGATAGTCAGCTACAGTCGCAATGTCCACTTGATGGAAGGGGCTCGTCTTGCGGTCAGCAGCTATGCCAAGGAAGCGGGGAAACTCCCCCTTGACCGGGTAGACAGTAGCGATCTCCGACCAGTTCTGCCGCTGCTGGATCGGCTACGCGCCGTGAAGACCGATTATGACGAAGCCGCCAGAGCGGACAACAACTTCTCGGGATTAGGTCTAGATCAAAGTGAAAACTTTCAGATACAAGCGCATGCGGCCTATCGCCGGGGCGTAAGGACGATCTTGCTGCCGCGCCTAGTTTTCCGACTGGAAACACTGGTGGCGGAACACCAGGACGATCTTCCGTTCCTCTATCAGGCGCTGAAAATTTATCTGATGCTTGGGGGACGTGGCCCGTTCGAGCCCGGGGACATCAATGAGTGGATGACCCTCGACTGGAAACTGCTGTTTCCGGCTGAGGCAGATGCCGCCCTTCGCCGGTCGCTGGCCGATCACCTCGATGCCCTTTTGGACAACCCGCTGCCAGGTATCAGCCTCAATGGCGAACTGATCGAAAAGAGCCGCGCAAAACTCCAGGCCCTCTCGATGCCGCGTCGTGTGCTTAACATCATCACAAACAGTACTCAGGCCGCTAACTTACCAACATGGCGTCTGTCCGACCACGCCGGACCGATGGTGGGGGACGTCTTGATGCGCAAATCAGGACAGCCCCTCAACAATGGCATCGCCGGTATTTACACCCGAGCCGGTTTCCATGGGACATTCCTGCGCCTGCTGCCACAGGTAGCAGACGCGGTTGCTGCAGAAGGTTGGGTTCTTGGCGACCAGGCGACCACTTCCACAGGTGAAGCGGAAGAGACGCTGCGACGTGCGGCGATGGATCTCTACTTTCAGGAGTTTGCGTTTGGTTGGGACGAAATCATTAATGACATTTCGCTGCGGCCAATGGCGAGTGTCGATGACGCTTTGCGAACGTTGAACGCGCTTTCAGCACCCACCTCGCCGATGCGCTTGTTCCTTGCCGCAGCGGCACAGGAGACCAAGCTCGGTGAACCGCCCGAGCCCGATACGCCGACCGAAGCTAAAGGCACTGATCAGAAGGAGCTACCCGTCGGCGACCTTCAGGCGCTCTTCCGATCGCCGCCTGTCGCCGGCACTTCCGAAAGCCATGATTGGCTCTACACGGATGTGCATTTTCAATGGCTACACCAACTTGTCAATGTGCCGCCAAACAGCCCCCCCGGTGCTCAAGCGCCGATCGACAGCGCTGTAAGCGATCTTGCTGCTCTTTACCAATCACTTGGTGAGATGCAGGACCTCGCCGGATCAAACTCGTTGGAGAAAGGTGACGAAACGGCTATCGCAATCCGCAAAATCGAAGCAGGAGCCGCCAATCTGCCGCCACCCATTCAGCAATGGATCCTGAGCGTCGGCCGCTTCAGCTCGAAACTGTCCATGAGCGAGGCAAAGCGTCATCTCGCTAGCGTGTGGGCAGACGGTGCTGCCGAGTTATGCCAGCGGGCAACCGCAGGACGGTATCCCTTCAGCCGTGGCTCCCGTCGAGACACTCCATTGGGAGATTTCGGGCGGCTGTTCAGCCGGGACGGCGTGATCGACACGTTTTTTGCGCAGCACTTGGCTCACTTTGTTGATAGGCCCGAAGGCCCGTGGAAGGCACAGTCCACGGGAAGCGACAATTTACAAATCGACCGAGAGGCCTTGGCACAATTCAAACGAGCAGCCGCAATCCGGGACTCTATGTTCAAGGATGCCGGCAGTCAGCCGTCTATTGAGTTTCTGCTCACCGTCACTGATACCGATCGGTCGACCGACGAGGTGGTGGTCGAGATCGACGGCCAGCAAATCACGCAGCGACGAGGAGCATACAAACCTGTGCGTTTCCGTTGGCCCACGGTCGGCGGCCTCGGTGGCGCTTCGGTCACTTTCAACGGCTTGGAGCGTGCTGCTATTTCGAAGGTGGGCCCCTGGGCGTTGTTTCGACTATTGGACGAAGGGAAGACGCTTCCTCAAGAAGCGACCGACCAGGTTTATGTACGGATAGCGGCTGGCCGCCACTGGGTGACATTCATGCTCCAAGCCGACAACTTGAACAACCCGCTATCTCGCAATCTGCTATCGCGATTCCGATGCCCACAAATTTGAGGAGCCCTCGGTTGCTGCTGCACGTACGTCCTGCCGCTCAAACGGAAAGATGCCATCACAGGCGCATTTCAGCTGCACGAGCCTCCACTCCGAGATTGCCGAGGGATCAAATGCCGATGGGACTGGCAGGGTGCCACGGCGGATCCCGCATGGAAGCGGACTTCCTGACGTCGTTTTTCACCTCTCCGGCATGCCGCTGGTTTCCGCTGATCTTTTCAGCACGCCTCGAACGACTCGTGAAAGGCGTCAACGCCAAATTAGGATTTACCAGCGGGATGGTCGTGCTCAAATTCCGATCAAAGCTTTGACCTTCCTCAAATGCCGGTGACAGAACTCGTCGGTCGCGATGGACGAATGGTTTGCCGTTTCGTCCATTCAACGTAATTCAATCTACGACAACCAATGTGGAGACATATAATGAGCCAAGTACATAGTGCCCAAATGGCGCAGCGGTTCTTGTCCGTGATGAGGAGCGCTCAAGCCGCGAAAAAGCTTGAATTCTGCTTTGCCGTTGGCACTATTGTCATTGCCGGCGAAAAGAAGCCGGTGGTTTTAGTGCGGAAGAAAGGCCTGAAGGGCCTGCGGGTAATTCTGGAAGATATGCCCTATAAAACTCCCAAAGGTGTTCAGGAACCCGTTGACTTCAAGTTTCTGAGATCTGGTACAGGGACGATGAACGAGCGCAGCGTCATTGTCGTACGGCTGGCCAAAGGAGGCACGGCCAATTTTACGGCGATCAAGACCCAGATGAAGCGTTATTTCAAGGACCTGAGAGTAAGCCTCCCGGATATCCAGGAGGCTGAACCCCTGAGTGAAGAAGACCTCAATCGATTTGAAATAGCAGCCAAGGCGAACTCTGACGACCTGCCTTCAGATGACAATCAGGAAATCGTCAAAGAGAACCTGCCGGAAGGCGCTGCGGAAGCTCTCTCTGAAGGACTGAAGCAAACCATAGCCACTTCGGCAGCGTCAATCGCAGCTCACTCCAATCGTATCAGTCGGCAAACGGGGTTAATGCAAACTGCCGAGCTGGGCCCATTGACAAATAAAATCGCCGATTGGCTCAAGGAAATATTGGCCGCAACGCCGGTTGAAGAGCGGGAAAATGCCCTCCATAACTTCACTTGCCGGCTTCTATTGATGCTGGCCTACGACGACAATCGGAGAAACCTCCAATATGTGGACGAGGCACCCGATGGCGACGAGATGAAAACGGATCGCCCAGCGAAGCCGGACGAAGCAGGCGTTGACGACGGCGCTGAGCGTGAAGCGATAAATATAGGCGGAATCGATCTCGACCGTGTTGCGAGACACCCGGTCGATCAAGCCGAGGTCGTAGAAACCCTGTTCCGAATGACTAAGGCAGAGGCACAAGAGCGACGGCTTCCTTATCCTCTGGAAAACGCGAGCTCCGACAGGATCGCCATGATGGTGTCATCGCAATGGCCCAAAGAAGAAGGGCATGCTGCCAACAGGCGCGAGATTTTGGAGCGTCTGATTGCCGTGTTGGAGCAGTGGCTCCGCAATGACGATCAGCTGATCGCCGTGCTTGGCCTCAAGAAAGCGGATAAGCTGGAAGGGGATTTCCTCGCGTCCGTTCGGAGTATCAAAGATAAATGGCAGGCCCGCCTCGACGGCGCGCTGGTGCATTGGGAGGAGACGAAGAGCAAAATCAACGAGAAGTACGATGTAAAAGCCCGTGGCGGAACATGGACTCCGATCGACGAGCTCTTCCAGGAGATCAATGATGCGGTCGCGAACGAGCTTGCTGACATTACTAATCAAGTGGCCGAGGCAAGGTTTGATGCGATCGAGCGCGGTGAAGCAATCATCGAATCCGTTTTCCAATACCTCGACGGAAACGAATTCATCCAACTGCTTGACAATCCTCCGGCGGCCTTCGCTCATATTACGATCGGGAAGATGCTGCGGGACGGAATTGGGAGTGTCGGCAGCGAGCTGAAGCGCATCAAAGCCTCTCTCCCTGCGGCCGCACCGGCCGCATAGCCGCTCGAGTAATACCCTACGCGTGTTCAACTGATCGAAGAAACAGGAGCTGGCGTGATGATCCCAAAGAAGGGTGACTTCGGTCCGGACACGTGGGGTGGTAGCCCCGACAGCTCTTAGTCCGCCGTCCGCCCACCCGTGGACATGGATAGCACGATAGGATTGGCCAGGCTTCCAGACAACGTTCCAGTGAGGGAGGAGGGTGTGGCTGGCGGAACATATCCGCAGGCCAAGAGCATCTGCAGGTACACTTCCCCTCGGACGTGCTTGACGCGCGACCGATGCCACCGAGGGGACACATTTCGCCCCTGGAACCCCGTTGCCGGTAAGCGCTATTTTCCCCGCACGTTGACGCGGGCGCTTTCGACGGATGGCCTTCGAATTGGGAACGGTATCTGGTCTGATCAGGCTGCTGTTGCTTTGGCGAAGTTGAAGGGCAGCAGATCGTAGATATCAGCGTCCTCGTTGCGTTGAGGCAATTCGGTGAGGACGTGGCGCAGCCACGCTAACGGCTCGACGCCACAGGCGCGGCAGGTCAACATCAGGCTGTAGATGACGGCGCTGGCCCTGGCTCCGTCGACGGTATCGCTGAACAGCCAACTTTTCCGGCCAGTGGCAAAAATCCTGATGTCACGCTCGAGAAGATTATTGTCGATCGGCATGCTGCCGTCCTCGGTGTAACGAGTCAGATATCCCCATTGGTTCAGGGTGTAGGAGACGGCGTCGCCGAGCTTGCTGTCCGGCAAGACTTTTGGGGCGATGTCGTCGAGCCATGCCTTGAGAGCATGGAGGATGGGGACACTATGTTGCTGGCGGAAGCGGCGAATGCAGTGATCTCGCGTTTCGCCGTCATCGGGGATTTCGTTCCGCGCCTGCCTTTCAACCCGGTAGAGCTGTTCGAAGAACCGGAGCCCCTGTTCCGGCAGCCCGCCACCCTTCTTTCTCGCTTTGAGTGCGTCGACGAAGCGCCGCCTGGAATGGGCCATGCATCCAAGATGCGTTGCCCCTTCCAGCGTGCGCCAGGCGGAATAGCCGTCGCTCATCACGATGCCGCGGTAATCGCCCAAGAAGGTCTGCGGGTGTACCTGGCCGCGACCCGGCTGATAATCGAGCAGCACGATCGGCTCGTCACTGTCGTGGCCGCTCCGGTATGCCCACATGTACGAGGTGCTGGCGGCCGCTCTGTCCATTTCCTTCAACACCTGAACCGTCGTCTCGTCGCCATGGATGAGGGTTTGCGATCTGAGCCGCAGTTTCAGCGCGTCATAGATGCGATGCAGGTGCTTTTCGCTCGAGCCGATCACCCAGTGGCCCAGAGCGCCTCGGCTGACAGGAACGCCGGCGCGCTCAAAGGCCTGTGCCAGGCGGTAGAGCGGTGTGCCGTCGACGTATTTGTGAACGAGCGCGAAGGCCAGCGTCGAAGCCGTGGCGATGCTGCCCGGCAAGGGTTGTGCGGGCATCGGCGCGGTCACGACCGGCGTGTTGATGCCGGTACGGTCACAATGGCGGCAAGCATATTTGAACCGCACATTCTGCAAAACCTTCGCCTTCACCTCGATATGAAGTTGCTCGGTAACGGCCTCGCGCATGCGATGCATCTGATGACGGCAGCAAGGACAAGCCTTCTGGTCGTCGGGAAGGTCATACTCGACGCGCTCGCGCGGCAGGTTTTCCGGCAAGGCCTTGCGGCCGCGCTTCTTTCCCGTCGCCCCTTCGCTCGCCGGCAAGCCCGTGTCCGGCAGGGCAACGACATCGCCATCTTCGTTATCGGCGGCGTCCTCATCCGCGGCCTGTTCGGCTTCATTGAAGAGACGGTCAATGTGTTTTTCACTGCGCGGCGCAAAACGATGCAGTCGTGCAAGCGCCAGCTCTTCCTCGAGTTTGACGACGCGTTCGGTGAGGTGACGGTTCTCCGCCTGCAGCGCAGCAATACGCGCCATCAACGCTTCAACAGTCGGTTCGCCGGGCGATTCATCAGATTCTTGAATCGAAAGCATGCCGCCGCGTCAACCGCTCAATTCGAGAGCCCTCAACCGGCAACCTGATATTGCCGCAGCGGATGGCGGACCATCGCATCGATATCGATGCCGTCGAGGATCCAGTGCAATTGCTCGCTCGTAAGCGTGACCACCGCTGCCTCCCGGCGCGGCCACCGGAACTTGTCCTCGGTCAGCCGCTTCAGGACCAGCACAAAGCCCGACCGATCGAAGAACAGGAGCTTCATCCGGTCGCGACGGCGATTGCAGAACGCAAAAACCGCCGGAGCAAACGGATCGAGCGCCATCGTCTCTTGGACCAGAACCGCAAGGCTGTTTATGCCGGCCCGGAAGTCGATCGGCTCGCGGTGCAGGCTGAACCGGGATAAACGCCGGTGATGTGGACGGCGGGAGGGACTGGGTCTCCGTGCGCTTCTTTATCCACTTCCGAAGAAGGTTCGCATTGACCCCATGTTCGAGCGCAAGCCTCGATACCGACACGC
This sequence comes from Mesorhizobium sp. M0587, assembly GCF_040320945.1. Classification (NCBI taxonomy): domain Bacteria; kingdom Pseudomonadati; phylum Pseudomonadota; class Alphaproteobacteria; order Hyphomicrobiales; family Phyllobacteriaceae; genus Mesorhizobium; species Mesorhizobium sp. M0587. The sequence goes on from NZ_JAMYQP010000065.1 coordinate 16,525, forward strand.
CAGGCTCAAGGCAGGCCGAGACAAGACGGTCCTTCGATGCCGGCTCGTATCGGCGTCGCCCGTTCCGACCAACAAGCCTTACCAGCAGTTTCCGATCATCTTCTTCCATCACAAGGTGTCCACCTATTTTGGTGGACACCTCATGCATCAGAGCACTCAACAGCAAAAGGTGCGGGGAAATTCGCGCTTACCGTTGCCGGACCAAGCGACAAGGATCATCCTCGCCGGCATCGAGCTGGTTCTTTGAATTGGACCCGCTCCGCGAACTCCTTGCCCGCCTTGATGTCGGCTTCTCGGCGTCGGTGTTACGCTGCTTCGGCGCCGCCACGATCGTTGCGTCGACGATCTGGCCGCCCATCGCCAGCTAGCCGGCCTTGCCGAGGTGCAGACGAAATTGAGCAGAATATGTCCGAAATCGCGCGGTGGGTTCAACCGGTCACTGCAACACCTTCTGTAGCCTATCGGCCGGCGTTTCGAAGTCCAGGATTTTTCGGGGGCGCTGATTGAGCCGCAGGGCGATGCCGTCGAGTTGGGCCTGCGAGACCTGCGAGAAGTTGGTTGTTCTCGGGAAGTACTGCCTGAGCAGACCGTTGGTATTTTCGTTGCTGCCGCGTTGCCAGGGACTGCGCGGGTCGCAGAAGTAGACCTGTAGATCGGTTGCGACGGTGAAGCTCTTATGACGAGCCATCTCTTTGGCCTGGTCCCATGTCAACGAGCGCCGCAGCTCTTGGGGCAAAGTGCCGATCTTCTCGGCGAGGGCCGCCACGACGGTCGCCGAGTCCCTTCTCGCCAACTTCACAAGCATCGTGAACCGGCTGTGTCGCTCGACGAGGGTGACGATGTTTGTGTCGTTCGCTCCGGTGAGCAGATCACCCTCCCAATGGCCTGGATGGCACGATCCTCCGCCTCTGCGGGACGCCCGCACACGGAATTCCTGACAGTCCCGCCCGCTCGGTCAGAGCCTTCTTGAGCGAATCCAGCAGGCCACTACTCGACCAGATTGGCGGTCCGATCGGACAGTTTACTGCTGACGGCGCCTACGACGGAAAACCGACTTACGACGCAGTCATCGATCACAGCGCTGCCGCCGCAATCGTCATTCCGCCTCGTGTCAACGCGGTCGAACCATTCGACGATAGACCTGCCGGCCAAAGGGACCAGCATATCGCCGCAATCGGCAGAGACGGCCGGATGAAATGGCAGGTCTCCAACGGTTATGGACAAACGCTCGCTGGTCGAGACCGCCATAGGGCGATACAAGTCCACCATCGGGCGGCGTTTGCGGGCACGGTCGCTTCCAGTTCAGCAGACCGAAGTCGCCATCGGCTGCGCCGTCCTCAACCGCATGCTTGCCTGCGCACGCCCGAAATCGCCCGCCGCAAGGCGGCCACGGCATAGTCTGCCGCTTCAAAGATCGACATCCCCTCAAGTCCGGACCCATGCACCAACGCCCTACGGCACCCCTGGTTGGTCTGGAAATCGGAAATAGAGCCAGACCGCGTGAGCAATGATCATCGGCGGGAAGCGGTGGCGATTGGCGCTAACGGGCGAAGCGATCATACCGTCGTTCCATGATCCAAAAGCTGACCGGCAGTCAACGTGGCATCGCCAGTCCTTTGGGAAGCATCACCATGTCCCGATCGAATGATTGAATATGAATTGCGCATGACGGCGGCGCGACCGATAGGCGCTAGAGCACTTCCTTGATCCGCGACCGGAGAGACCGCTATGGACAATACTGGCCGGGCATGGCCCTACGATGCTCCCGAACAAAATGATCCCAACGCCGACGTATACCCTTGGGTCGCGAGTTTGACAGGGATAGGGGGGACAACGGACGATTACATGCGGCAGTACCGTGCGCAGCAACAGGGCCTGGAGCGGCAGCTGAGCGAGTTGAACCTAGGCGGCTCCGCTGCTGATCCAGACAATGGTGCGATTCGGCGCACGTCCATGGGTGGCTCGATGCGGATGCCGCGGCAGCCTTCCCTGCGGGACAACCAAATCAGCAGCGCGCGCCACAGCATAGACACCTCTTACGCAGCCTCGAGCCACTCGCGGTCCAGGCATTCGACCGCCTCGTCGGAGGCTTATTCCTCTTTCTCGGAGGAGCCGGCAATCACCCCGCCGCCGAAAAAAAGCGGGGGATTGAGATCGTTGCTGAAGGCAGTGAAGAAGGCCTTCGTTCCAAGCAGCGGCAAGCAGTCGTCGAAGGACGGGATGCACCAGCCGGAGGTTGTCAAGACGACGTATCGCGCCGATTATGCCAAGCGCGGCCGCCCGGCCGACGAGGACCACACGATCATCCCCGACGAGGACCACACGATCATTACTGACTTCATCGCCAGGGCCCCCGGCCTTGGCGTTAAGACTGTCCGGCCACACGCAACGAGTCTGCGCAAATTCAGCGCATGGCTTCAGACGCAGCCCGAGGGCCGGACACTGGCCGGCCTGCTTGACGCTCCTGGCAACCCTGACGACCCCAATGGGTTGACTGGTCGCGCGAACGCCTTTGCGCATGAGGCTGGCGTCCTGGTCAGCGCTGCATTGGTGGCGGTCCAGCAGGTCCGCACCGGGAACCTTCCGCATCCGATTCCTTATGCCGACGACGCTCGCCTCATCGAGGGCCTGCACAACCAGGAGTTGGCCAGCCTTGGGCCTGAGTCGACGTCGAAAGAGAGGAAACCTTTCCAGGAGATCACTAGCCGTCGACGCGGGTTCAGTGAGTGGCTCCGAAGGCAGGGAAAGGCGAGCATAGCGAGCCGAGTCAACGGCAATCAGGAGCAGACACAAGGGTTGAAGGATGATTTTCGGGCATATAAGGTAGCCTGTGGATATAGTCCGAACCTCCATTTAAACGACCTTCGGAACTACCAGCAAGTCGTTGAGGCGAACGCTGCGTGGGGAATGCCGCCCCTGCAGCCACCGCAGCAATCTGGCCAGTCTCCAGTGGAAGGTTACGATCAGGATCGGTTGTGGGATGAGCTGCCCGACCGCGAACGGCAGGGGCCTGCGGAAAGTTATGATCAGGACGCAATTCATGACGCTGCGGATCAAGCCGGAGGGTGGCAACCTGCCGGGTGGGAGGATGACTCGTGGGCGTTGTCATCGCAGTCGGATCAACCTGCCGGGTTGAGCTCAACCTGGTCGCCGCAGTTGCCATCGGGTTT